>JAYVCL010000357.1:0-15400 GCA_043749975.1 Burkholderiales bacterium
GTCTCGCCGTGCATGATCTCGATGAACACGTCTTCGAGGTCGGCGCGGCCGATCTCCAGATCTTCGGGCTCGCAACCGGCCGCGTGCAGCACGGCCAGGCTCGACTCGACCTCGCGCGCATCGTGCGCCGTGAACTGGACGATGCGGCCCGTGACTCGCGCATTGGCCACGAGCACCGGCGGCAGCGGCTTGTCGAGCTTGAAGCGAAGCATCGTGCTCGCGGTGCCGGCCAGCAGGGCCGAGGTGCTGTCCAGCGCCACCACCCGGCCCTGCTTGAGCATGGCAATGCGCCCGCACAGCGCTTCGGCTTCTTCCAGATAGTGGGTCGTCAGCAGCACCGTGTGGCCCTGCTTGTTCAGCTTGGCGACAAACTGCCACAGCGTCTGGCGCAGCTCCACGTCGACACCTGCGGTGGGCTCGTCCAGCACGATCACCGGCGGGCGGTGCACCAGCGCCTGCGCCACCAGCACGCGCCGCTTCATGCCGCCCGACAGTTGGCGCATGTTGGCGTCGGCCTTGTCGGCCAGGCCCAGGCTGCCGAGCAGCTCGTCGATCCAGGCTGCGTTGTTGCGAACGCCGAAGTAGCCACTTTGAATGCGCAGCGATTCGCGCACGCTGAAGAACGGGTCGAACACCAGCTCTTGCGGCACGATGCCCAAGCTGTGCCGGGCAGCAGCGTAGTCGCGCACCACGTCGTGGCCATGCACCGTCACGCTGCCACTGCTGGCGCGCGACAGGCCGGCCAAAATGCTGATCAGCGAGGTCTTTCCCGCCCCGTTGGGGCCGAGCAGGCCAAAGAATTCGCCGGCCTCGATGTTGAACGACACGTCGTCCAGCGCCTTGACCGCACCGCGGCTGCTGCTGTAGGTCTTGCTGACGTGCTGGAAGGAAATGGCGGGGAGGTGGGGTGTCTGGGGCGTCATGAGGGACTGGATTGTAGGCAGCCGACTCGATTCATGCGCAGCGCCCGCTGCCGCCGATCGCCTGTTGCCTGGCGCCTGTTGCTGATCGCCTATTGGGGTGCCCGCCATTGGACAGCCGCGAGCTTGGTGCTAGATTGCCCGCAAACCGGCCCACCCCAGAACGCACCCAGCACCCGGCACGCAGCACCCGCCATGGCCACCCAAGCCAAGAAGCCACGCCGCACGGCCGAGCGCATTCTGGAAATCACTCTCGAGCTGTTCAACCGCTTCGGCGAACCGAATGTATCGACCACGCTGATTTCGGCCGAGCTGAACATCAGCCCCGGCAACCTGTACTACCACTATCCGGCCAAAGACGAGCTGATCAACAGCCTGTTCGACCGCTACGAAAAATCGCTGAACGAACTGCTGCACGCGGCCGACAACGTGCGCAACGTCGAAGACGCCTGGCTGTTCTTTCACATGCTGTTCGAGCTGATCTGGCAGTACCGCTTTTTGTACCGTGACCTGAACGACCTGCTGAGCAAGAACCGCAAGCTGGAGACGCATTTTCAGTTCGTGCTGAAGAACAAATCGCGTTCGGTGCAAAGCCTGCTCAATGGCCTGGGCCGCGGCAGCGCGATGCGCATCGACGCGCGCGAGGCCGAGTCGGTGGCCACGGCGATGGTGGTGGTGCTGACCTACTGGCTCAGCTACGAATACGTGCGCGACCCGCGCCGCGCGCTGGAGCCCGAGAACGCCGGTGCGGCGCTGCTGCGCGGCGCCTTCCACGTGTTGAGCCTGCTGATGCCCTACCTCGAACCTGCGCAAAAAGAACACCTGCTCGGCCTTGTCGGGCCCTACTCCAAACCCTGAACCCAACCGGAGACGAAAAATGGCCAAATGGACCGCTTTCCCCTACGACGCTACCGAGTACACCTTCAACGCTGCGGCCCTGAAAAAAAACTGGGCGCGGCTGCACGCCGGTGACGCCGAGCCCTGGGCCACAGCCGCGAAGGACGAGAACGTGCTGGCCGCGTGGGCGCTGTTCCATGCCGGGGAATTCCAGAAAGCCACCGAGGCCGGGCTGAAGGCCGGCGCCTCTGGAATCACCGTGACCAACAAGGCGCAGGCGATCTACGCCAACTATCTTGAGAAGAACGAGAAGACCAAACTCGCGCTGTTTCTGGAGGTCTCGCAGCGCGCCGAAGCGCAAGTGGCTGCCGAGCCGAAGAACGCCAACGCCCACTACTTCATGGCCTATGCGCTGGGCCGTTACAGCCAGGGCATCAGCATCACCAAAGCGCTCGCGCAGGGCCTGGGCGGCAAGGTCAAGGGCGCACTCGAAACAGCGATTCAACTGCAACCCAGGCATGCCGATGCGCACATCGCCTTGGGCGCGTTTCACGCCGAGGTGATCGACAAAGTGGGCTCGCTGCTCGGTCGCACGCAAGGCGCCAGCAAAGACGCCGGCCTGAACATGTTCAAGACCGCGCTCAAGCTCAACCCCGCCTCGGCCATTGCGATGGTCGAGTACGCGAACGGGATGGTGATGCTGGAGGGCGACAAGAAAATGAAGGAAGCCACCAAGCTCTACGAAGATGCCGCCGCGTGCCAGGCGATGGACGCGATGGAGCGGCTGGATGTCGAGATGGCGAAGGCGGAGCTGGAGGACTGACGAAGCCCCAAGGCCGACGACATACGTCGTCCGCCCCCCAAGGGGATGAGAAACACTTGGGGCGGCCCGGCGTTTGTTTCTCGTGACGAGAGCGCAGCCGACACGATCCGCTCCACGCTGCATCACTCGTTCAAAACATGAAGTCGTCCATCGCATCGTCACGCATTTCGCGGCGCCGCTGCTTCAACCAGCGCTTGGCGCTGGGCCGGTTCAGCAGCATCTTGCGGTCGCGCGCCAATGTCGACTGGGCCATGCGCAAATCGCGCACATCGTCGTCGAGAACCCGCGTCAGCTTGGCCGGGTCGATCCGGCGATCGTCGAACACGAAGTACTGGGCGCAAAAGCGCAATTCGGTGTCCACGAGTTCCTGCTCCAGCTCTTGCAACTGTTCGGCCAGCAGCTTGTTGAAGTGGCGAATGCGCTGGGCCGGTGCGTTGGCGATGTGGTCGCGGTCGACCTGCTCGATCTCGAGCTGCAGCTCGAGCAAGGCCAGCAAGTTGTTCGCTTCGTAAGCGCGGTTCACGCGCTGCATCATGGCCGTCCTGGCGCTGCGATCGGCATCGTCGGTGGCGCGGTCGGGATGCAGCGCACTGGCGAGCTTGCGAAACACCTCGCGCACGGTTTGAGTGACCTGGCGAGCCTCTTCGTCGCGCTTCAACTGCGCCTTGCTCGGCCGCCGCGCGCTGCTGTTGCGGGCGGCGCCGTCATGCATGGCAGCGCCGTGTTCGGCCGCTGGCTCGGCCGCATGCTCGGCCCGACCCTCACGCGCGCGCATCTTTTCTTCTGCGCGCTGCATGAGTTCGTCTTCCGAGGCCACGTCGGCGTCGCCCAGGTCGAGCCCGCTCATGGCTTCGAACAGGCCCTTCATCGCTTGCAGACCTTGCCGCTCTTCGCTGTCGAAGTCGACTTCGGAGTGCTTGTTGAAAACAGCCTTCAGCGCCGGGATCTCGTCCTCGTCAGGGGTGATTTCGATCAGCATCGCCGCGAGGTCGAGGATGGTTTCGGACAAGGTTTCGCGTTCGCTGCGGGTCCAGCCGGTCTGGCCCGCTGCGGTGTCGAGTTCGTTCAGCCAGGCTCGTCGATCGACCATCAGTGCGGCCTCCAGCGGTGCCGCGCGGTGCGCGTGTGCCTGCGCGAACAGCGGCATGTTTTCCTGCCACACCGTGAGGCGGGTGCGCGCCTTGTCGATCTTGGCGAGCAGCAGGTTGAAGCGCTTTTGTTCCGGCGTCAGCGGCACAGCGCCGGGCGGTGAAATCTGCAGAGCGTGGGGACGAAGCATGGCAAATCGTGCGGAGTGGGTCGCCATTATCGGCAACGCAATTCGTTGCGCAAACCGGAAAGAGCCACGAAGGACCGCCGGCGCGAAAGCTCAGTTCCCATACCAGTTCAGCACGCGGGAGGCGCGCAGGGTGTTCCAACGGCTGGCCTTGCCCACGCCGGGCTCCATGTCGAACGGGACGCGATGGGCGTGAACGACATTCAGCGGCCAGCGCCCGTTCTGGTGGCGTCGCTTCACCACGAAGTCAACCGCCTCGGCGACCCGTTCGTCGGGGTCGACGCCGTCCGAGGAGCTTGGCACCCCAACCCTCCAGGGCGACTCGCGACCGCTCGGCCGCAACCACCTCGTCCGGCTCATTCGCGAGGTCGCGCATGACCTGCCAACGTATCGACGGATCCGAATCAAGCAACCAGCTCATCACCGTCATCGTGCGACCGCTTCATCTTGCCGGCTGGCGACATGGCCAGCCGATTGGGCGTCACCATGGATCGTAGGTGCCGACATTCCACAAATGACCCTCCATGTCGCGGCAGGTAAAGCCCCGACCTCCATAGTCTTCGTCCTTGATCTCGATTTCTATCCTGGCACCGGCAGCCTTTGCTCTGCCGTAGACCAAATCAGCATCCGACACGATGAGATAGGGGCTCTGTGTTTCCATGCCACCGATCTCATCCGGTTGCTTGGTGAGGTGGCCATATTCACCTTCGGCTTTGGACACCGAGCCCAGCATGACCATCCCATTTCCGAAGCTGAGCTGCGCATGGGAAATCGTTCCGTCGTCGTTCGGCACGACAAGCTGTTTCTCGAAACCAAAGACCAGACAAAGCCACTCGATGGCTTTCGGCGCGTCGCGATAGCGCAAACAAGGAATCACAGTAGCGCGGGTGTTCTTCGATGTACTTGACATGTCGGGCTCCCCTGGATTTTGCAGCGCAGATTGCCATTGAATCCTAAGCTTCGAGGCCAGGCGTCGCTCGGACTATTGCGCGCCACCGGGGACAGCGAATTGAACCTCTTCGGCCTTGGCCGTGGTGTTGGTGCGGCCAGGGTAACTAACCCAGGTCATCGCGATGTTGAGTTCTTGGACAACGCTTGATGCTTCGATGCGCGTCCCGTCGTCCAGCACCATGGTTTCTGTCGTGTGAGCATCTTTGACAAGGGTCAGGTCGTAGCCGCGCTCCAGCGCGCCATAGGCCGTGGCCCGAATGCACCAGTTGGTGGCAGCTCCTGCCAGGACGATGTGGGTCGCGCCGAGTCGGGCCAACTCTTCTTCAAGCGTCGTCTGCTCGAACGATGAATTGAAATGCTTGTGGATCAGTGGCTCGCCGACCGCAGGAATCAGTTCCGGCACCCACTGCCATTGCGGGCTTCCAAAGACCAGGTTCTCGTCGGAGTGCTGCACCCATAGGACCGGAACGTCTTCGGCACGGGCTCGCTCAACCGCACGTGCAACGTTTCCGATGATCCGAGGTGCGTCCCAGGCCTCTTTCAACACGCCAACCTGCACGTCGACGACCATCAGGATGCCCCTTTTGCCTTCGCGAACTGTCGCCATTGTGTTTACCTCCTGATCACTCTGTGGTCGGTCAATCTTAGAGTCTGTGCAGACCGATACGGCCCGACTTTGCGGCCTGTCGGCAAGCATGAATCAAGAATTTCGACTTTGAGACTGATGGTTATGTTTCTAAAGACCATCGTCCGAGCAAGGGTCGGATGAACCTGGAAACCGCAGTTGAACGCGCCCGAGAGGGCCGCGATGGGATGCGCGCTTGGCCGCGGCTGGCGGTGCATCGGTTTTAACCAGCGCGATGGGCGCACGCGCAGATTGGCGGGCGGCTCAAGCCCTCTGTGCGCCGAAGCCGCGTTGTCTCGCCTGTCTCGAAGTGGATACGCAACTCAACCCGACCGAGCTACGCGTCCAGGATCATCTCGAAGCCCCCGTAAATCAGGCGTTTGCCGTCGAAGGGCATGGCACTGTCCTTCATCCGCACGTCTTCCATCACCTTCTTCCAGCCCGCGTCGCGCACGCTGCGCGAGGGCCAGGTGACCCACGAGAAGACGACCGTTTCGTCGTCCTTGCGTTGCACGGCGATCGGAAACGACGTCAGCTTGCCTTCAGGCACATCGTCGCCCCAGCATTCGACTGTGCTCAGGGCACCGCATTCCTTGAACACGGTGGCAGCCATCTCGGCATGCTTGAGGTACGCAGCCCGGTTGGCGGTCGGCACCGCCGCCACAAATCCATCAACGTAGTTCATCGTGAGTTTCCTTTCAAGGTGATGACGTTGCACTGAGGCTGCTTGCTCCAGCGTGGGAATGTTACGTCGGTGATAACGCGCTAACCATGCGGTGCACCACTTTGCGACCGAGGTGATCGCCGCCGAACTTCCGCCCGCCGGGTGCACACCATTGGCCGCTGCGAGCGCGGGTGCCACTCACAGCGGCGAGAACGGCGCCGCCAAGCCCGCAGAGCGCTTGGCCGGCTGTGCGTAGGCCAACTATCTGGCTTGACGTGCCATGACCGTCTTCGTAAGAAGCAATCCGACGCCGGCCAACATCAAAACTGCGGTGGATGGCTCGGGCACTGGCGGGATGCCTCCGACGACCAGGGCCGACAGCGATGACACCGTCATCCCGACATTTAGGTTGCGGCCCGTCGGACCAGTGGTCAAATTGAATAGATCCAACGCAAGATCGGAGGGAGCATTGAACGCTTCCCCCAGATCAAACGTGGCGAAGTAGTGATCGTGCAACAGACTCCTGGTTACCGTGTCCAAGAAGATGATCCCGCGATTTCCATCCGTCGACCTCTTTTGCGAGTTCACCACGTAGCCATCGGTGAATGCCTGTTGACCGTTGATAACGGCATTGGGTTGGTCGAGGGTTTTCTGAACTCGGTTGTCCCCGTCGATGTACCCGCTGGTCCGGCTATCAAAGAACGTAGTACCGTTAAACGATACAGTGAACTCGAGCCATTGCGGCCCGCCGCCGGATTGGCCTACGTTTGAATCATTCCACACGCTGGTGAACGTTCCACCGCCGCCAGCGGGCGGTGCGATGTCAGTGTCGATGAAGATGTGGGCGACGAATGAGTCACCGACAGCGACGGTGGTTGGCAGACCCGTGCGGTTCAAGATATTCGCCACCGTCCCGGTGATTGTCTCGTCAAGCTTGGTTGCACCGCAGGCAAACGATGCGAGCGCCAATAGCGCTGCGATTGCAGCGGAGCCGAACCTAATGCGAGTTGCATCCATTGATGTTTCCTTTCGACACAAGGGCATGGACCAAGTATTCGCGCGCTCCTGTACAAGCCTCCGGATCGCGAGCGATGACGATCGAACCGTGCTGATTGGCCTGCAATCCCTAACGCTAGGGGTTGTGGGCGCCTGTGCGAAGCCACATGGATTTGGCCGGTCTGAAATTGCTGACGTTCCGGCCGGCGTCCGGCTGCGCGGTGGCGGTCGGGGCGTGAGTTTGGCGGTGCGTCAGATCTCGATCTGATCCGTCGAGCGATAGCTCTTGCCCTCAATGAGATCGGTTTCGGTGTGGTGCAGCAGGCGGTCGGGCAGGGCCGAGGTGAGGACTGCGTCTTTGTCCGGCTGGTGCGCGACACCGACAGCCGCAGCTCTTTGGCCATTGCGGTCATCGTGATGCCGCACTCTCGATACGCCGGTCGCAGCACTTCGGGTCGATCCGCCGTTCGCCTCAGGCATTCCTGCAAGGTGCTGAGCGACTTGTGCTGCGCTTTCGGATCATAGCCCGCGCGGCGCTACTCGGTTGATGCCAGGGCCGGCATGCGAGCGACTAAATCTTCGTCACCGAGGAAGATCTGCTGACGCAGACCGTTTGCCGCAACGACGCTTCGTTTCCGCTTGCGTCGGTCACCCGTGCGGCGCACTTCCGAGCCGAATCCGTGCCGTCTCGGTCGCCCGCCACCGGGTGGCCCAACGGATGGCCGTGCGGCCCATCGGAATCGAGCCAGGACGGTGTCGGTCCCTTGCACACATGAGCACGGCAACTGGACCACGCCCGTTCGTCGGTCTTCACCACGCACCCAGCAAGTTCGCCACCACAGGGTTGCGCTCGACATACCGGCACAGAAGCAGAACCACCTTCATTGCGCACGTGGACATGGCGGTGAGGTTGGCGAGCGACACCTGCCCCGTCGCTGAAGTCCTGCTACTCGATGCTGATGATCTGGTTGAGCACAGCGCAGGCCTTCGCAAAGGCGGCGTCGGCCAACTTGCCGTGGGGATGCGGCTTCGCGCCGCGCGCCTGCCAGTCGAACGACTTGGGCTGATGGCAAAGCACATGGCTGGTCTTGCCCGTCTTGCGCCCGGTCGCCGCGCCGACCGCCAAGGCGAACGGATTGGTGGCGTTGTACGCGGCCGTCGTCATGGGCAAGCCGATGACCAGGCCCGTGCGCGCGTTGAACGAGCCGGGCGACAGCACCAGCATCGGATGCAAGTCGCGCATTTCTCCGCCCGCCTGGGGGTTGCAGTCGATCCAGATCACGTCCTGTCGCTCTGGAACCCATGCCCTGGACGCCACTGTCTTGGATGCGGCTGGCTTGAAGGCCGCCCGCGTGCCGCCGGGGCGCTTTGCGGCCGGGGCGCCGCTTTTGCTACTCACCAAACCTCTCGCCCCAGCGGCGCAACCGCCATCGCTTCGCCCCCGTGCAGCGCCGGGTCGAACAGAGCCAGTCGCTCGGCCAGCGTCGGGGGCTTGTCGCCGTGGGGCGTGATGATGACGCAACCGTCCTCCACGGTGATGCGAACCCGCTGGTCGGCCTTCAGCCGTGCCGCCCGAGCCACCGATGCCGGCAGGCGCACGCCCAGGTTGTTGCCCCAGCGCTTGATGTCGAGAATGGCTTCGGTCATGGTGAGTCCTGGCATGTATAAACGCGTTTATACATGAGCGGCGGATCGACCACACCTGCTCCGGGTGCGTCTGCGAGGAAAGCGTCGGTCAATGACAAACACACAGCCGCGCCCCGGCCAGATTTCGCGATACCGCGGCGGCAACCACCACTCACTTCGGCGAGAACGGCGCGGCCAGGCCCGCATATCGCTTGGCCAGCGGCTGCGCGTAGGCACCCCGCTTGCTCGTGTGCAGCCCCAGCCCCACCAGTGCCTCGGCCAGCTTGACGGCTGCGCCCACGCCGTCGATGACCGGCACGCCCAGGCGCCGTTGCAGTGCGTGGCACAGCTCGGCCATGCCGGCACAGCCCAGCACGATGGCGCTGCTGTTGTCCAACTGCAGCGCCTGCTCGGCGCATTGAAGGATGCGTGCAAACGCGTTGCTCGCCGGGTCGTCGAGTTCAAGCACCGCGATGTCGGTGCCGTGGATGCCGCGGCAGCGCCGCTCGAAGCCGTATTGCAGCACCAGGTGTTCGGCGATCACGCAGGTGCGGGTGAGCGTGGTCACCACCGAAAAGCCGGTGGCCAGCAGCGAGGCCGTGTGAAACGCCGCTTCGGCGATGCCGATCACCGGGCCGGCGGCCACCTCGCGCGCGGCGTGCAGGCCGGGGTCGCCGAAGCAGGCAATGACGTGCGCGTCGGCACCGCTGGCCTCGCCGTCGCGCACCTGCTCGCACACCCCGGCGGCGGCCCACACGTCATCGAAGTGGTCTTCGATGGACGGGGCGCCGAAGCTCGGTTGCACCGCCTCAATCAAGGTGCCGGGCGAGGCCACGGCGCGCGCTGCGGCGCCGATGCGATCGGTCATCGCGACGGTGGTGTTGGGGTTGATGACTCGGATTTTCATGCTGCGAATGCCGTCTTCATGCGTGTGGCTTTGTATACAATATTTTCAGCCATCCGCAAAATCAGAGAGCAAGCGGCAGACCCGTTGCGGAACGGCTGCCTGCCCCATTCGAGTGCACGTGATGCGCCTGTCAACGCGGTTCTGGAGTGCAATGGTGCACCGACCGGCTGCCAATGCACCTGCGCTGTGGGTGGGTTGATGGCATGTGCTTTGCATACATCCGGGCCATGGCAATGGATTCGAGTCTTGAGGTTGTCCACCTGACCAAGCGGTACGGCAAGACGACTGCTGTCGACCGCATCGACCTGAAAGTCGATGCTGGCAGCTACTGTTGCCTGCTCGGGCCTTCGGGTTGCGGCAAGACTTCGACCCTGCGCATGATTGCCGGGCACGAGCAGGTCAGCGAGGGCGACATCGTTCTGGCGGGACGCAACATCACCGACCTGCCGGCCGCCGGCCGCGGCACCGCGATGATGTTTCAAAGCTACGCCCTGTTCCCGCATTTGTCGGCACTCGACAACGTGGCCTTCAGCCTGAAGATGCGTGGCGTGGCCAAGAATGAGCGGCTGAAGAAGGCGCAAGACCTGCTCGAGCGCGTGTCGCTCGGCGCGCTGGCGCAGCGCAAGCCGGCCGAGCTGTCGGGCGGGCAGCAGCAACGCGTGGCGCTGGCGCGGGCGCTGATCACCGAACCCAAGGTGCTGCTGCTCGACGAGCCGCTCTCGGCGCTCGACCCGTTCTTGCGCATCCGCATGCGCGCCGAGTTGAAGCAATGGCAGAAGTCGCTCGGCATGACCTTCATCCACGTGACGCATTCACAAGAAGAAGCGATGGCGCTGGCCGACCAGGTGGTGGTGATGAACCATGGCCGCATCGAGCAGGACTGTGCGCCGCAGGTGCTGTTCAACGCGCCGCGAAGCGAGTTCGTGGCGCGCTTCGTGGGCGGACACAACGTGATCCCATCGGCGCGCGGGCTGCTGGCCGTGCGCACCGACCGCACCTTGCTGAGCCGCGAGCACCTGCCCGCCTCGGACAGTGTCCTGGCGGCTACCGTCAGCGCCGTCGAATACCAGGGCAGCCATGTGCTGCTCACCCTGGCCAGCGAGCCGGTGCCCGAGTTCAGCGTGATGCTGCCCGAGGCCGACTTCATGGCCGCTCCCTGGCAACCCGGTGAGCGCGCCAGCGCCCACTGGTCCCTGCACGATGTTCACCTGCTGGTCGCCTGAGCGGCCTTTCATTCACCACAAGGAGATGACGATGTCCGACACACGCGATGACCTGACCGCCGACACCGGCCGGCGCACCCTGCTCAAAGGCACGGCCGGCATCCTGGCCACCGGCATGTTTCCGGCGGTGCATGCCCAGGAAAAGATCACGCTGCGCTACCTCGGAACGGCGGTGAACCAGGACAAGGCGATTGCCGAGAAGTTCAAGGCCGACACCGGCATCACGATCCAGTACGTGGCCGTCAACACCGACGAAGTGACCAAGCGCGCGGTCACCTCGCCGAACAGCTTCGACCTGATCGACACCGAGTACGTTTCGCTCAAGAAGATCGTGCCCAGCGGCAACCTGAAGGGCATCGACGTCAAGAAAATCAAGAACGCCGACAAGATCACCACGCTGTTCACCACCGGCATGGTGAACGGCAAAGCGGTCGGCGACCAGGGCACGGCACCGAAGAAGGTGATCTACCTCGAAGGTGAAAAGAGCAAGGTCTTCTCGAAGACGCCGACGCAATTCATGAGCCTGATCCCGACCGTCTACAACGCCGACACGCTGGGCATTCGGCCCGACCTGATCAAGCGCCCGATCGAATCGTGGAAGGAACTGCTGAACCCCGAGTTCAAGGGCAAGGCCTCGATCCTGAACATCCCGTCGATCGGCATCATGGACGCGGCCATGGTGGTCGAGGCACTGGGCCTGTACAAGTACCCCGACAAGGGGAACATGACCAAGAAGGAAATCGACCTCACGATCAAGACCCTGATCGAGGCCAAGAAGGCAGGCCAGTTCCGCAGCCTGTGGAAAGACTTCAACGAGTCGGTCAACCTGATGGCCTCGGGCGAGGTGGTGATCCAGTCGATGTGGTCGCCGGCCGTGACCGCCGTGCGCAGCAAGGGCATCCCCTGCATTTTCCAGCCGCTGAAGGAAGGCTATCGCGCCTGGGCGGCAGGCTTCGGCGTGCCGGCCACGCTCGCCGGCAAGAAGCTCGACGGTGCCTACGAGTTCATCAACTGGTTTCTCGACGGCTGGGCCGGTGCCTACCTGAACCGCCAGGGCTACTACAGTGCCGTGCTGGAAACGGCCAAGGCCAAGATGGAGCCCTACGAATGGGCCTACTGGATGGAAGGCAAGCCGGCCGCGCAGGACATCAAGTCACCCAACGGCGACCTGCTGCACAAGGCCGGGGGTCTGCGTGACGGCGGCTCGTACGAGCAGCGCATGGGCGGCATCGCCTGCTGGAACGCGGTGATGGACGAGAACACCTACATGGTGCAGAAGTGGAATGAGTTCGTGGCCGCTTGAGTATGTGCCCCCCCGAAGCGCCTTCGGCGCTCCCCCCAGGGGGCGCCGCTGGTGGCCCGGCAGAGCCGGCTCCACGGCGTCCGCTTGAGGGGGGCCTGGCTGCGCCGGCCATGCGCTTCGAACGCGCGCGGGTGACATGAAAGCTTCTCTTCGAACGGGGCCGCCGGCTTGGTTGCAGGCGTTGCCGTTCGGGGCGGTGTTTCTGTTCTTCTTCATTGCGCCGCTGTTGTTGATCGCGGCGGTGAGCTTCTGGCCGACCAGCGACTACGAGCTGATCCCCGGGTTCACCGGCCAGAACTACGTGTCGATCTTCGACGGCTGCTCGAACCTTGCCGAGCCCTGCGTCACGCTGAAAACCTACCTGTCCACGCTGCGCTTCAGCCTGTTGACATGGGGCGTTTCGCTGCTGCTGGGTTTCACGGTTGCGTACTTTCTCGCCTTTCATGTGCGCTCGGCCAGCATGCAGACGGTGCTGTTCGTGGTCTGCACGATTCCGTTCTGGACCAGCAACGTCATCCGCATGATCTCGTGGGTGCCCCTGCTCGGCCGCAACGGCCTGGTGAACCAGGCGCTGCTCGGTGCGGGCATGGTGAAGCAGCCGGTCGAGTGGCTGTTGTTCTCTGAGTTCTCGGTGGTGCTGGCCTTCGTGCACCTGTACACCATGTTCATGCTGGTGCCGATCTTCAATTCGATGATGCGCATCGACCGCGCGCTGCTCGAAGCCGCCGACGACGCCGGTGCCTCGGGCTGGCAAACGCTGTGGAACGTGATCGTGCCGCTGTCGCGCACCGGCATCGTGATCGGCTCCATCTTCGTCATCACCATCGTGATGGGCGACTTCGTCACCGTCGGCGTGATGGGTGGCCAGCAGATCGCCTCGGTCGGCAAGATCATCCAGGTGCAGACTTCGTACCTGCAGTTTCCGCTGGCTGCCGCCAATGCCGTGGTGCTGCTGGCCGTGGTGCTGATGATCATCGTGGCGCTCACACGCATGGTCGATCTGCGCAAGGAGCTTTAGCGTGGCGCGCAGTGAACGCAAGAACGATCGCCGAGCCAAAGGGTTCTGGCCGCTGGCGTTGATCTTCGCGGCGTTCGTGCTGTTCCTGTACGGCCCGGTGCTGACGATTTTCGTGCTCAGCTTCCAGGGGCCGGGCGGTGGCTTGACGTTTCCGATGCGCGGCGTCTCACTGCACTGGTACGCCGAGTTGTGGAAGGGCCTGGGCGTGGTCGACATCGGCGCGGCGCTGCGCCGTTCACTGGCGCTGGGCGCGGTGGTGATGGGCCTGACCGTGCTGCTGTCGCTGTCGGCCGGGCTGGCATTTCGCAAGCGCTTCAAAGGGGGCAACCTGTTGTTCTACGTCACCGTGGCCAGCTTGATCATGCCGTCGATCATCGTCTCGCTCGGCATCGGCCTGCAGTTCCGGCTGATCGATGCCGGCCTGAAGTGGCTGCTCGAACGCGTCGGGGCCACCGAGACGCTGGAGTCGTTCAGCACCTCGCTCGGCCTGTACACCTCGGGCCTGGGTGCGCACCTGACCTGGACACTGCCGTTCGGTCTGCTGATCATGTTCGCGGTGTTCAACCGCTTCAACCCGGCCTATGAAGAAGCAGCGCGCGACCAGGGTGCCACGCCGTGGCAAAGCTTCTGGCACGTGGTGCTGCCGCTGATCGGCCCGTCGGTGGTGGGCATCGGCATGTTCGGCTTCACGCTGAGCTGGGACGAGATCGCCCGCTCGTCGCAGGCCATCGGCGACATGAACACCCTGCCGCTCGAATTGCAGGGCCTCACCACCACCGTCACCTCGCCGGCCATCTACGCGCTGGGCACGTTGACCACCGCCATCTCGCTGCTGGTGATCGCGCTCGCGCTGGCCGCAGCCTCGTGGCTGGCAAGGCGTCGGCGTCCGGCGTGAAGCGCGCGCTCTCTGTGAAGGTGATTGCCAAGGTGACGTCCACGGTGTCTGCCACTTCGGCAGCCACGGTGACCGCCACAGTGACTACGACAGAGAGCGCTGCCGACCGCGTCCACGACGCCATTTACGCCGCCGTGATGGGTCACCGGCTGGCACCCGGCGCGCGTCTGCGCGAAGAAGAATTGGCGAGCAGTTTCGAGGTCTCGCGCACCGTCGTGCGACAGGCCCTGCACCGGCTGGCGCAGGACGGCGTGGTGTTGCTGCGGCCGAACCGCGGCGCGCAAGTGCCCGAGCCCACGCGGCAGGACGGCGCGCATGTGTTCGATGCGCGCCGCGTGGTCGAGTGCGAGGTGGCGCGGCGCCTGGCCGGTGCGCTCGGCAAGGCCGAGGTGGCCGAGTTGCGCCGCCAGGTGCAGGCCGAAGCGCAGGCGCTGCGCAGCGGTGACCGCAGCACGGCCATTCGGCTGTCGGGCGAGTTCCACCGCACGCTGGCGCGCATGAGCGGCAACCCGATCTTCGTGCGCATGCTGGATGAACTGCTGCCCTCCACCTCGCTGCTGATGGCGCTGTACAAATCACCGGGCGAGCCGATGTGCGTGGCGCACAGCCATCAGCACTTGCTGACAGCGCTGTGCGACGCCACGCCCGCCGCAGCGGCCACCGAGATGCGCCGCCACCTGAACGAGATCGAACGCTCGCTCGGTCAACCCGCAGCGCGACCCGCACCTGCGCTGCGCGACGTGTTCAAGGCCTACCGATCGGGGTCTGCGAGAAACGCGCTCAGCGAGCGCTCGACCCGCTCCTGATCGAGCCCGCGCGTGATGAACACCAGCCGGGAGCAGCGCGTGTCGTCCGGCCATGCGGCCAGATGCACCGGTGGATGGATCAGGTGCTGCACGCCGTGCAGGGCCACCGGCGTCGCGCTGCCCTGCACATCCAGGATGCCCTTGATGCGCAGAATGTCCTGGCCGCAGCGGTGCACCAGCAGGGTCAGCCAGATGCCGAACCGCGTCCAGTCCAGCGGACGGTACAGCGTCACCGAAAACGCGCGCACAGCGTCCGCGTGGCGGCTGGCGTCGGACAGAGTCGCGCCGCGCCGCGTCAGGTAGCGGCCGGGGTCTAAATCTGCGGGCGGGTCACCAGACGCTGGTCCGAGGGCCAGCGGGTTCAAGTCCGGCAACAGCGCGCTGCCACGTTCAGACGCGAACCATGCTTGCGCGGCGTGCGACTTCGTGCCCAGGTCGAACAGGCCTGCACAGAGCAGGCTGTCGGCGTCGATGGGGTCGCGCTCGGCATCGTGCAGCGGTGCCAGCGGGTTGAACCCGCGCAAGCGCTC
>JAYVCL010000358.1:0-15609 GCA_043749975.1 Burkholderiales bacterium
CGCAAATTTTCCAATGCCGAACGAGCCACTGGCAGTTCCGGACGACTTTTTCGACTGCCCAGTTGCCTTCATTAGAGCAAAATAGGGTGTGCCATTCTCACAAGGACCTTCAACGCCTTTAGTATTGCTGTCGGCAAATTGGAGGATGGAAATTTTTGGCTTAGAAATTAATTCATGAGCAGAATCAAAGAACAGCTTAGCTTTATCCCCCTCTGCCTTCGCCCCGGCTTGACAGCATTTGATAGCATCGCGGAGCTCCGTGACGTTTGGAATCGAGGAGGTAGGAACCAATATTCTTCGGATGGAAATGCGGGCAGGTACACCCTTCTTTGCGGCATCGGAAGTGTTTTGAGTGCCCTCCCTACCCAGAGAACGAAATGGCGAGCCGGAAAAGTGCTCCATGCCCGTGTCGTTGAATCCATCCCATTGCTGAGAATCATCACGCGGAAATTCGAAGCCGATCTTTGCCATCTTGGAGAAACTCCCTTTTAAGTCGCTCTTTTACAGCATGTGCAAGCTTTTCAGCGACAGGCACCGCAACTGCATTTCCGATTTGCGTATAACGTTTCGCTCGTGGCATTCCCTTAGGAAACGAGTAGCCCGGCGGGAAACCTTGCAAAGCCAAACACTCAAACTCTGTCAGCTTCCGCAAACCAATCGGAGTATTAATAAATGGGACGTTATGCCCACCGAGCCCCATATTGGCTGTCAAGGTCGGGCAGACTCCGGGCTCTTTAACTCTAACTAGATACTTTCGAAGCTGATAAATCTGATGGTCGCCGGTGACCACACCATTTATCATGTGATAATATCTATTATCTTTTGGGAGGTAATAATCGTGTTCGACGCTTGCGTCGAAATTTATAAACTTCGACAAGTCTTTGGGGCTCGATGCCGTAGGCTTAGGAAAATCGAAGCGCCCGCTGCTGAAATGTGACGTTGAGAGCGCGACCATGAAGAGACGCACACGTTGCTGAGGGAGGTCTGTCAGAGTTGCCGCATTCAGTTCCACGGCGTTTTCTTCGCGAAACCAGTATCCGGCCTTGCGAATTTCGTTTTGCAATCTAAGAAACCAGGCTCCCCCCTCTCCGTAGCGCAAGAAGGGCGCGTTTTCGAGCACGACTACCGGCGGACGGTACTCCCCAAACTCATGCAATAGGCGAATGACTTCAAAAAAGAGCTTGCCTCGCTCGTCATCAAAGCCTTGTCGTGTGCCGGCCTGTGAAAAACTCTGACAAGGAAAACCTGCGTGCAGGACATCAACTGGTTCGAGTTGGTCCCCTTTTACGGAGAGGCACCGCACGTCTTTCTGGAGAAGTCGGCGAGCAGGCAGGTTGTGCGCGTACGTTTCCGTAGCCTGCGCGTCGAGCTCAGTTGCCCACGCGGTTTCAAATCCAGTTCGCTCGAAGCCAAGGCAGAGTCCACCAATCCCCGCGAAAAGTGCTCCCGCCCTCATTTAGGCAACTGGAACTGATCTTTGCGAAGGGGCTGGAGGCTCACCTTGAACCGCAGTTCTGTCTCATGCATCTTCTTGGCAATCGCTTTAAAAATGACCTTTACGTCATCCTCGGAGTAGGCGTAGTTGGACCTGTTGGACAAGTTACCGAGCAACTCAAGATCCTTGAGCAACTTCGTGGTGCGCGTCTCAGCAAGCCGGATGAAGTTGTCTCGCGCGTCGCCCATGAAGGCAACTCCTGTGCAATGGCCTTCCAGTGTAAGTGCGGTGCGAGTTCTAATCAACATCTACGCGTACATATTTTCTATGTACGGTACTGCTGTTGGTCAAGAGCATGTCTCGTCACCGGCTCTATGGGATCGGAGTGACGAGATTGTCCACCGTGTTCGGTGGCGAAGTTGCGGAATTGGTGGCCCAATCTCCAACCTGCTTTCTGCGTGGCTCGGGTGCCAAAAAATCGTTACGCAGCGCGCACTTAGCGCGATCGCGGGTTAGCTTCCCTGAAGCGCCACCAACCTTCGAAGGCCTTGCAGGTCGATGACTTGCAAGGCCTTTTTCATTTTCCCGGCCTTCGTTCAGATGGGCCGGGCACCGGAATTCTTGACGACCCAGCGCCGCGCATGCGATTCGAACGCGAGATCAGCGTCCGAGGTCTTTCGCCGTCTGCCCGGCAATGCCCCAGTTCGACTTGGGAACGTCGTGAATCCAGACGCGCACCGATTCTTTCGGGGCACCGACTGCCTCTTGCAGCGCCTGCGTGACCTTTTCGATCACCGCGCGCTTTTGCTCTTCGGTGCGGCCTTCGAGCATGTAGATTTGTGCGAATGGCATGGCAAGTCCTCTGTAGTCAAACGAAGCGCAGCGACACGCTGCCCAGGTGCTGCATGCGCAGCGTGACATGGTCGCCGGCCTGCACGGCCACCGCCTCGGTGATGCCGCCCGACAGCACCAGGCTGCCGGCCGGCAACACCTGACCCCGCCGGCCGAGGTGGTTGACCAGCATCGCCACCGCTGCGGCCGGGTGGCCGAGCACGGCGGCACCGGCACCGAAGGCCACCGGCTCGCCGTTTTTCTCAAGCACGATGCCCAGCGTTCGCAGGTCGAGTTCGCGCGCCGACGCGATGCGCCCGCCGACCACGAAACGCGAGGCCGAGGTGTTGTCGGCGACCACGCTCTTGAGGTCGAACCTGAAATCGCGGTAGCGGCTGTCGATGACTTCGATGCCGGGCAGCACGAAGTCGCACGCCGCCAGCACCGCGCCGATGTGGCAGCCCGGCCCGCGCAGTTCGCTGCGCGTGACGAAGCAGATCTCGGGCTCGACCTTTGGGTGGATCAACTCGCTGGTCTTGATCTCGCTGCCTTCGGGCACCACAAACTCGTCGACCAGAAAGCCGAACACCGGCGTGTCGACGCCCATCTGCTTCATCTTCGCGTGCGAGGTGAGCCCGGCCTTGAAGCCGACCACGCGCGCGCCGCGGGCCAGCTTGCGGCGCAGGATTTCATCTTGCACCGCATAGGCATCGTCCCAGTCCATGCCGGGGTGCTGGTCGGTGATCTTGGTGGTGTCGCGGGCCTGCAGTTGGCAGGCTTCGAGGTGCTCGGCGAGGCCGGCGATGGTGTTTGAATCGAGTGCCATCGCGCTTCCTCAGGCGGCCTTGCGCGCGGGCGCACTGCGCGCCTTCGACAAGGTCAGGGCCGTGTCCTCGATCATGTCTTCCTGGCCGCCGACCATGCCGCGCCGGCCCAGCTCGACCAGGATGTCGCGCGCAGGCACGCCGTACTTCTTCTCGGCGCGCTTGGCGAACAGCAAGAAGCTGGAATACACGCCCGCATAGCCCAGGGTCAGCGAGTCGCGGTCGATGCGGATGATGTGGTCCATGATCGGCACGACAAGATCTTCGGCCACGTCCTGGATCTTGAACACGTCGACTCCGGTCTCGATGCCCATGCGTGCGCAGACCGCGACAAACACCTCCATCGGCGTGTTGCCGGCCCCCGCGCCCAGGCCCGCGGCGGCGGCGTCGATACGGTTCGCACCGCACTCGACCGCGGCGATCGAGTTGGCCACGCCCATCGCCAGGTTGTGGTGGCCGTGAAAGCCGAGTTCGGTGTCGGGATCGAGCGCCTCACGCACCGCGCCCACGCGGGCCTTGACGTCGTCGGGCAGCATGTATCCGGCCGAGTCGGTGATGTAGATGCAATTCGCGCCATAGCCCTGCATCAGCAGCGCCTGGCTGACCAGCTTCTCAGGGCTGGCCATGTGGGCCATCATCAGGAAGCCCACCGTGTCCATGCCGAGTTGGCGCGCGCGCGTGACGTGCTGTTCACTCACATCGGCCTCGGTGCAATGGGTGGCCACGCGGATGCTGTGCACGCCCAGTGCCTTGGCCATCAGCAGGTGCTCGACCGTGCCGATGCCAGGGATCAACAGGGCCGACACCTTGGCCTGCTTCATCAGCGGGATCACGGCCCCCAAATAAGCCTCGTCGGAATGGGCCGGAAAGCCGTAGTTGACCGACGAGCCGCCAAGGCCGTCGCCGTGGGTCACCTCGATCAGCGGCACGCCGGCAGCGTCCAGGCCGCAGGCGATGCTCTTCATCTGGTCGAGCGTCATCTGGTGCCGCTTCGGGTGCATGCCGTCGCGCAGCGTCATGTCGTGGACGGTGATTTTTCTGCCTTGAAGGTTCATGCCGAGTTCTCCTCGATGGTTAGGCTGGCACGGCTTCGAGCTTGAGCGTGCCGGCCAGCATTTCTTCGGCAAACATCTCGGCGGTGCGCGCAGCGGCGGCCGTCATGATGTCGAGGTTGCCGGCGTACTTGGGCAGGTAGTCGCCCAGGCCTTCGACCTCCATGTAGACCGACACACGCTTGCCGTCGAAGACCGGCCCGTTGACCAGCTTGTAGCCGGGCACGTACTTCTGCACTTCCTTGATCATCGCGTGCACCGACGCGGTGATCCGGGCTTGATCGGGCTCGTCCTCGGTCAGGCAGTGCACGGTGTCACGCATGACCAGCGGCGGCTCGGCCGGGTTGATGACGATGATGGCCTTGCCTTTTTTCGCGCCACCCACCTTCTCGACCGCGCCCGCTGTGGTGCGCGTGAACTCGTCGATGTTCTTGCGGGTGCCCGGGCCGACCGAACGGCTCGACACGGTGGCGATGATTTCACCGTAGGCCACGGCCTGCACCCGCGACACCGCGGCCACCATCGGGATGGTCGCCTGCCCGCCGCAGGTGACCATGTTGACGGTCATCTCGCGCTTTCCGACGTGCTCCTTCAGGTTCACCGGAGGCACACAGAACGGGCCGATGGCGGCCGGCGTGAGGTCGATCATCATCACACCCAGCGCGTTCAGCTTGCGCGAATTCTCGGCGTGCACATAGGCGCTGGTGGCGTCGAAAGCGATCTGCACCCGATCGGCTTCGACGTGCGGCAGCAGGCCGTCCACGCCGTCGGCGGTGGTCTTGATGCCCATCGCACCGGCCCGCTTCAGGCCGTCGGATTCGGGGTCGATGCCGACCATCCACACCGGCTCGAGCACCGGGCTGCGTTGCAGCTTGGCGAGCAGGTCGGTGCCGATGTTGCCGGGACCGATCACGGCGCACTTGATTTTTTTCATACAGGTCTCCCAAGACTTGGTGTTCAAACGAAACGCACCGAGCAGCCGCCGATGCCGCCGATGGTCACGCGCAGGTTGTCGCCGGCCTTGACCGGCACCATGATGGCCAGCGACCCCGACAGCACCACCTCGCCGGCCTCGATCGCGATGCCCAGGCGGCCCAGCGTGTTGGCCAACCAGGCCACCGCATTGGCCGGCGCGCCGAGTGCGGCCGCGCCGACGCCGGTGGCGACGATCTCGCCGTTCTTCTCGAGGATCATTCCGCAGGTGTTGAGGTCGACCGAGCGCGGGTCGACCAGGCGCTCGCCCAGCACGAAGACGCCGCACGAGGCGTTGTCGGCCACGGTGTCCTGGATCTTGATTTTCCAGTCCCGTATGCGCGAGTCGACGATCTCGAAGCAGGCCATCACGCCGTCGGTGGCGGCCAGCACGTCGGCAGAGGTCACGCCGGGGCCCTTCAGCGTCTTCTTCAGCACGAAGGCGATCTCGCCCTCGGCCTTGGGCTGAATCAAGGTGGCGGCCGGAATCGCCTCCCCCTCGTTGTAGACCATGGCGTCGGTCAGGTAGCCGAAGTCGGGTTGGTAGACGCCCAGCATGTCCATCACCGCCTTGCTGGTGACGCCGATCTTCTTGCCGATCACGCGCTCGCCGGCAGCCATGCGCCGCGACAGCAAATGCTGCTGGATGCGGTAGGCGTCTTCAACGCTGATGTCGGCGTGGCGGCTGGTCAGCGGGTCGACCACGCGACAGGTTTTCAGCGCGTCGTAGAGTTCGTCGCCGAGTTGCTCGATCAGGTTTGCATTCATGGTGGGGCTTTACAAAGCTCGGGGTTCGTCTGAAGCGGCTTCGCCGAGAAAGTCGGCCACCAGGCGTGCGAAGCGCGCGGCGTGCTCGATCTGCGTCCAGTGCCCGCATTGCGGATAGACATGCAGTTGCGCGCGCGGAATCCAGCTCGCCAGCGTGGTCGATGTCAGCAACGGAATCACCTGGTCCTCGCGGCCATGGATCACCAGCGTTTCGTTCGGCAGGCGGCGGATGTCTTCTTCGCGGCTGGCCATCGCATCGACCCAACGCTGTCGCGGTGCCGGGAACATCGCCGCATACGATTCCTGAAACCCGGGGCGGTTGCTCGCCTCGAAGCGCAGCCGGGTCAGCTCGTCGGTGACCAGGCGACGGTCGTGCGCGAAAAAATCCATCAGTCCGCGCATCGCATTGAGCGAGGGCGTGTAGCCCCACACCGCGTCGAGCGCTGGCGTGATCGGAAACTTCACGCCCACGCTGCCCATCAGCACCAGCCGCCGCACTCGCTCGGGGTGGCGGATCGTCAGCGCCAGCGCCAGCGCGCCGCCGAATGAATTGCCGACCAGGTCGGTGCGCGCTATGTCGAGCGCGTCGAGCACGCCGATCGCCTGCGCGACCCAGGTGTCCATTTCGTAACGCTGGTTCGCCGGCCTATCGGTGAAGCCGAAGCCCACCATGTCGGGTGCGACCACACGCGAGCGCCTGGCCAGTTCCGGCATCACGAGACGCCAGTTGGCCCAGGCGGAAACACCTGGACCCGAGCCGTGGATCAGCAGCACCGGCGGGCCGGTGCCGATGTCGTGCAGGTTTGTGCGGATGCCCGCGGCGACGATCGACTTTGCGACCTCTGGATTGCTAGAGCTTGATGCAGACATTCTTCAGCTCCGTGTAGAACTCGAGCGAGTGCACCCCGCCCTCGCGCCCGATGCCCGAATGCTTGCTGCCACCGAATGGCGTGCGCAAGTCGCGCAGGAACCAACTGTTGACCCAGGCCAGGCCGACGTGCATGCGCTGCGCCATGCGGTGGGCACGCGCCAGGTCGCGGGTCCAGATCGAGGCGGCCAGGCCGTAGTCGTTGTCATTGGCTTTGGCGAGCACTTCGTCTTCCGAGTCGAACGGCGCGATGTGGCAACAGGGGCCGAAGATTTCTTCCTTGATGACACGCGCCGACTCGCCCAGGCCGGTCCAGATCGTCGGTTCGATCCACGCGCCATCGGCCAGATCGGCCAGAGCGCCCGCCATCTGCGGCACGCCGCCGCCGGTGACCACGGTGGCGCCCTCCTCGACCGCGAGCCTGTAGTACGACAGCACCTTGGCCTGGTGTTCCTTGCTGATCAGCGGGCCCATGCCGGTGGCCGCGTCGTCGGGGGGCCCGAGCTTCAAGCGCTCGGCGCCTTGCTTCAGCGCGGCAACGAAGGCGTCGAAGATCGGCCGCTCGACGTAGACACGCTCGGTGCCCAAACACACCTGGCCGCAGTTGGCGAACACCGAGCGCAGCGTGCCTTCGATCGCAGCGTCGAAGTCGCAGTCGGCGAAGACGATCGCCGCGTTCTTGCCGCCCATTTCCAGGCTCACCGGTCGCGCGCCCTTGGCGGCAGCTTTCATGATGACCTCGCCGGTGCGCGTCTCGCCGGTGAAGGTGATCGCATCGACGTGGGGGTGCGTGGTGACGAACTCGCCCGCCGAATCGGGGCCGAAGCCGTGCACCACGTTGTAGACGCCTTTCGGAATGCCGGCCTCGTTCATCACCTCGCCGAGCAGGGTGGCCGTCTGCGGCGTTTCTTCAGACGGCTTGACCACCACCACGTTGCCGCAGGCCAGCGCCGGGCCGACCTTCCAGGTCATCAGCAACAGCGGCAGGTTCCACGGGCAGATCACGCCGACCACGCCCACCGGCGTGCGGTAACCGTAGTTGATGGCACCGCGTCCATCGGGCGTGTTCAGCTCGAAGAACTCGGTCGGCACGTTCTTCACCACGTCGGCGAAGACCTTGAAATTGGCCGCGCCGCGCGGAATGTCGAGGTGCCGCGCCAGGCTCATCGGCTTGCCGGTGTCTGCGCATTCGGCGGCCACGAACTCTTCGAAGCGGCGGTTGATGCCGTCGGCCACCGCATGCAGGCGCTCGACCCGCTCGGCCACCGTCATGCGGGCCCACGGGCCACCGAGCGCAGCGCGCGCAGCAGCCACCGCGGCGTCCACTTCGGCGCGGCCGGCCTCGTGCACCTGCGCGATCACGCGGCCCGTGACCGGCGAGCGCTTGTCGAAGCTTCGGCCGCTGGCCGTGAACTCGCCGTTGATGAAGTTGAGGATTTGTTTCATGGGGTTGCGTTCCAACCGTGTGTCGGCAGGCCGGTGCGAGCCATCGCGACCGGCCTCCCGGATCAGGTGTAGACCGATGTGAACGACTCGGGCAGCACACCGGTGTGGAAGAAGATTCCACGGCCCACTTCGTCCTCGGTCCAGGTGGTCACCGGGCGATCGCGTTGCGCCTGGTAGCCCAGGCCGGCGAAGGTCTCGTTGCGGTTGCCCGAGGGGTCGAAGAAGTAGATCGTTTCGCCGCGCGTGATGCCGTGGCGGGTCGGTGCCACGTCGATGCGGACCTTGTTCTTGCCCATCACATCGCCTGCCTTCAGGATGTCGTGCCACGAGTCGAGGAAGAACGACAGGTGATGCAGCCCGGGGGTCGGTGCCCCGACAAAGGCGATGTCGTGCGGCTTGCTGGAACACGAGATGAACGAGGCCAACTGGAACGCGCCGCCCGGGCCGACGGTGATCTGTTCGGTCTGAAAGAAGTCGAGCACGTCGAGGAAGAACTTGGTGTTCTCGGCCACCTTGTTGACGCCTGTGCCGGGGTCGAACTCGCACATCAGCAGCACGTGGTCCAGCCAGTGCGCGCCAGCACCGTGAATGTCGTCGGGCCAGGGGTCGGGGTTGATGGAACCGACATCGATGCCGACGCACTCCTTCATCGCATACAGGCGCATCTCATGCCCGCTGGGCAGGTTGAACTTCAACATGCGCCCGGTGGCGGGCAGCGTGCCTTCAGGCAACACGCTGGTCTGGATGCCGCTCGCCTCGATGCGCTTTTGCAGCACGTCGAGATCGCCGTCGTCGCGCACCTTGTAGGCGACGTGGTTCATCCCGGCCTGGTCCGACGGCGTGAGCACGACCGAGTATTTGTCCCACTCGTCCCAGCATTTGAGGAAGACATTGCCGTGCTTGTCCTCCATTGTTGTCTTCATGCCCAGCACTTTCTCGTAGTGCTTGACTGCTGCAGGCATGTCCATCACTTTCAGGCTGACGTGGCCGATACGCATGACACCCATCACAAGTCTCCTTTGACAACGTTGACACATGGCGCGCCGAACCCGGCGAACCCCTTGGAAAATGGTTTGACGAACTTGCCCGCCACCTCAAGCCGCACTTCGGTGACGGGTGCGACCCGGCAGGCCAGCGTCAGGCCGCGGCGCTCGTCTTCGGCACTCACGTGGGCGCGGCTGATCGGCCCCAGCGGCAAGACCCGGCCCTCGACGATGCGCACCTTGCAGACACCGCAGCCGCCACTGACGCAGCCGACCGGAATGCCCTTGCGGCCGAGCCGCAACATGCCGGCCAGCAGGCTTTCGGTGGTCGCGCAGGGATAGCTCTCGCCGGTCTGCGTGCACAGCACGTTCACCTTGGGGCGGGTGTCGAACAAGTTCATTCCGTGCCTGGCTAAACGCGCTTGAACAGCGGGCTGCGCTGCGTGTTCGTATCGGCCGCCGAGAGAAACTTCTCGGTGTAGATGTCGCGCTCGAACAGCCGTGATTGCATCAGCGTGCCGATGCAGGCTTCGATCATCACCGGCGGCCCGCACAGGTAGGCTTTGCGGCCTGCGAAGTTGGCTTTGAAATGCGACTTGGCCGCGTCGTGCACGAAGCCGCGCGCACCGGCCCACGCGCTGCCCGCAGGCTCGTCGGACAGTGCCGGCACATAGGTGAAGTTGGCGTGCTGTTCGGCCAGGGCGCGGAACTCGGCGTCGTAGTAAAGCTCATCGCGCGTGCGCTGGCCATAGACCAGCGTGATTGGCTGGGTGCAGCCGCCTTGCAGCAGGTCGAGCAGCATCGAGCGCGGGCTCGACAGCCCCGAGCCGCCTGCGATGAAAAGCATCGGCATCGCGGCCGATTTGCGCACGAAGAAGCGGCCTTGGGGACCGGAGATGCGCAGCTTGTCGCCGACCTTGAGCGACTGGTGCAAGTAGCCGGTGCCCGCGCCGCCGGCCACGATGCGCACGTTCAATTCGATCTCGCCGCTGGCCTCGACCTGCGCCGGTGAATTGGCGATCGAAAAAGCCCGCCCCGCATCGACGCCGGGAATCGTCACCTGCACGTATTGCCCGGCCTGGAAGTGGATCGGCTGGTCGAGTTTCAGGAAGATGCCCTTGATCGTGGGCGTCAGGTTTTCGATGCGCGAGACGGTGGCGTCGAAGTCGCGCAGCGGGATGATTTCGGCATCCGGCTCTTCGTCGATGTCGGCTTCGATCGTCGCGTCGCTTTGCAGCGTGGCGCAGCAGGCCAGCGTCTTGCCGCCGTCGCGCTCGAAGTCCATCAACGCGAACGGGTTCGGCATTCCGTGGTCCACCTCGCCGACGCAGACCTCGACCTTGCAGGTGCCGCACAGGCCGTGCCCGCAAGCGTGCGGAATGTAGATGCCATGGCGCAAGGCGGCGTCGAGCAGCGTCTGGCCGTCCTCGACCTCGATGGTCGCGCCCAGGGGTTCGATGGTGAGTTGGTAGCTCATGCTGTTTTTAGAAGGCCTGGCGTCCGGGCGCCACGCTGCGCTTGATGCCTTCGAGCGCGGGCGTGCGAAAGCGGATCAGCGTCTTGTGCGTCAAGCCGTGCTGGGCCAGCGACTTGCCGAAGTCGGGCCGGAAGCGCTGGTTCGAGTTGAACCACTCGGTGCGCTGCCAGTCGATCTGCTCGAACTCCGGGTGCTCGCCGAACAGCTCGGGCAGCACGTCGCGCACGAAGGCGCCGAACGGCAGCGTGGGCGGCAGCGGCAGGCAGAACGGCGCCGCGTACATCAGGTGGCTTTCCCAGGCGACATAGATCAGCCGGTTGCCGAAGAAGCGGTCTTCGGTATCGGCCTCGATCAAGGGGTACTCGCCGATGCTGAGCAGGCCGTCAGGCGGCACGGTAGATCTCATCGTTCGGTCTCCGGCTTGGCTGGCTTGTCGCCGCGCCACGCCGCGAAGTTGCGGCTGTCGGGGCTGTTCGAGAAGTCGCCGTTGTCGGCACCGCCCTTCACGCCGTAGTAGCGCAGCACCTCGCGCACCGGGCTGTCGCCAGGCGACGCGGGGTTGATGTCGGGCGGGTAGCACGAGCCCTGGAAGATCTGGTGCACCGGCAGCCAGGCCTGGGTGTACTTGCGCGGCTCGAAGTCAAAGATTTCCTTGCAGTGGTCGCTGCAGAAGTGGTACTTCTCGCCGTGGTAAATGCTGTCGCGGAAGCACAGCTTGGTGGCGTCGCCCGGCTCGGTGAACATCATCGGCACCTGACAGGTCTGGCACAGCATCGGCAAGCCCGGGTTGAACCAGCGGCCTTGTTCGCCCTTGTGCACAGCGGCCCAGTGGTCGAAGCGCTCGCGGTAGAAACGGTCGAAGGTGTCGGGGTACTTTTGCGACAGCCACTGCATCTCGTCCTGGCCCGGAATCCAGGTGTGGAACGCGGCCGCGTGGCTGTATTGGTAGAACGTGGCCCAGGCCTGGTGGCTGATGTGGTCCTTGCCTTCGCAGGCGTCTTTCCAGCCCTTGGGCTCGCGAATGCCGTAACGCGCCAGGTCTTTGAACAGCGCACCGCCGCTGGCCTCGGCGTACATCTCCCAGGCTTCTTTCCAGCTCATCACGCGCTTGGGCAGCATGTAGTCCTGCATCATCGCCACCAAGGTCAGCAGCCGATAGCCGCGCCAGAACCACTTGTCCATCCAGCGCTGCACGATGGGCACGTTGCCGGGGTCTTGCTCGAGCATGAACTTGATGCACTCGATGCCCAGGGTCATGTGCCGCGACTCGTCCGACTGCGCAGAGAAGCCGAAGGTGACGGTGGACATGTCGCCGTTGTGCGCCGCGCCCGACATGAAGGGCACGAACAGCAGGTTGGTCAGCACGTATTCGAAAGAGAAACTCACAGCCGTGAGGAACTCGAACGGGCCGCCGGTGTAGGCATCCTCGAAAAACGATTTCGGCACCGACAGGTACCAGACGTTGTCGAACCAGTGGTTGGCGCTGTGCAGGCCGTTGAAGTATTTGTTGTAGTGCGAGATCGCATGCGTCTCGGTCTGGAAGTGGCGCAACTCGTCGATCGACTGCAACTGCGCCGCCACCCGCGCGCCGGCCCCGGTGAACTGCCGCCCGGCGTGGGCGAAGCCTCGGTGCGCGTAGTACTCGAGCGGCGTCACGCCCTGGATGAAAATTTTCAGCGCGTTGACGTAGCGCGCATCGGTCACGCCCAGGTGGCCGTTGTTCTGCGCGAAGGCGTCGATCACCGCGTAGAGCTTTTTCTCTTTCTCGCTCTGGTACTTCCAGTAGGCGTCCATGGTCAGGCGGAACGGGTCTTCCCACTTGTCCCAGTCGTGAATCTTGATGCCCTCGTACTTGTCGTACGGAAACACCTTGTCCATCGGCTGGTAGCTGGTCTCCCAGGCCAGGCCGCGCGTCATCGCGGCGTAGCGGTCTTTCAGGCCCAGTTTTTTCTTGACGACTCGTGTGTCCATGTCGGTACTCCTTCGATCAAACAAGTCCCACCGCTTCGCGGTCACTGATGGGGAAATAAGCGCGGTGCAGGATCGCCGGGTCGGCGCGCAGTTTGTCAGGACCGCCGTCGTACGACACATGGCCGCGCGACAGCACGTAGACGTGCTTGGCCAGGCCCAGCGCGAGCTGCGTGAACTGCTCGATCAACAGCACGCCGATGCCGCTCTCGGCGATGCGCCGGATCACCGGCACCAGGCGCATCACGATCATCGGCGCCAGACCGAACGACAGCTCGTCGACGATCAGGAACTTCGGCGGCACCACCAGCGCCTGCGCGAGTGCGACCATTTGCTGCTGGCCGCCTGAAAGCTCACCGGCGGGCTGCGCCAGCTTCTGAACCAGCTCGGGAAACAGCGCGAGCGTGCGCTGCAATGCCGTGTCGAGTTCGCCGCGCGACAGCTCGCTGCCGGCCACGCGCAGGTTGTCGCGCACGCTCAGTTCGCGCAGCACCTGGTGGCCCTCGGGCACGGTGGCCACACCGAGGCGGCGAATCTCGTCCGGCGCCCGGCCCTTGAGGTTGATGCCGTCGAGCACGATCTCGCCGAACGCCGGCTCGACCGCACCGGCGATGCCGAGCACCGTGCTGGTCTTGCCCGCGCCGTTCGGCCCCATCAGCGCGGTGATCGCGCCGGGGGCCACCCGCAGCTTGATGCCGTGCACGACGGCCTTGGTGCCGCGCACCATCACCAGGTTGTCGATCTGCAATGCATTCATGCCGCGACTTCCTCAAAATCACCGAGGTAAGCGCGCCGCACTTCCGGCTGCTCGAGCACGCTCGCCGTCGGCCCCAACGCGAGCAACTTGCCGAAGTCGAGCACCATCGTTTGTTCACAACAGGCGGCGATGAGCGCCACGTCGTGGTCGATCAAAAACACCTGCGCGCCGCAGTAGGCGGGGATGCCGCGAATGACCTTTTCGAGGTGCGCGGTTTCCACCTCCGACAAGCCCGCGCCGGGCTCGTCGAGCATCACCAGGCCGGGCCGGCCGATCAGCGCCTTGGCGATCTCGGCCAGGTGGCGCTCCTGCGTCGACAGGTCGCTGCCGCGGCGGTGGATGCGTTGCGTCAGGCCGACGTACTCGATCGCGCCGGCCACCGCTGCCGCAGCATCGGCACCCGATGCGAAACCCGCGTGGTCGGCAATCGCCTCGACGTTCTGCCACAGCGTCAAATCGTCGGCGATCTGGTCGGTCTGGAAGGTGCGGCGCAGGCCCATGCTGGCCCGCTGGTGCGGCGCGATGCCGGTCAAGGTTTGCCCGTTCACGCGCACGCTGCCGGTCTTCGGCGTGACGAAGCCCGACAGCACATTCAGCAGCGTTGTCTTGCCGGCACCGTTGGGGCCGATCAGGCCGACGATGGGTTTGTCGAGCGTGACCGTCAGGCCGTCGATCGGCTTGACGCCGCCGAACTGCACGGTGAGGTTTTCGATGTCGATCATGGCGTGAGGGTCATGGTGCAGATCAGCGGTAGGCCGCGAACGGTTTCGGAAAACGCCGGTCGATGCGCTGGCGCAGCGGCAGCACGTGCGGGTAAATCGCCAGCTCCAGCCCGGCCTTGGCCGCCATCGCGAGCCAGACGATGCCGAGGCCGACCGGGTAGGCCACGTCGAACACGCCCCACGCCACCCAGGCCACGAACAAGCCGATGAAGAGCCAGTTCAGGCTGCGCTTGAGCAGGCGGTGATCGGGCGTCCAGCCGCGCGCCTCGAAGCCGCGTGCGAGGCGCAGCGAGGCCGCGGCTTCGATGTCTTCGGAGCGGTCTTGCAGCCGCTTGCCGAAGAAGCCCAGCAGCATCCAGGCGACGCCCGGGATGGCCATGCGAAACAGCATGGCGATCAGCGCGATGAAGAAGGTGCCGGCAAAGCCCGCCAGGCCGGTGGCCGAGAAGACAACGCCCAGCCCCAGCGCGATCGCCCCCCAACTGGCGGTGCCCTCGACGATGCGGCTGACACGGATGAACTTGTAGAAATCCGCCAACTGCCCGGCGAGCCCCTTGCGGCCCTGGATCAGCGACACCAGCAGCGCGAAACCGAAGAAGACGTTGGCCAGATTGCCATCGACGCCGTGGTCGTTCAGCAAGGCCGGCAGCGCGCGCATCAACAACCCCGCGAAGACCGCGCCCATCCAGTGGTAGGCCCCGCCGACCACCGTGAGCGCGTACAGCAGGATCGACTGGCTGGTGGGGAAACCGGTGTTGTCGAGCTGCCCGTTCAGCCCCGCGATCAGGCCCCCGGCCAGGCCGGCCAGAAAGCCCCCGAAGGTGAAGGCCCAGGCCTTGTAGCGCAGCACGCTGACGCCGGCCGCGATGGCGGCCGCCTCGCTCTTGCGGATCAACGCCCAGGCGCGGCCCGGCATCGAGGCGCGCTGCCATTCGATCAAGGCCATGCCGAGCGCGAGCCAAAACACGGTGTAGCGAAAGTAGGCCGCATCACCGACCGCGATCCAGGGCCGTTCGATCAAGGCGCGCTGGCCATTGACGACGTGGCCGCTGAAGCCGGGCCCGCCGTCGGGAAAGCCGATCACGTTGACCGCCACCTGGAACGCAGCCGCCACCATCAAGGTTAGCAGCGCCAGGTAAAGCCCACGCATGCGCAGCGCAGGCAGGCCGACGATGAGGCCGAAGACGCCGGCCACCACGCCGCCGGCGAGCAGGGCCAGCTCGAACGGCAAGCCGAAACCGTGGATCAGCCGCAGGCAGACCCAGCCGCCGACGCCGCTCAACGCGAACTGCGCCAGCGAGACCATGCCGAGCTGCCCGTACAGCAGGGCCACGGTGCCGGCCACCAGGGCCAGGCAGGCCACGGTGGTAAACGTATTCAGCCAGTAGGCCGACAGCAGCCAGGGGCCGAGCAGGGCCGCCAGCGCGAAGCTCGCCAGCATCGGCGTGATGCGGCGCAGCGCCGTGCCGGGTGGAAGATCGGGTTTGTCTTTGTCGCGGGCCATGG
>JAYVCL010000359.1:0-21671 GCA_043749975.1 Burkholderiales bacterium
CTTATTCGTCATGAGAATAACTACCTGACAATTAAGTACTTTCAAAGTATATGGATACTTTTTAGAGTCCGGCGTGGCCATCGAACACGGCCCGACCCGATCCCCCGCTAACCCGATGACCCAAGGAACCCATGGACTGGATTGCGATTGCGAGTGGCTTCGGCGTGGGCGCCATCGTCGGCCTGACCGGTGTGGGTGGCGGCTCGCTGATGACGCCGTTGCTGCTGTCCGTGTTCAAGCTGAATCCGGCCGTGGCCATCGGCACCGACCTGTGGTTCGCCGCCATCACCAAGACCGCCGGCTCGGCGTCGCACCACCGTTCGGGGCATGTGAACTGGCGCATCACCGGGCTGCTGCTGGCCGGCAGCATTCCCGCGTCGCTGGCGACCATCTCGCTGATGCACTTCACCGGTATCACGAAGGGCTGGGCCAGCACGCTGACTTTTTCGCTCGGCATCGCCCTGTTGCTGACGGCTGTGACCGTGGCTTACAAACAGATTTGGCAGGCGGTGGGCCTGCGCCTGGACCGCTGGATTCCCGCGTCGCGCAAGCCGGCGCTGACGGTTCTGTGCGGCTTGATCCTCGGCGTGCTGGTGTCGCTCAGTTCCATTGGCGCCGGGGCCATCGGCGCCACCTTGATCATGCTGCTGTACCCGCACCTCGAATCGCACAAGGTGGTGGGCACCGACATTGCCCACGCCGTGCCGCTGACCCTGGTGGCAGGAATCGGCCACGCCACCTTGGGCCACGTCGACTGGACGCTGCTCGGGGCATTGCTGATCGGCTCGATTCCCGGCATCTGGATCGGCGCGCAACTCACCCGCAAGATCCCCGAAAAAATCATCCGCTTCTTGCTGTGCGGCTCGCTCGTCACCGCCGGGCTCAAGGTCATTCATTGAGCCGACTCACCTGTTTGGAAAACTTCTGACGATGTACTCCTACACCGATTTCGACAAACATTTCGTTCGCCAGCGCGCCGCGCAGTACCGCGACCAGCTTCGGCGCAAGCTCAGCGGCGAACTCAGCGAAGACGAGTTTCGCCCGCTGCGCCTGCAAAACGGATGGTATGTACAGCGGCATGCGCCGATGCTGCGCGTGGCGGTGCCCTACGGCGAGCTGAACTCGACGCAGCTTCGCGCGCTGGCCCGCATCGCGCGTGAATTCGACCGTGGCTACGGTCATTTCACGACCCGCCAGAACTTGCAATTCAACTGGATTCCGCTCGACCGAAGCGCCGACGTGATGGACGCGCTGGCTGCTGTGGACATGCACGGCATCCAGACCAGCGGCAACTGCATTCGCAACACGACCAGCGACTGCTTTGCCGGTGTGGCACCCGATGAAGCGGTGGACCCGCGCCCGTATGCCGAAGTGCTGCGCCAGTGGAGCACGCTGCACCCCGAGTTCGCTTTTTTGCCGCGCAAGTTCAAGATCGCCATCACCGGTGCGGTCGAAGACCGAGCCGCGATCGCGTGGCACGACATCGGGCTGCAACTGCTGCGCAATGGCAGTGGGCAAGTCGGCTTCAAGGTGTTGGTCGGCGGCGGCATGGGCCGCACGCCGGTGGTCGGCACGGTGATCCGTGAGTTTCTGCCGTGGCAGCAAATCCTGGTCTTCATCGAAGCCATCGTGCGCGTCTACAACCGCTACGGCCGGCGCGACAACCTGTACAAGGCGCGCATCAAGATCCTCGTCAAGGCCGAGGGCCAGGGCTTTCTCGACGACGTGACGGCCGAATTCCTCAACATCATGGAAAACGACGCGGACGGCAGGGCACACCTGATTCCGCAGGCCGAGTTCGACCGTGTGGCGGCCAGCTTCAAGCGGCCAGCCGGCGTGGTGGCGCAGCTTGCGCCAGCGGCGTCCACCGTGCCGGCCGACGCGCCCGCAGGCTTCAAGCGCTGGTTGGAGCGCAACGTGCACGGCCACCAGTTGGCGGGCTACCGCGCGGTCACCTTGTCCCTCAAACGCAGCGGCCAGGCCCCCGGCGACGCCACCGACCAGCAAATGGACCTGGCGGCCGATCTGTCCGACCGTTTCAGCGCCGGCGATCTGCGCGTCTCGCACGACCAGAACCTGGTGCTGCCGTGGGTGCGTGAGAGCGATCTGTTCGCTTTGTGGGAGGCCGCACGCGACGCCGGTTTCGCCACCCCCAACATCGGTTTGCTGACCGACATGATCGCCTGCCCGGGCGGCGACTTTTGCGCCTTGGCCAACGCCCGCTCGATCCCGATCGCGCAGGCCATCACCGAGCGCTTCGAAGACATCGACGAGCTGTACGACATCGGCGACATCGATCTGCACATCAGCGGCTGCATCAACTCCTGCGGCCATCACCACAGCGGCAGCATCGGCATCCTGGGCGTCGACAAGGACGGCAAGGAGTGGTACCAGGTGTCGCTCGGCGGAGCCGACGGTTCCGCCGCCAGTGGCAGCGCGGTGGCGGGCAAGGTGATCGGCCCGTCGTTCGCGGCCGACGAAGTGCCCGACGTGATCGAGGCGGTGATCGACACCTATCGCGGGCAACGTGCGGGCGACGAGCGCTTTGCCGCCACCGTGCGCCGCATAGGCCTCGACCCGTTCAAGACCGCCGCCAACGCGGTGCGCCGCGCCACGGCAGCCACGACAAATGCCGCGGACACCGCGCACACGGCCCAAACCGCCCAAGCCGCCCAAGCCGCCCAAGCCGCCTGAAGCAGCAGCCATGAACTTCATCAACACCCATCGCGACCCTTGGCACACCGTGACCGGTGAGGACGGCCCGATGGTCAGCATCACACCCGCGCCGAACCAGTTGCTCAGCTTCACCCAGTGGCACGGCATTCGCAGCCAGTGGCCGGCCGAGATGCCCGTCGGTGTGCTGCTGCCCAACGACACCGAAGTGGAACATCTTGCCGAAGACCTGCCGCGCCTGGGCTTGGTGGCGCTGCACTTCCCGAAGTGGACCGACGGACGCGCCTACAGCCAGGCACATTTGCTGCGTTCACGCTATCGATTCAAGGGTGAAGTGCGCGCCATCGGCGACGTGGTGGTGGACATGATGCCGCTGCTGCAGCGCACCGGATTCAACTCGGTGGTGCTGCGCGCCGATCAGTTGATCGAGTCGGCGGAACGTGCGCTGAACTTTTTCCCCGGGCACTACCAGGGCGACGTGCAAGAGCACCGTCCGCAATTCGCTCGACCCGCCGACGAGGTGATGAAGAAAGTGCGTGAGTTCGTGCAGACCGGGGCGTCGATATGACAACCCGAACCAGTGCCGCCGCCGCGACCAGCGCCCTCAGCCTGTACGACCGCCCGAGCGCTGATTTCGACGCCCGCGTGGCGCACGCCGTCGTCGCCTTGCAGGCCGCAGCCACCGAACATGCGGGCCGCATCGTGCAGTCCACCAGCCTGGGTGCGGAAGACATGGTGGTCACCGACCTGATCGCGCGGCATGGGCTGGGGGTGTCCATTGCCACGCTGGACACCGGCATGCTGCACCCGCAGACGCTGGCGCTCATCGCGCGCATCGAAGAACGCTATGCGCTGAAGCTCGATGTGTTCAAGCCGGTGCATGAAGCTGCGCTTCACTTCGTAGCGCAGAACGGCGCCCGCGCCATGTACGACAGCATCGAGCTGCGCAAGGCCTGCTGCGGCATCCGCAAGATGGAGCCGTTGTCGCGCATGCTGGCCGGGCGCACTGCCTGGGTCACCGGCCTGCGCCGAGAGCAGTCGGCAACGCGCGGCGGCGTGCCGTTCTCTGAGCCCGACGACCACGGCCGCATCAAGTTCAACCCGCTGGCCGATTGGACCTGGGGCGACGTGTGGCACTACATCGGCATGCACGCCGTGCCCTACAACCCGCTGCACGACGCGTTCATGCCCAGCATCGGCTGTGCGCCCTGCACGCGCGCGATTGCGATCGGTGAAGACTTTCGCGCTGGGCGATGGTGGTGGGAGGACGAAGCTGCCAAAGAGTGCGGGCTGCATGTGAGCGAGCCCGCTGTATCAATGATCGGAGAGCGCGCATGAACGCCCCTTTGACCGTGGAGCAAATGCTCCCTGACCTCGACCACACGCACCTCGATTGGCTCGAAGAAGAAGCCATCTTCATCCTGCGCGAAACGGTGGCCGCGTTCGAGCGCCCGGCCCTGTTGTTCTCGGGTGGCAAAGATTCTTGTGTGGTGCTGCGCCTGGCGGAAAAGGCATTCAAGAACAAGGCTGCCGACGGCCAATACAAGGGCAGATTGCCGTTCCCGCTGCTGCACGTGGACACCGGCCACAACTTCCCCGAGGTGATCACGTTTCGGGATCGGCGAGTGGCCGAGATGGGCGAGCGGCTGGTGGTAGGCCACCTCGAAGACTCGATTCAACGTGGCACGGTGCGCTTGAGCCATCCGCTGGAATCGCGCAACGGACACCAGACGGTGGCGCTGCTGGAAGCCATTGAAGAACACCGCTTCGACGTGCTGATGGGCGGCGCGCGGCGCGACGAGGAAAAAGCACGTGCCAAGGAGCGAATTTTTTCGCACCGCGACAACTTCGGCCAGTGGCAACCGAAAGAGCAGCGGCCCGAACTCTGGACCCTGTTCAACACCCGCATCCGACCTGGCGAGCACATGCGCGCCTTCCCGATCAGCAACTGGACCGAACTCGACGTGTGGCTCTACCTGGCGCGCGAGAACATCCCGCTGCCGAGCCTGTATTTCGCGCACGATCGGCAGGTGATTCGCCGCAAGGGATTGCTGGTGCCGCTGACCGCAGTCACGCCGCTGGAAGCGGGTGAGCGCGTTGAAACCCTGGAGGTGCGCTTTCGCACCGTGGGCGACATGACCTGCACCTGCCCGGTCGAAAGCCTCGCCGCCAACGCCACCGAGATCGTGGCTGAAACACTGCAGGTGACGGTCAGCGAACGGGGCGCCACCCGCATGGACGACCGCACCTCGGAAGCGTCGATGGAACGGCGCAAGAAGGAAGGTTATTTCTGATGAACCGCAACAATGCCGCTGAAGGCCGTTCACCCATTACCCCGCTGGCGAAGGGGGCCGCCCAGCCTGCCGATCACCGCGCCCTGCGCTTTCTCACCGCCGGCAGCGTGGACGACGGCAAGAGCACGCTGATCGGCCGCCTGCTCTACGACAGCCGCGCCATCCTGGCCGACCAGCTCGACGCGTTGGAAAAAAAAGCCGCTGGTGACGCCATCGACCTGTCGCTGCTGACCGACGGCCTGGAAGCCGAGCGCGAGCAGGGCATCACCATCGACGTGGCCTACCGCTACTTCGCCACCCGGCAGCGCAAATTCATCATCGCCGACGCGCCCGGCCACGAGCAGTACACGCGCAACATGGTCACTGCCGCAGCAGGCAGCGACGCCGCCGTGGTGCTGGTCGACATCACCAAGCTCGACCTGCTGGCGCAGCCGATGCCGCTGCTCGCGCAGACCCGCCGCCACGCCTTGCTGGCCCAGTTGCTGCGGGTGCCGAACATCGTCTTCGCGGTGAACAAGATCGACGCGGTCGCTGACCCCGGCGCCGCGTTTGCGGCCACCCGAACCGCGCTGCTGGCATTTGCCGCGCAGGCCGGCATCGATGTGGCGGGCATCGTGCCGGTGTCGGCACTGCGCGGCGACAACGTCACCGTGCCGTTGAAGGCAGATTGGTACGACGGCCCGTCGCTGCTGCAACTGTTGGAGGTGCTGCCCGCTGCGCAGGAGCGCAAGGACGGCAGCCTGTTGCTGCCGGTGCAATACGTGGCGCGTGATGCTTCGGACGACGCCGACGGCCCCGGCATTGGCCATCAGCCGCGCACTCTGTGGGGCCGCGTGGCCCACGGCAGCGTGAAGGCCGGCGACGAGGTTCAGCTCTTTCCGAGCGGCCAGCGTGCGCTGGTTGCCGAAGTGCGACTGGCCGGCGAGGTGGCCGACGCAGTCGTGGCAGGCCAATCGGCCGGCATCGTGCTCGACCGCCAGCTCGACGTGTCGCGTGGCGACTGGATCGCGACGCCGCAAACCATCGTCGCGGCGCAACGCTTTTCGGCCACCCTGGCCTGGCTCGACACCGAGCCCGCCGTCATCGGCCGCAAGTACTGGGTGCGCCACGGCAATCGCTGGGTGCAGGCCCGCATCACCGCCATCGAGAGCCGGCTCGACATCCACACCCTGGCCGCCAATGACGCGCATGAACTGGCCGTCAACGAGATCGGCCATGTGATCGTGGAGACCCAGCAAGGCTTGCCGGTGGAGGCGTATGCCACCAACCGCGTCGGCGGCGCGCTGATCGTCGTCGACCCGGCCAGCAATCGAACCAGCGGTGCGCTGCTGGTCAAGGCCGCGGCTTGAACGGGCAATTCACATGACCGGCCGTGTGATCTTCATCGGGGCTGGGCCGGGTGCTGCCGACCTGATCACCTTGCGTGGCGCGCGCTACCTGGCGCAGGCCGACGTGGTGCTGTTCGACGCGCTGACCGACCCCGCGCTTCGCGACCTCGCACCGAATGCACGCTGGATCCATGTCGGCAAGCGCGGCTTTGCCGACAGCACCCGCCAGGCCACCATCAACGCCCTGCTGGTCAAGCACGCCGGTGACGTGGCCGTGGTGGTGCGTTTGAAGGGCGGCGACCCGAGCGTGTTCGGGCGGCTGGAAGAAGAACTGGAGGCGCTGGCCCAAGCCGGTATCGCCTGCGAGGTGGTGCCCGGCGTCACCGCAGCCATCGCCGCCGCAGCCGCCGCACAGCGCCCGCTGACCCGCCGCGGCACCGGCCGCAGCGTGAGCTTCACGACAGCGATGACACGCAGCGGCGAGGTGCAAGCCACCCGCAGCGCAGACACCGAAGTGTTCTACATGGCCGGCAAGCAACTGGCTGCGCTGTCACGCCGCTTGATCGAGGCAGGCTGGCCGTCGGACACGCCGGCCAGCGTGGTGTCGCGCGCAGGCTGGCCCGATCAGCTTCACAGCGACCACACGGTGGCGACACTGGCCCGCGCCAGCCTGCTGCACGCAGGGCGGCCCAGCGTGGTGACGGTGGGAGCCGGGGCGATGCCGCTGCGCAGTGGCGGGCAGCCGCTCGAACGCGAGCCTTCGCCAGCTGTCCAGCCACACATCCCCTTGGTGCGGGTGGGCAGCCTGAACCCGTAAAATCTGTGTTCGCTGCCGCTGCGGCACGCCCCCTTTTCACCCTCACGAGCCCGCCCCATGACCCACGTCGTTCTTGAATCGTGCATTCGCTGCAAGTACACCGACTGTGTCGATGTCTGCCCGGTCGATTGCTTTCGCGAGGGCCCGAACTTCCTCACCATCGACCCCGACGAATGCATCGACTGCGCGGTGTGCATTCCTGAGTGCCCGGTGAACGCCATCGTCCCCGAAGAAGACGTGCCGGGCGACATGCAGCACATGATCAAGCTGAATGCCGACCTGGCCCGCAGCGGCTGGCCCAGCATCACCAAGCGCAAAACACCGCCGCCCGACGCAGACGACTGGAAAGACAAGACCGGCAAGCTGCCGGAACTGCTCCGCTGAGCGTCAGCGTGCCGTTTTTTTTCAATGCTCGACAGCCCCGACAACATGAACGCGAACGCCAACGTGGAGATATCGAAAACCGCCGATTTGCATGACGCAAGCGCGCATGGCCTGCCCCGCAACACGGTTGAAACCGACGCCGTGATCGTCGGTGCCGGTCCGGTCGGCCTGTTCCAGGTGTTCGAGCTGGGCCTGCTCGAAATCAAGACCCACATCATCGACTCGCTGGCTTACCCGGGCGGCCAGTGCATCGAGCTGTACCCCGACAAACCCATCTACGACATTCCGGCCGTGCCGGTGTGCACCGGCAAGGAACTGACCGACAACCTGCTCAAGCAGATCGAGCCGTTCGGCGCCACGTTTCATTTGGGGCAAGAGGTCAGCGTGGTCGAGAAACAGGCCGATGGCCGCTTCTACGTCGAGACCTCCAAAGGCACGCGCCTGCTGACCAAGACCCTCTTCGTTGCCGGCGGCGTGGGTTCGTTCCAGCCGCGCCTGCTGCGCGTCGACGGGATCGACAAGTTCAACGACAGCCAGCTCTTCTACCGTGTGAAGAACCCGGCTCAGTTCGCCGGCAAAAACTTGGTGATCGTCGGCGGCGGCGACTCGGCGCTCGACTGGACCATCAACTTCGTTCAGGAGGGTGCGCACAAGGCCGAAAGCGTGATCCTGCTGCACCGCCGCGACGGCTTCAAGGCGGCACCGGCCAGCGTCTCGAAAATGCGCGAGTTGTGCGACGCCTACGAGATGCAATTCGTGGTCGGCCAGATCACCGGCTTCGAAGAAGCCGACGGCAAATTGACCCGGGTCAAAGTCACCGGCGGCGACGGCGTGACGCGTGTCATGCCGCTGGACATCTTGCTGGTCTTCTTCGGCCTCAGCCCCAAGCTCGGCCCCATCGCCGAATGGGGACTGAACCTGGAACGCAAGCAGATCGTGGTCGACACCGAGAAGTTCGAAACCAGCACACCGGGCATTTTTGCGGTGGGCGATGTGAACGTCTACCCCGGCAAGAAGAAGCTGATCTTGTCCGGCTTCCATGAAGCCGCACTGGCCGCCTTCGGCGCTGCGCCGTACATTTTTCCGGACAAGCGCATTCACCTGCAATACACCACCACCAGCCCGAAGCTGCACAAGGTGTTGGGTGTGGAGACACCGGTCTTCGATTAGGAGCCGCAGGCGCTACAGGCGGGCGGGATGCCGCAGGCGCTACAGGACAGCGGGCCCTTGCGGGCCCTTTTCTTTTTCTCTGAGACAATTCAATTTGCTTTGCAGCTTGCTGCATCGCATTCGCTGGGGGTGTTGAACGCTTGCAAGGCGTTCGACTGAGAAAGTCCCTTTGAACCTGACTGAGGTAATCCTCGCGCAGGGAAGCATGCCAAGACGCCCACGTTCTGTGGGCGCTGGCCAGCCGACCTGTGATCGATCCTTTGGACATCACGATGGCACACACATTGATTTCGATCGCTTCACGTCGCCTGTGTCACCGCACGCCTGTCGCTGCGGCCTGCTTGCTGGCTGCGATGTCGGTCGGGGCACAAACCACCACCCTTGAATCGGTCACCGTGACGGGTAAAAGCGTGCCGGCGCTCGGCATCGGCGGCTGGGGCGACGTGCCGCTGTTCAGGTCGCCGTTCCAGGCCAGCATCACCACCAGCGAGCAAATGCGCGACCGCGGCATCCAGCGCCTGGCCGACATCGCCCGCATCGACCCGTCGGTGAGCGACGCCTACAACGCCGAGGGCTATTGGGACTACCTCACGGTGCGCGGCTTTGTGATCGACAACCGCTTCAACTACCGGCGCGACGGCCTGCCCATCAATGCCGAAACCTCGATTCCGCTCGACAACAAAGACCGCATCGAAGTGCTCAAAGGCACCAGCGGTTTGCAAGCCGGCACCAGCGCGCCCGGCGGGTTGGTGAATTTCGTCGTCAAGCGCCCGACAGATCAAGCGCTGCGCAGCGTGCAGTTGGGCTGGCGCCAGAGCGGCTCGCTGCTGGGCGCGGTCGACATCAGCCAGCGCCTCGGTGTGAATGACGCCTTCGGCCTGCGCTTGAACGTCGCCGCCGAGCACCTCGACCCGCAAACACATAACGCCAAGGGCGAGCGGCACCTGCTGGCGCTCGCCGGTGATTGGCGCTTGACCCTCGACACGCGGCTGGAGGCCGAATTCGAAACCAGCCACCGCAGCCAGCCGAGCGTGCCCGGCTTCAGCCTGCTCGGTGCGGTGGTGCCCCAACCCGGCGACCCGCGCATCAACCTGAACAACCAGCCGTGGTCTCTGCCGGTGGTGCTGGACGGCAACACCGCTTCGCTGCGTTTCAGCCAAGCCCTGGATTTTCTCGGCAAGGGCTGGCGCTGGACCGCGCATGCGGCGACCCAGCAGTTGAAGTCGCAAGACCGCGTCGCCTTCCCTTTTGGATTTGACTGCCATCCCACCAGCAATTTCACCTACTGCGACCGCTATAGCCCTTCCGGTGATTTCGACCTGTACGACTTCCGCAGCGAAAACGAGCGCCGCCGCACCGACGCGCTGGAGCTGGCCCTGCACGGTGCGTTTCAGACCGGCAGCGTGAGCCATGCCGCGTCCTTCGGCATGCTGCGCAGCCAGGTGCGCAACCGCTTCCAGATGCAGGCTTTCAACTACGTGGGCAGCGGCAATGTGCTGGGCACCGCCATCACACCCGCCGACCCGTCGTTGACCGACGAGAACACGAACCGCGATGAACGCTCGACCGAGTTCTTCGTGCGCGACGCCGTCAAGCTCAGCGACAACTTCACCGCCTGGCTGGGGCTGCGCCACAGCTCGCTGCACCGAGAAAGCGTGCGCACCAACGGCACGCGCGCCACCTCGTACGACCAGTCGATGAACTCGCCGTGGCTGGCCGCCACCTATGCACTGAACGCCGACACGACGGCGTATGCCAGTTGGGGCCGCGGCGTGGAGAGCGAAGTCGCGCCAAACCGCGCGCGTTACACCAATGCCGGCGTCGCGCTGCCCGCGCTGCAAAGCCGCCAGCTCGAGCTGGGCCTGAAGGGCAGCGGCACCGATCTGGGCTGGAGCCTGGCCTGGTTCGACATCGAACGCCCGGCCTGGAGTGACGTGGGCCCCGATTGCGCCAGCGACACCCCCGGCAACACATGCACCCGCCAAGCCGACGGCAACGCGAGGCACCGTGGCATCGAAGGCACCGCCGCCTGGCGGCAAGGGCCGTGGGCGGTGCAAGGCGGCGTGCAGTGGCTGCAGGCGCGCCGCCGCATCGACAACCCCGCCAGCGCGAACTTCGCGTTGAACGGCAAGCAGCCTACCAACGTGCCAGCCGCCACGCTGAAGCTGCAAACCAGCTACGACGTGGCAAGCCTGCGCGGGCTGTCGGTCAGCGCCGCCGTGCTGACCGAGGGCAAGCGCATGGTGCTGGAAGACAACAGCGCGAGCATCCCAGGCTACGGCCGCCTGGACGCATCGCTGCGCTATGAAACTGCGTTGGCCGGCAAGGGCCTGCTCTGGCGCGCCGGCGTGGACAACCTGCTCGACCGCCGCGCCTGGAAAGAGTCGCCCCTGCAATTCGGCCACGCGTACCTGTTTCCGCTGGCCCCGCGCAGTTTCCGACTGTCGGTCGAGGCCGCGTTGTAAGCCTGGCCGAACCTAAAAACCGCAGTTGGACGCAGACTGACGCTCGGCGCTGACCGACCGTTCCGCCGTCACTTCAACGCCTTGAAGCGCACCCGCTTCGGACGCGCGCCCTCTTCGCCCAAACGGCGCTTCTTGTCGGCCTCGTACTCTTGGTAGTTGCCGTCGAAGAAGACCCATTTCGAATCGCCCTCGCAGGCCAGGATGTGGGTGGCGATGCGGTCGAGAAACCAGCGGTCGTGGCTGATGACCATGATGCTGCCGGCGAATTCGAGCAGCGCGTCTTCCAGCGCACGCAGCGTCTCCACGTCCAGGTCGTTCGACGGTTCGTCGAGCATCAGCACATTGCCGCCGGCGATCAGCGTCTTCGCCAGGTGCAGCCGGCCGCGCTCGCCGCCCGACAGGTTGCCGACCAATTTTTGCTGGTCGTTGCCTTTGAAGTTGAAGCGGCCCAGGTAGGCGCGCGACGGCATCACGAACTTGCCGACGATCAGGTTGTCCAGCCCGCCCGACACGTCTTGCCACACCGTTTTGTCGCCGGCCAGCGACTCGCGGCTTTGCTCGACGAAAGCCATCTTCACCGTCGGCCCGATCTTGACGTTTCCGCTGTCGGCCTTTTCGGTGCCGGCAATCATGCGGAACAGCGTCGACTTGCCCGCGCCGTTGGGGCCGATGATGCCCACGATGCCACCGGCCGGCACCTTGAAGCTCAGGTCGTCGATCAGCACCCTGTCGCCGAAGCTCTTGGTGACGTTCTCGAACTCCAGCACTTCGTGGCCCAGGCGCTCGGCCACCGGGATGAAGATCTCATTCGTCTCGTTGCGCTTCTGGTAATCGACATCGCTCAATTCCTCGAAACGGGCCAGGCGCGCCTTGCTCTTGGCCTGTCGGCCTTTCGGGTTCTGGCGCACCCACTCAAGCTCTTTCTTCATCGCCTTGGTGCGCGCGTCTTCGGTCTTCTGTTCCAGCTCCAGGCGCTGCTCTTTCTGATCCAGCCAGGTGCTGTAGTTGCCCTTGTACGGAATGCCCGATCCGCGGTCGAGTTCCAGAATCCATTCGGCCGCGTTGTCCAGAAAATACCGGTCGTGGGTGATGGCCACCACCGTGCCGGGAAAGCGGCTCAAAAACTGTTCCAGCCAGTCGACGCTTTCGGCGTCCAGGTGGTTGGTGGGCTCGTCGAGCAACAGCATGTCGGGCTTGCTCAACAACAAGCGGCACAAGGCGACGCGGCGCTTTTCGCCGCCCGACAGTTTGCCGACCACAGCGTCCCAGGGGGCCAGGCGCAGCGCGTCGGCGGCCAGTTCGAGTTGCAGGTCGGTGTTCTCGGAACCTGCCGCCGAGATCACGGCTTCCAGCTCGGCTTGCTCGGCGGCCAGGGCGTCAAAGTCGGCGTCTTCTTCGGCGTACTCGGCATACACCTGGTCGAGCCGCTTCTTGGCCGCCAGCACGCCGCCGATGCCTTCTTCAACGGCCTCGCGCACGGTCTGGTCGGGGTTCATCACCGGCTCTTGCGGCAGGTAGCCGATCTTGATGCCGGGCATCGGCGTGGCTTAGCCTTAGAAGTCGGTGTCGACTCCCGCCATGATCTTGAGCAAGGTGCTCTTGCCCGAGCCGTTCAGGCCCAGCATTCCGATCTTGGCCCCGGGGAAAAACGAGAGCGAGATGTTCTTCAGAATCTGGCGCTTGGGCGGCACGATCTTGCCCACGCGGTTCATCGTGAATACGTACTGAGCCATGGTGTGTGTCCTGAAGGGGTCGGGCCGGCAACGCGGTTGCGGCAACCTGCGATTGTCGCAGCAGGCCGTGATTCGGCGGGCTGGGTGCGATGTGCACGCTGCGCTGCAGGGCGGCACACCGCAGTTCGATCGGCGAGTAAGACTTGGCGAAATTCAAGTACGGTGGTTGCGTCGATTCGGGTAATTACCAGTCTTGCGATGCAACCAGATACAGAAATTCGAACGCCCGATATCACATGACGCATCCGAGCATGGGTATTGTGCGAAGGCCGACCGGAACACCCGCCGGGCCGCATCAAACCCAAAACGGAGACATTCCATGAAGCTCAAACGATCACTTGCCCTGACCCTGGGCCTGGCTGCCGTGGCCTGCACTGCATCGGCCGTCGACCTCGTCATCGCCACCGTCAACAACGGCCACATGATCGAGATGCAAAAGCACACCAAGGACTTCGAGGCCGCCAACCCGGGCATCACGCTGAAGTGGGTCACGCTCGAGGAAGGCGTGCTGCGCCAGCGCGTCACGACCGACATTGCCACCAACGGCGGCCAGTTCGACGTGATGACGATCGGCATGTATGAAACCCCGATCTGGGGCAAGAAGGGCTGGCTCAAGGAGCTCAAGACCGACGCCGCGTATGACGTGGACGACCTGCTGCCTGCGATGCGCAACGGACTGTCGGTCGACGGCAAGCTGTACGCCGCGCCGTTCTACGGCGAAAGCTCGATGCTGATGTACCGCAAGGACCTGACTGACAAGGCCGGCATCAAATTCGCAGAGCGCCCGACCTGGGTCGAGGTGCGTGATGCCGCGGCCAAGATCCACGACCCGAAGAACGGCGTTTATGGCATCTGCCTGCGCGGCAAACCGGGCTGGGGCGACAACATGGCGTTCGTCACGACGATGGCCAATAGCTTCGGTGGCCAGTTGTTCGACATGAGCTGGAAGCCGCAGTTCGAGAGCAAGCCCTGGCACGACGCGGTCACGTTCTATGTCGACCTGCTGAAGAAGTACGGGCCTCCTGGATCGTCAGCAAACAGCTTCAACGAAATTTTGGCGCTGTACAACGAAGGCAAGTGCGGCATGTGGATCGACGCAACGATCGCCGCCTCGTTCATCACCGACCCGAAGCAAAGCAAGGTGGCCGACAAGGTGGCCTTCGCGCAGGCGCCGACCAGCGCGACGGCCAAGGGTGCGAACTGGCTGTGGGCCTGGGCGCTCGGCATTCCTGCCGGCACCAAGAACACCGAGGCGGCGCAGAAGTTCGTCACCTGGGCCACGTCGAAGGAGTACGTTAATCTGATCGCCAAGGACAAAGGCTGGGCGGCTGTGCCCACCGGCACGCGCAAGTCGACCTACGCGAACCCGGAGTTCCGCAAGGCCGCCGTCTTTGCCGAAGCCGAGAAGAAGGCGATCGACAGCGCGAACCCGAACGACAGCACGCTGCTGAAGTCGCCGTACGTGGGCGTGCAGTTCGCGGCGATCCCGGAGTTTCAGGCGATCGGCCTCGCGGTGGGCCAGCAACTGACCTCCACGCTCTCGGGCAAGGCCACGGTCGACCAGGCGCTGAAGGCCTCGCAGGCCGCAGCCGAGCGTGAAATGACCAAGGGCGGGTACTACAAGAAGTAGGCCCATGACGCCCTCCCCCGCTGGGGGAGGGTTGGGGTGGGGGTGCAGCCGATCCGCCACAAGCACCCTCTCGCCCCCATCCCAACCTTCCTCCAGAGGGGAAGGAGTTTCACCCCGAGCCAGGGCCATTGCCATGTCCAGATTCATGCCCCGGGCGCTGCTGGCGCCGGCGGTCGTCACGCTGTTCATGTGGATGATCGTCCCGCTGGTCATGACGATCTACTTCTCCCTCGTCCACTACAACCTGATGCAGCCTGGCGAGAAGACCTTCGTCGCGCTCGAGAACTTCCGCTACTTCATCACCGATCCGGACTTCTGGCCCGCGGTGCTGCAGACGATCGAGCTGCTCGGCTGGGTGATCGTGATCACGGTGGTGATGGGCGTCGGCCTGGCGCTGCTGATCAACGAGCCCTTCCCCGGCCAGGGCATCGTGCGCGTGCTGCTGATCTCGCCGTTCTTCGTGATGCCCACGGTGAACGCGCTGCTGTGGAAGCACATGATGATGAACCCCATCTACGGCGTGCTCGGCCGGGTGTGGACCTTCTTCGGCGCGACGCCGATCGACTGGATGACCGACTGGCCGTTGCTCTCGGTGATCATCATCCTGAGCTGGCAATGGCTGCCGTTCGCCTGCCTGATTTTCATCACCTCGCTGCAGTCGCTCGACCGCGAACAGATGGAAGCCGCGCGCATGGACGGCGCAACGGCGCTGCACCAGTTCTGGTACCTGACGCTGCCGCACCTGGGCCGCTCGATCGCCGTCGTCGTGATGATCGAGATGATTTTTCTGATGAGCGTGTTTGCCGAGATCTTCACGACCACCAGCGGCGGCCCCGGCAACGAAAGCACCAACCTCGCGTTCCTGATCTACAAGCAGGCGCTCATGAGCTTCGACGTCGGCGTGGCCTCGGCCGGCGCGTTGTTCGCGGTGGTGCTGGCCAACATCGCGGCCGTGTTCCTGATTCGCATGGTCGGCAAGAACCTGGACTGATCATGAGCAAAAAGGCACCGTTCCCGCTCGTGCGAACCATCGCTTCGTGGTTCATCGCGCTGCTGCTGTTTTTCCCGCTGTTCTGGCTCGGCATCACGGCGTTCAAGACCGAAGGCCAGGCGATCGCGGCCGAGCTGCTCTTCACGCCCACGCTCGACAGCTTCGTCGAAGTACAGGCCCGCAGCGACTACCTGCACTACGCGTGGAACTCGCTGGTCACGAGTCTGGTGTCGACGGTGCTGGGCCTGTTGATCGCCGCGCCGGCGGCGTATTCGATGGCGTTCTTCCGCACCCGCAAGACGCGCGACATCCTGATGTGGATGCTCTCCACCAAGATGATGCCGGCCGTCGGCGCGCTGGTGCCGGTCTACGTGATGGCGCAGACCACCGGCATGCTCGACTCGATCCCCGCGCTGGTGATCGTGTTCACGCTGTCGAACCTGCCGATCATGGTCTGGATGCTCTACAGCGCGTTCAAGGAAGTGCCCAACGACATCCTGGAGGCGGTGCGGCTCGACGGCGCGACCGTGTGGGACGAGTTCCGCCACGCGATCCTGCCGCTGACCATGGGAGGCATTGCGTCGACGGGCTTGCTTTGCCTGGTGCTGGCGTGGAACGAGGCGTTCTGGTCGCTCAACCTGACCTCGGCGCACGCCGGCACGCTGGCCGCGCTGATCGCGCAATACAGCAGCCCCGAAGGCCTGTTCTGGGCCAAGTTGTCGGCGGCCTCGCTGCTCGCCATCGCCCCGATCATCGTGTTCGGCTGGTTCAGTCAGAAGCAACTCGTCCAGGGCCTGACCTTCGGCGCAGTCAAGTAAATCAAGGGGCCAATCATGTCGTTCCTCCAACTCAAGGGCATCGTCAAAGAGTTCGGGCCGGTGCGCACCATCAAGGGCATCGACCTGAGCATCGAAAAAGGCGAGTTCGTCGTCTTCGTCGGCCCGTCGGGCTGCGGCAAATCGACGCTGCTGCGGCTGATCGCAGGCCTGGAGTCGACCACCGCCGGCAGCATCCATCTCGATGGCCGCGACATCACCGAAGTGCCGTCGAGCAAGCGCGACCTGGCGATGGTGTTCCAGTCGTATGCGCTGTACCCGCACATGACCGTGTTCGACAACATGTCGTTCGCGTTGAAGCTGGCGAAGGTCGATGTGGCGGTGCGCAAAGAGAAAGTCGAGCGCGCCGCGAAGATCCTGAACCTCACCGACTACCTGCAGCGCACGCCGAAGGAACTGTCGGGCGGGCAGCGCCAGCGCGTCGCGATCGGCCGCGCGATCGTGCGCGCGCCGAAGGTGTTCCTGTTCGACGAGCCGCTGTCGAACCTGGACGCTGCATTGCGTGGCCAGACGCGCGTGGAGATCGCCAACCTGCATCGCGATCTGGGCGCGACAACGATCTACGTCACCCACGACCAGATCGAGGCGATGACCCTGGCCGACCGCGTGGTGGTGTTGCGCGACGGCATGATCGAGCAGGTCGGCTCGCCGCTTGAGCTGTACGACCGCCCGGCGAATCAGTTCGTTGCGCAGTTCATCGGCACGCCGCAAATGAACGTGCTCGCTGCGGCGGCATTGCCCGAACTCACGCGCATCGCCGGGGCCCGGCTGCCGGCCGATGGGTCGGTGGGCGTGCGGCCCGAATACGTGCGCGTGGTGGCCGCAGGCGCGGGCATCGCCGCCAAGGTCGAGCTGGTCGAGTCGCTGGGCTCGGACACGCTGATCCACACCCGCGTCGGCGCGAACGTGGCGCTGGTCTCGCGCCAGAGCGATCGCACCACGCTCAAGCTCGGCGACGCGGTGGGCGTCGAGATCGATTCGAACGCGCTGCTGTTCTTCGACAAGCAAGGCCGTGCGCTGCGCGACATGAAGCAGGCGGCGTGACCACCATGAGCCAAGCTCTCGTCATTCTTCACCTCGGTCTGGGCTCGTTCCACCGCGCGCACCAGGCTGTCTACCTGCACCGCCTGATCGAACAGGGCGACACCGATTGGGTCATCGCCGGCGGCAACCTGCGCGCCGACATGGCCGACACGATCGCCGCGTTGCGCAAGCAGGGAGGCGCCTACACGCTGGAGACAGTGTCGCCCGCCGGCGAGCGCCACTACGAGCGCATCACCTCGATCCGCCAGATCATTCCCTACGAACCGTCGCTGGCCGGCCTGATCGAAGTCGGTGCCGACGCGAAGACACGCATCATCTCCTTCACCGTCACCGAAGCCGGCTACTACCTCGACAGCGAGAACCGGCTCGAGACGAGCTACCCCGAGCTTGCGTCCGATCTCGAAGGCACGACGCGCAGCACGATCTACGGCGCTTTGGCGGCGATCCTGAACCAGCGGCGGCTGCGCGGCGGCGGCCCGGTGACGCTGCTGAACTGCGACAACCTGCGCAGCAACGGCGAGCGCTTTCGGGCCGGCTTCACCGATTTCCTGACGCGGCGCGGCGACACGGCGCTGCTCGCCTGGGTGCACGCGAACACCAGCACGCCGAACGACATGGTCGACCGCATCACGCCGCGCCCGCTGCCCGACGTCGCGCAGCGCGTGAAAGCTGCGACCGGGTTCAATGACGGCGCGCCGGTGATGGGCGAAAAGTTCATCCAGTGGGTGATCGAAGACCACTTCATCAACGGCCGCCCGGCGTGGGAAAAGGCCGGCGCGCAGATGGTCGAATCGGTGCTGCCCTACGAAGAGGCGAAGATCCGCATCCTGAATTCGAGCCACAGTTGCATCGCCTGGGCCGGCACGCTGCTGGGCATGCAGTACATCCACGAAGGCGTGCTTCATCCTGCCATCCGGCAGATGGCTTTCGACTACGTCACGTGCGATGTGATGCCCTGCCTCGACTCGCCCGAGCACCCCAGCCCGATCGACCTGGCGGCCTACCGCGACGTGGTGCTCGACCGCTTCAGCAACCCGCACCTGCGCGACACGAACCAGCGCGTGGCGATGGACGGCTTCGCGAAGATCCCGGGCTTCTTGTGGCCGACCTTGCAAGAGTGCCTGGCGCGTGGCGCGTCGATCGAGAAGACCGCCAAACTGCCCGCGCTGTTCTTCGTCTTCCTCGGCCGCTGGCATCGCGGCGAGTTGAGCTATGAATACCACGACCAGGGCATGGACCCGGTCGCCGCGCACGCGCTGTTCGACACGCCCGATCCTTTGGCGGCGTTCTGCCGTGACCCGATCCTGTGGGGGCCGCTGGCCGGCAACGAGATGCTGACCGCAGCGATTCGCCGTGGTGTCGCCGAGGCGCATCAATTCATCCAGGAGAACGCACATGACTGATCGACTGACCGGGCGGCATGCGCTGCTCACCGGCGCGGGCGGCGGCATCGGCCTGGCCGTCACCGAAGCCTATTTGCGCGAAGGTGCGCGTTGCAGCGTCGTCGAGCTGTCGGCGCAACCCAGCGCCGAGTTGGCGGCGCTGCTCGCGAGCCACCCGCAACACCTGCACTATGTGGCCGGCGATGTCTCGAACAGCGACAGCATCGCGGCGATGGTGCGCAGCGCGCGCCAGCGCTTCGGCAGCATCGACACGCTGTTCAACAACGCGGCGCTGTTCGACATGGCGCCGCTGCTCGAATCGGACGAGCGCATGTACCAGCGACTGTTCGATGTGAATGTGAAAGGCATGTTCTTCGTGATGCAGGCGGTGCTCAAGCAGATGGCGAACGGCGGCAGCGTCATCAACCTGGCCTCGCAGGCGGGCCGACGCGGCGAGGCGCTGGTGGCGCACTACTGCGCCAGCAAGGCGGCCGTCATCAGCTACACCCAATCGGCCGCGCTGGCGATGGCGCCGCACGGCATCCGCGTCAACGCCATTGCGCCGGGTGTGGTCGACACGCCGATGTGGGGCCACGTCGATTCGCTGTTCGCCAAATACGAAGGCCTGCAACCCGGCGAGAAGAAAAAAGCCGTTGGCCTGGCCGTGCCGCTGGGCCGCATGGGAACCCCCGCCGACGTGGCCGGTGCCGCCGTGTTTTTGGCCAGCAGCGAGTCGGCCTACATCACCGCGCAGACGCTCAACGTCGACGGCGGCAATGTGATGAGCTGAAACCGATGTCACTCAAACAACCCCGCGGCCCCGAACTGGAACACGACTTCGTTCGCGATCCAGCGCTCGGCTATGAACCCAAGGGCAGCTACGGCTATGTGCGCTGCCTGGAGCACGGTGTTCCGAACCCGCTGGTTCGCTGGCACTACCACGACGAATACGAGCTGCACCTGATCGTGCAGACGCGTGGCAAGGTGTTCGTCGGCGACTACATCGGCCACTTCGAGCCCGGCCATCTGGTGCTGACCGGCCCGCGCCTGCCGCACAACTGGATCTCGACCGACGTGGCACCCGAAGGCGTGGCCGTGCGCGACCGCGTTCTGCAGTTCTCGGATGCACCGCTGCGCGAATCTGCGGCGCTGATCCCCGAACTGCAAGAAGTGCTGCCGCTGCTCGAGCGGGCGCGCCACGGCATCGAGTTCTTCGGTATGAGCGAGCGCACCGCGGCACACCTGGACCGCATCAAACACAGCCACGGGCTGCGCCGCCTGGCCGAGTTTCTGGACCTGATGGGCGAGCTGTCGCGCTGCACCGACATGCGCGCGCTGTCAACCGTGCAATTGCAGAGCTTCGACGACGACGCCACGCTGGCGCAGATCAGCGGCATCGTCGACTGGGTCAACGAACACTGCGCCGAGCAGTTTTCGATGACCGACGTGTGCGCCCGCCTGGGCATGAGCGACAGCAAGTTTTCGCGCTACTTTCGACGCGCCACCGGCAACACCTTCACCGACTTCGTGAACCGACTGCGCATCAACCGCGCCTGTCAGTTGTTGATGGAAACCGACCGCTACATCACCAACGTCTGCTTCGATGTGGGCTTCAACAACGTGGCCAACTTCAACCGGCGCTTCTTGCAGATCAAGGGCATGACGCCGAAGGAATTCCGCTCGCAAGCGGCAGGCCGCTTCGGCAGCGCTGCCTGACGGCCAGCACCCGGCCCGGAGCCCACGCGGCGCGGATGTGCAGCGCGGATCAGCAGGCCAAACACGGTGCAACTCGAGCCGGTGCGAAAAAATCGGTCGGTTAGAATGCGGCCACCAGCACACGCTTCAGTCACTGTGCTGCCGTCATTCCGACCCGGGCCTTTGTTCCACTGAACAAGCGGCCCAACACACCCCCTCTGCCTGCGACTGGCGCTTGATTTTCAAGCGACAGGCCGATCCTCTCCCGTTTGGAACCCCATGTCTTTCGACACTCTCGGCCTTGCCGAGCCCTTGCTGCGTGCCGTCAACGAATACGGCTACACCACCCCCACGCCGATTCAGACCCAGGCGATTCCGCTGGTGCTGTCGGGCGTCGACGTGATGGGCGGCGCGCAAACCGGCACCGGCAAGACCGCCGGCTTCGTGCTGCCGATGCTGCACCGTTTGATGGCCAAGCCCGCCGTGCGCGATGCCAAGGGCCGGCTGCCGATCCGCGCGCTGATCCTCACGCCCACCCGCGAGCTGGCAGCCCAGGTCGAAGAGAGCGTGAAGACCTACGGCAAGTACAGCAAGCTGAGCAGCATGGTGATGTTCGGCGGCGTCGGCATGCAGCCGCAGATCGACAAGCTGCGGCGCGGCGTGGACATTCTGGTGGCCACGCCGGGGCGCCTGCTGGACCACCACCAGCAGCGCACGCTCGACCTGTCGCATGTCGAAATCTTCGTGCTCGACGAGGCCGACCGCATGCTCGACATGGGCTTCATCCACGACATCAAGAAAGTGCTGGCCGTGCTGCCTGCGCACAAGCAAAGCCTGTTGTTCTCGGCCACCTTCAGCGACGAGATCAAGGCTCTGGCCGACCGCTTGCTCAACAAGCCGTCGTTGATCGAAGTGGCGCGCCGCAACCAGACCGCCGACACCATTGCGCAGAAGGTGCATCCGGTCGGCCGCGACATGAAAAAAGACCTGCTCGCGCACCTGATAAAGAGCAACGACTGGGACCAGGTGCTGGTGTTCACGCGCATGAAGAGCGGTGCCAACAAGCTGGTCGAGTTTTTGTTGAAGTCGGGCATCAGCGCGATGGCGATCCATGGCAACAAGAGCCAGAGCGCGCGCACCAAGGCGCTGGCCGAGTTCAAGACCGGCGACCTGACGGTGCTGGTGGCGACCGACATCGCCGCGCGCGGCATCGACATCGACATGCTGCC
>JAYVCL010000360.1:0-8101 GCA_043749975.1 Burkholderiales bacterium
GCATCGCGCACGTATTGCTCCATGCCCCATTCGCGGATGTAGCCGTGGCCGCCGAACACCTGCAGGCAATGCGAGGTGGCGAGCCAGCCGTTGTCGGTCAAAAAGGCCTTGATGATGGGCGTGATGAGTGCGACCAGGTCGGCGCATTCCTTGCGCACCTCGGCGTCGTCGGAGCTGACTTCTTTGTCGAGCAGCAAGGTGGTCCACATGGCCAGCGCGCGGCCGCCTTCGGCGTAGGCGCGGGCGGTGAGCAGCATCTTGCGCACATCGGGGTGGTGGATGATGGTGTCGGCCGGCTGGCCGGGGTTTTTCACGCCCGACAGCGAACGCATCTGCATGCGGTCTTTGGCATACGCCGCCGCGTTCTGGTAGGCCACCTCGGTCAGCCCCAGCGACTGCATGCCGACGCCCAAACGCGCCGCATTCATCATCACGAACATCGCAGCCAGGCCTTTGTGCGGCTGTCCGACCAGGCTGCCCAGCGCGCCGTCGAGGTTGAGCTGCGCCGTGGCATTGCCGTGGATGCCCATCTTGTGCTCCAGGCCGCCGCAGAAGATGGTGTTTCGCGCACCCAGCGAACCATCGGCCTTGACAATGAACTTGGGCACCACGAACAGCGAGATGCCTTTCGATCCGGCGGGTGCATCGGGCAAGCGCGCCAGCACCAGGTGGACGATGTTCTCGGCCAGGTCGTGCTCACCGGCCGAGATGAAGATCTTGTTGCCGGTGAGTCGGAAGCTGCCGTCGGCAGAATCTGAAACAACGGGCTCGGCCTTGGTCCGCAGCAGCCCCAGATCGGTGCCGCAATGCGATTCGGTCAGGCACATGGTGCCGGTCCAGTGGCCGCTGGTGAGTTGGTGCAGGTACATCGCCTTTTGCGCCTCCGACCCGTGGGCACGCAGGCATTCGTAGGCCCCGTGCGACAGGCCGGGGTACATGGCCCAGGCCTGGTTGGCCGAATTCAGCATTTCGTAGAAGGCCTGGTTGACGATGTGCGGCAAGCCCTGGCCGCCGAACGCCGGGTCGCAACTGAGCGCCGGCCAGCCGCCTTCCACGTACTGCGCATAGGCTTGCCTGAAGCCCTTCGGCGCGGTGACGGCATGGGTCGTCCGGTCCAGCGTGCAGCCTTCTTCGTCGCCGCCCTGGTTGAGCGGAAACAGCACCTGCGAGGCGAACTTGCCGCCTTCTTCGAGCACCGCGTTGATGGTCTCGGCGTCGATGTCGGCGTGCGGCGGCAGCGCCTTCAGTTCTGCGGTCACGTTCAAAAGCTCGTGCATCACGAACTGCATGTCGCGCAGCGGCGGGTTGTACTGGGGCATTGCATTTACTCCGGGTGAAAAACGAAACTGCCTGGATGAAATCGGGGGGTCGAGCGTGGGTGCGTGTGCGTTAGCGGGTGCGTCAGCGCCTCAGCCGCGCGCCTTGCGTGGCAGCCGCGCGGCAGGCGTCGCGATGGAGCGCTCGCCGGGTGCTGTGGCGTAGTGCGCCAGCACCCGGGCGAAGGCAGCGCGGGCGCGATCGACCGCGCCTGGCTTGCACAAGAAGCGGGCGTCGTGGTGCAGCGCCAGAATCAGGCCGTGCACCTCGAACAGCATCTGCTCGGCTTCGGTGTCGGCGCGCAGGTGGCCCTCGTCTACCGCCATGGCGATGGCCCGCTCGAGCGCGTCTTGCCACGACTTCACCATTGCCACCAGCGCATCACGCACCGGGCCGGGCCGGTCGTCGAACTCGACCGCGCCGCTGATGTACAGACAGCCCGAATCGATCTCGACCGACACGCGGCGCACCCACAGGTCGAACAGCGCCTTCAGCCGCGGCAGGCCGCGCGGCTGGCGCATGGCGGGCATGAAGACCTCTTCTTTGAATTTGGCGTGGTACTCGCGCACCACCGAAATTTGCAGCTCTTCGCGCGAGCCGAAGTGCGCGAACACGCCCGACTTGCTCATGCGCGTGACTTCGGCCAGCGCGCCGATGGACAGCCCTTCGAGACCCATCTGCGAGGCCAGGCCAAGGGCGGCGTCGAGGATCGTCGCGCGGGTCTGCTGGCCCTTCATCAGCAATCGCTGCGGGGCGGGCAATTCGAGAAGGTTGCTGTCGGCGGGTTCGGTCACGGGTAAAAATGAAGAGGGGTGAATAGCGAAGGAGACCAGGCGGAAACGAACGGTCGTGCTATTTTGCAGAAAAGCGCGCCGCTGCGAAACGAATCGGGCCGTATTTTCTAGGCAGTTGGGCCTAAACCATCCGCTGCTCACGCCAAAGTTTCGGGATTACCCGCAAGTTTGCATTCACGCCGAGCAACAAGGGCATGACATCGCGATGACAGCCGCGCCGCGTGTTGCACGGGCTGCGCGCGCAGCGCATCGAGCCGCCCCGGCATGGCCGAGCTATTTAGTCTGTGGCGCAGATTGGATTACTCTCGGGCACAGGAGTTTTCGTTACATGGAAGTTCTTCAGCTCGACCTGTCAGGCCGTCCACAGGCGTGGATCTCGGCGCGCGAAGCGGCCGTGATCTATGCCTGCGACGGCATTGCCTGGACCTTGGGCGACACGTTCTTGGTGCTGCGCGGCGGCACGCAGCGTCGCACCGGGCTTCAGTCGCGCATCGACGTGCATCCCATCATCGCGGTGCGCGGCGCGGTGCCCAGTCGGGCCTGGCGCCAGACGCCCGCGCTGTCGAACCCGAAGCTGTTTGCGCGCGACCGCTACGTTTGCGCCTACTGCGGCGCCGACTGCCATGCCGACGACCTGACGCGCGAGCACATCACGCCCACGTCGCGCGGCGGCATGGACACCTGGATGAACTGCATCACCGCGTGTCGCTCGTGCAACGGCCACAAGGGCAACCGCATGCCCGAAGAAGCCCGCATGTCGCTGATGTACCTGCCCTATGTGCCCAGCCTGCATGAAGACATGATTCTTCGCGGACGCCGCATCCTGGCCGACCAGATGGAATTCCTGCTGGCCAGCGTGCCACGAAACAGCCGGCTGCACGGCTGACGTTTTTGCGTTGTCTGGGCGGTTGCTTTGAAAATATTCCTCGCATGAAACGCGTCTTTACACCGCAAAGCGGAACTTCGTGGCCCGGGCGCGGTTCAATCACGGTTGAACGCGTCAACGGTCGGGTCTGAACCTGCGTTGCCCCAAGATACTCCGGAGAATTCCATGAAGAAACTGCTCATCGCCCTCAGCATCACCGCCGCACTGGCCGCCTGTTCCACCACCAGCCCCGACGTGATCCAGCGTGGCGACGCGCAGCGCATGTCGCAGGTGCAAGACGGCACCGTGCTGTCGGTGCGCACGGTCACCGTCGACGGCAGCCAGAGTGGCGGCGGCGCGGCAGCCGGCGGCGTGATCGGCGGCATTGCCGGCTCCACAGTCGGTGGCCACCGTGAAAACATCGTCGTCGGCGTGCTGGGTGCCGTGGTGGGTGCCGTGGCGGGCAACGCGGTGGAGCGCATGTCGACCCGTGAAGACGCGGTCGAAGTGCTGGTGCAGTTGCGCAACGGTGAGCGTCGCGCGATCGTGCAGGCGAAGGCCGGCGAAACACTGCAAGCGGGCGATGCGGTGATTCTGGTGTCCACCGGCGGTAAGACCCGTGTCACGCGCGCACCTGCGGGCAGCAAGGGCTGAGCCTTACCCGCCGATCAAAAAGCGCGCTGCAAGGCGCGCTTTTTTGATGGCTGTTGCTGGCTTTGTGGGGGTTGAGCCCCGCCGCCGGCTGTGCTTCACTCCTTGTGCACCGTGCAGTCCAGGCGGCAGCCAGCAAGGAGACGGCATGACGAACCCGGTGGTGTTCAAGTTGCGCGCGGCAACTGTGGCCACGCCGCGCATGCCGCGGGCGTTCGAGAACCCGCAGCGGTCGGCCGACACCGCAGCGGACGATCCGTTCTTGCCGAAGGGCCTGCTGCGTGTGGACCAGGTGCTGGACCTGACGCCGACGGCGCGCTCAGCCCCGGGCGGCGACACCGAGCACACGCTGGCGGCGAATGAAGGCCAGGTGGTGGTGCTGGAACTGCCCGAAGGCGTGACGCTGATCACCCACCCGGCCAACCTGCACGACACGCTGAAGCGCATCGACCCAGCGGCTGTGGACGCCTCGGGTGCCCTCGTTTTCGAGCATGCGCTGCGCTCGCGTGGCGTGGCGATGCGCGGTGTCTTCGGCGACGCGGTGGCCGGCGGCCTGGGCGCGCTGGTGTCGCGCATCTACACGCTGACCGTGGGCCAGGCGGCCGACCCGATCATCGACGCCGCCCGGCGCAAGGCCTGCGAGTGGATCGGCGAGAAGGCCGAAGACAAGATCGCGCAGTACGCCGATCTGGGCGTGAGTTGGGTCGGCACCAAGGCGCTGATGTGGGCGCTGGAATGCCGCCTCAAGCGCGACCCCGGGCTGTACCGCTGGGCGCACGGCGAACTGACTGAACTGCTGCCGCCGGGCCACCCGCAATTGCAGGCCGACGCCAAGGCCGGGCCGCTGCTGGTGGTGATTCACGGCACCGGGTCGAGCACGCAAGCCAGCTTCGATGAGCTGCAAAACGCCTCCGCCAGTTTCTGGAAACCGTTTGAAGACCGCTACGCCAACCGGGTGCTGGCGTTCGAGCACCGCACTTTGTCCGAGAGCCCGGTGGACAACGCATTGCAGCTCGCGCGCGCCCTGCCCGAAGGGGCCACGGTTCATCTGCTGACGCATTCACGCGGCGGGCTGGTGGGCGACTTGCTGTGCCTGGAAAACTTCGACAAGCTGATCGACGGCTACGCGCTGGACGCCGCCACGCTGGGCGAGGCCGACCCGGCCGAGCGCGCGCGCATCACCCGCGAACTGCTGACCGCGCACGCCGAGCAACGCCAGGCGCTGCGCGAGCTGGCGGCTGAGCTGGCACGTAAGAAGCTGCGGCTGGAACGCTATGTGCGCGTGGCCTCGCCGGCGCGTGGCACGCGGCTGGCCAGCGGCAACTTCGATGTCTTCTTGTCGAGCCTGCTGTCGTTGATGGGGTGGGTGCCGGCGCTGAAAGGCAACCCGATCTATTCGGCCTTCAAACGCGTGGTGCTCGAAGTCGCGCGCAACCGAACCAAACCGAACCTCATGCCCGGCATCGAGCCGCTGTTGCCCGGCTCGCCGATGGCGCGCTTGCTGGCGCGGGCCACGCCGCAAAGCGGCGTCAGGCTGGCCGTGATTTCGGGCGACATCGAAGGTGGCGGCCTGCTCAAGCGGCTCGCTGTGCTGTTCACCGATTTCGCGTTCTTCGACAACACCGACAACGACCTGGTGGTGGACACCGACGCGATGAGCGCCGGCATCGCCCGGCCCGACAACACCTGGGTGATGTTCGACCAGGGGCCGGACGTGAGCCACTTCCGCTACTTCGTCAACGACGCCACGCGCCTGGCCACGCGCCGCTGGCTGCTCGAGGCCACGGTCGAACAGATCGAGACCTTCAGTGCGCTGCGCGGTGTCGACGAGCGCGCCCTGGGCGGCACGTCGGCGGCCAAGACCCGCAGCAGCGGCGTTGCGGCCCGACCGGTGACGATTTTGTTGCCCGGCCTGATGGGCTCGCACCTGTGGCTGAACCGGCGCGACCGCGTGTGGTTCAGCGTGGCTGCGCTGGCCGGTGGCGGGCTGGCCAGACTGCAACTCAAGCCGAACGCGACGAAGGGCAAAGTCGAGGCCGAAGCGCTGTTCGCCCAGTCTTACGGCGATCTGCACGAACACCTGGCTTGCAGCCACCGCGTGGTCGCACACCCCTACGACTGGCGGCTGCCGATGGACGTGCTGGCCGACAGGCTGGCCGAGGTGTTGCGGGCGCAACTCGACGCCACCGCTGCGGCCGCCGGCAGCCCATTGCAACCGGTGCGCGTGCTGGCACACAGCATGGGCGGTTTGGTGGTGCGCGCACTGATCCACAAGCACCCCGCCCTGTGGGACGAACTGATGGCGCGCGATGGTGCCCGCCTGGTCATGCTGGGCACACCCAACCAGGGCTCGCACCTGATGCTGGAAACCCTGCTCGGCAAGGCCGACGCAGTGCGCCAGCTCGGCGTGCTGGACCCGACCCACGGCCTGCAACAGGTGATCGACATCATTGCGGGATTTCCAGGTGTCTTGCAGTTGCTGCCCAAGCCTGGCTTCAAGGACACGGGCAACAGCGCCGCCAATTATTTCAGCGCACCCGTGTGGGCAGGCTTCAAGAAAGGCATGCGCGATTTCTGGTTCGGCAACGGCATTGGCGCGCTGCCGTCGACCGAGGTGCTGAAGCAGGCGCAGTGGCTGTGGACGCAAGACGGCGCGGGCCCGCCGTCCCTGCCGCCCAGGCACCAGGGCAAGGTGGCCTATGTGCACGGCTGTGCCGCCAAGACGCCGTGCGGCATCGCCAAGGAAGGCGACGCATGGAAGATGCTGGGCACGCCGCAGGGCGACGGCTCGGTCACCTGGGAGTCAGGCCACATCGACGGCATCGGCAGCTTTTTCTGGATGCCGGCCGGGCACGGCGAGCTGGCCGACACGGCTGCCTACTTCGACGCCATCACCGAGCTGCTCGAACACGGCAGCGGTGGCAAGCTGATGACCCGTGCGCCGGCCCTGCGCGGCCTGCAGGCTGCATCTGCCACGCCTCAGGTGGCCAGCTACGACGCCGGGCCGGTGCCCTTCCCGAGCGATACCGAGTTGGCCGGCGGCCTGTTTGGCGGCGCCAAGCGTCTGCGGGCGCGTCAACGCACGCGCGACACGCTGCAAGTGCGCGTGCGCGCGATGGACCTGCGCCAGGTCAACCAGCCCCTGCTCGTGGGCCACTACGAGCAAGACGCCATCTCGGGTGCGGAGGCCCTGATCGACCAGGAACTGGTGCACGGCGAGCTGAGCATTCGCCATCACCTAGGCCTGTACGCCGGGGCCATCGGCACGGCCAGCGCGGTGCTGCTGTCGGGCACGGCGCTCGAGCGCCAGCGCGGCAGCTACCGCGGCGCGGTGGTGGCGGGGCTGGGCAAGTACGACGGCTCGCTGACGGTGGGCAAACTGACCGACGCGGTGCGAACCGCGGGCCTGCGCTACCTGGTGCACGTGCTGGACAGCGGCGCGGTGGCCAGCGGCACCGAATCGGCCGACGGCGTCAAGCTGGCCAGCCTGCTGATGGGCTACAACTCGTCGGCCAACCTGACGATTGCCGATTCGGTGCAGGCGCTGCTGCGCGGCGTGACGGAGGCGAACAGCCAGTTCGCACAAACCACGCGCTCGAAGCTGCGCATCACGTCGCTGGACATCGTCGAGATCTACCTCGACACTGCCATCACCGCCACCTACGCCACGCAGGCCATCGCGCAGTCGATGAACGCCGACCCGCACGTGGCCTGTCGCATCAAAGCCGACGCCGTGATGCACCAGGGCGAAGGCATGCGCCCGCGCCTGTTCGACGAGCGCGGCAGCGGCTACTGGCCGCGTCTGATGATCACCGACGACGACCGTGCGAACGACGACTGCGCGCCCGCTCCCGCAGCCACATCGGGCAAGGGTGCGGGCATCGCAGCGGGCAACGCAGCCGGCAACGCAACAAGCTCCGCCGCAGCGCGGGCCCGCGTCACCGCGCCGGCCGAGCGGCTGCGCTACCTGTACCTGGGCCAGCGCGCGCGGGCCGAATCGGTGGTGCAGCAGCGCCAGCCCGGCCTGGTCGAGCGGCTGGTGGCGAGCCAGGTGGGATTGGGCAGTTACGAAGCCGACTTCAGCCGCACCTTGTTCCAGTTGCTGATTCCGCATGACTTCAAGGACGCCGCGCGGCAAATGCAGCAAATGGTTTTCGTGCTCGACGGCACCACCGCCAACCTGCCGTGGGAGCTGATGCTGGCCGACGACCAGCCGCTGGCCACGCGCACCGCCATGGTCCGCCAACTGACCAGCACGCAGTACCGCGTGCGCGTGAACCAAACGCTGGAGGCGCGCGCCTATGTGGTGGGAAACCCGTCGACCGAGGGCTTCGGCAGCGCCTTTCCCGACCCGCGACAGCCGGGGCTGAAGGCGCTCGACAACTTGCCCGCCGCCGAACAGGAGGCCACGCTCGTCGGCGACGTGCTGGCGCGCCAGGGCTTCGAGGTCGAGCGCGCCATCGGGCAAGACCAG
>JAYVCL010000361.1:0-7697 GCA_043749975.1 Burkholderiales bacterium
AACGGCATTCGCGCCTTCCTGCCCGGCTCGCTGCTCGACACGCGTCCAGTCAAAGACATGAGCCCGTACGAGGGCAAGACGATGGAGTTCAAGGTCATCAAGCTCGACCGCAAGCGCAACAACGTCGTGTTGTCGCGCCGCGCTGTGGTCGAGGCTTCGATGGGCGAAGAACGCGCCAAGCTGATGGAAACGCTGCGCGAAGGTGCCATCGTCAACGGCGTGGTCAAGAACATCACCGAATACGGTGCCTTCGTCGACCTGGGCGGCATCGACGGCCTGCTGCACATCACCGACATGGCATGGCGTCGCGTGCGCCACCCGAGCGAAGTGGTCACTGTGGGCCAGGAACTGCAAGCCAAGATCCTGAAGTTCGACGCAGAGAAAAACCGTGTCTCGCTGGGCATCAAGCAGTTGGGCGATGACCCGTGGCATGGCGTATCGCGCCGCTACCCGAACAGCACTCGCCTGTTCGGCAAGATCACCAACATCGCCGACTACGGTGCGTTCGTCGAGATCGAGCCTGGCATCGAAGGTCTGGTGCACGTGTCTGAAATGGACTGGACCAACAAGAACGTGGCACCGAGCAAGATCGTGGCCCTGGGCGATGAAGTCGAAGTCATGGTGCTGGAAATCGACGAAGACAAGCGCCGCATCAGCCTGGGGATGAAGCAGTGCAAGGCCAACCCGTGGGAAGAGTTTTCGACAACGGTGCAGCGCGGCGACCGTGTCAAGGGCCCGGTCAAGTCGATCACCGACTTCGGCGTGTTCATCGGTCTGGCAGCCGGCATCGACGGCTTGGTGCATCTGTCCGACCTGTCATGGCACGAGCCGGGCGAAGCGGCTGTGCGCAACTACAAAAAGGGCCAGGAAGTCGAGGCCATCGTGCTGGCCGTCGACGTGGAACGCGAACGCATTTCGCTGGGCATCAAACAGCTCGACTCCGACCCGTTCACCAGCTACACCTCGGTCAATGACCGTGGCATGACGGTGACCGGCAAGGTCAAGTTGGTCGACGCACGCGGTGCCGAGATTCAACTCAACGACGACGTGACCGGGTACTTGCGCGCCTCCGAGATCAGCCGCGACCGCGTGGAAGACGCGCGCAACGTGCTGAAAGACGGCGACGAAGTCTCGGCCGTGATCATCAACGTCGACCGCAAGACGCGTTCGATCCAGTTGTCGATCAAGGCCAAGGACAACGCCGACAACCAGGAAGCGATGCAGCGCCTGTCGCAGACCAGCGAGCGTGAGAACGCCGGCACCACCAGCCTGGGTGCCTTGTTGCGCGCCAAGCTCGACAACCAGAACAACAACTCGTAAGAGCTGTTCTGTGTTGGAAGCCATGGCGCACTGGCAGCAAGCCCCCATCCCAGCCTTCCCCCAGCAGGGGAAGCCGGGAATGGGGCGCTGGCGTGCACTGGCTTTTTCATGACACGTTCCGACCTTGTGGCTCAGTTGGCCGAGCGATTCAGCCAACTCGCCCACCGCGATACCGAGTTTGCCGTCAAGACGATCCTGGACGCGATGTCCGACGCGCTCGCGCGAGGCCACCGCATCGAAATCCGCGGTTTCGGCAGCTTCTCGATCAACCGCCGTCCACCGCGTGTGGGGCGCAATCCCCGCTCGGGCGAGCAGGTGGTGATCCCCGAAAAGCTGGTGCCCCACTTCAAGCCGGGCAAGGCATTGCGCGAATCCGTGGATGAACAACTGCCGGCAAACGAAGCGTTGCCCGTGACCGCGACGCGCTCCGTTTGAGCCTGCACGATGGCCGCTCTGCATACCGCAACCGCCGCAACCGCCGCACCGACAAATTAGAATTCGCGCCGGAGGTGTGATGCGCTTTTTCGTTTGGCTGGTTCGGGCCTTTGTTTTCTTTGCCCTGTTCGCGTTCGCGCTGAACAATCAGCAAGACGCCAGCGTGAAAGTGTTTTTCGGACAGGAATGGCGCGCGCCGATGGTCTTCATCGTGCTGGTCGCGTTTGGCCTGGGCTGTGCCTTCGGCGTCATCGCCATGGTGCCGAGTTGGTGGAAGCACCGCCGGGTTGCGCAGCGGGTGCAACCTGCTGCGCCTCAACCTGCCGACGTGGTCTTCACCGAGCCCGCCTTGCCAGAGCACCCTCCACGCGATGGACTTTGACCTGCAATGGCTGTTGCTCGGATTGCCCGCAGCATTTGCCCTGGGCTGGCTCGCCTCACGCTTCGACATCCGGCAATGGCGGCGTGAGCAGCGCGACTCTCCGAAGGCCTATTTCAAGGGCTTGAACTTTTTGCTCAACGAGCAGCAAGACAAAGCCATCGACGCCTTCATCGAGGCTGTGCAGCAAGACCCCGACACGTCCGACCTGCATTTCGCGCTGGGCAATCTGTTTCGCCGCCGTGGCGAGTACGAGCGAGCGGTGCGGGTGCACCAGCATCTGCTGAATCGGGCTGACTTGCCGTCGTCGGAACGCGAACGGGCCCAGCACGGGCTGGCGCAGGACTACATGAAGGCGGGTCTGTTCGACCGCGCCGAACAGGCGTGGCACGCGCTCGCGGGCACCTCCTTCGACACCGAGGCCCGGTTGGCCTTGCTGACGCTGCACGAGCGGTCGCACGACTGGCGCGCGGCCGTCGAAGACGCGCAACTGCTCGAGCGCAGCGGCACCGGCTCGTACGCATCGCGAATGGCGCACTACTGGTGCGAGTTGGCGCTGGAGGCCGATGCCAAGGGCCAAGCAGGGGATGCGACCGAGGCGATGCGCCGTGCGCGCGACGCCGCCCCGCAATCGGCCCGACCTTTGGTGCTGGCTGGGCAGCGCGCGCAGTCTGCGGGCGATCACGGCGCCGCCCTCAAAGACTGGCGCACCCTGCTCGCGGCCAATCCGGCCGCGTTCAGCCTGGTGGCCACAGACTTCGCGCGCAGCGCCATCGCGGCACATGCCGAGCCGCAGGCGTTGGACGACTTGCGTGCGCTGTACCAGCAGAAGCCCTCACTCGATTTGCTGACCGCCATCGGCTTGCTCGACCCAGAACCCATCGCACAGCGGCAACGCGCAGCCGATCACCTCAGGCTTCAGCCCAGCCTGTCGGCCGTGCGCGAACTGCTGCACTTGCGAATCACGCAACGAATCACCCAACGCGGCGAAGCGCCCGACGCCGAGGCGCTGAGCATCGAAGCCGCCATCGCGCAGGCTGCCAAACCCTTGCAGCGCTACCGCTGCGCGGCCTGCGGCTTCGAGGCGCAAAGGTACTTCTGGCAGTGCCCGGGCTGCCTGAACTGGGACACCTACCCTCCGCAGCGGCTGGAGGACTTGGTGTGACCGTGCCGGTGACTGCCGCGAAGCTGGCCGCTGCCCGCGTGCTGGTGGTTGGCGACGCGATGCTCGACCGCTACTGGTTCGGCGCGGTGGACCGCATCTCGCCCGAGGCGCCGGTGCCGGTGGTGCGCGTCACACGCGAAGAAGAGCGCCTGGGCGGCGCAGCCAACGTGGCGCTGAACGTTAAAACGCTCGGCGCGCAGGCCACCTTGCTGACCGTCGTCGGGGTCGACGAGCCGGCGCGCAAACTGCGGCAACTGCTGGCGCAGCAAGGCGTGGCCAGCCTGCTTGGCGAAGACCCGCAGCTCTACACCATCGTCAAGCTGCGGGTGATCGGCCGCGCCCAGCAACTGCTGCGGGTCGACTTCGAAAACCAGCCCGATCACGAAGTGCTGGACAGCATGCTGGGCGACTACAAGCGCGTGCTTGCAGAACATGACGCGGTGCTGTTCTCCGACTACGGCAAAGGCGGGCTCACGCACATTCCGCGCATGATCGAACTGGCGCGCGCTGCCGGCAAGCCGGTGCTGGCCGACCCCAAGGGCAGCGACTACAGCCGCTATGCCGGTGCCACCGTCATCACGCCCAACCGCGCTGAATTGGCGCAGGTGGTGGGAAGTTGGAACAGCGAAGCACAGTTGCATGAACGGGCGCAGGCGCTGCGCGTGAAGCTCGGGCTGCAGGGCCTGCTGGTGACGCGATCAGAAGATGGCATGTCCTTGTTCGACGGCAACCTGGCCGACGGCGGCCACGTGCAGGTGCCCGCGCAGGCGCGCGAGGTGTTCGACGTCACCGGCGCTGGCGACACCGTGATCGCCACGCTGGCCGCCATGCTGGCGTGCGGCCTGACGCTGCGCGAGGCGATGCCGATCGCGAACCGGGCTGGCGGCATCGTGGTCGGCAAGTTCGGCACCGCCAGCGTCGACTACAAGGAGCTGTTCGAATGAAAGTTGTTGTGACAGGCGCAGCCGGCATGATCGGCAGCAACATCGTGCACGGGCTGAATGCCATCGGCATCGACGACGTGATCGCCGTCGACGACCTGACCGACGGGCCGAAATACCGCAACCTGCTGGGCGCCCGACTGAGCGACTATTTCGATCGCTGCGAGTTCTACGGCCGTTTCGCGCAGGGCGACTTCGGCAAGGTCGACGTGGTGCTGCACCAAGGTGCCTGCTCCGACACCATGGAGCACAACGGCAAATTCATGCTCGACAACAACTACCGCTGCTCGAAGGACCTGCTCGATGCGTGCCAGCGCCAAGGCACGCGGCTGCTGTATGCCTCGTCTGCGGCCACTTACGGCGGCAGCGCATCGTTCCGTGAAGCGGCCGAATTCGAGCAGCCGCTCAACGTCTACGGCTACTCCAAGCTGCTGTTCGACAACGTGGTACGGCGCATGCTTCCCTCGGCTCGGTCTGGCAAGACGGCGCAGGTGGCGGGCTTTCGGTATTTCAACGTCTATGGCCCGCGCGAGCAGCACAAAGGCCGCATGGCGTCGGTTGCGTTTCATCATTTCAACCAGTTCCGCGAAACGGGCAAGGTCAAGCTGTTCGGCGAATACGGTGGCTACGCGGCGGGGGCGCAATCGCGTGATTTTGTCTTCGTCGACGACGTGGTGGCCGTCAACCTGTGGTTCTTGCAGCACCCGGCACAAAGCGGCATCTTCAACCTCGGCAGCGGGCGCGCACAACCGTTCAACGACGTGGCGCTGGCCACAGTGAACGCCTCGCGTGCGTTGGCCGGTGAGGCGGCGTTGCCGCTTTCCGATCTGGTGCAGCAAGGCCTGGTCGAATACATCGACTTTCCGCCGGCCCTGGTCGGCAAGTACCAGTGCTTTACGCAAGCCGATCTGGCGGCGCTGCGTGCCACGGGGTGCCTGCATGCGTTCGTGGATGTGGCTGCGGGTGTCCAGCGCTACGTTGACTGGTTGTCACACCACTGAACGCCCACGGGTCAACGGTCAGGCTGATGACGCCGTTATAGTGCCGGCGCAGTGAAAGATGTCGTTTCGCTCGCCTGCCTGGTGGCCGCATGCTGCGGCTGTTTTCAAGCAAGAGGCTTGATTTGCAAGTTACCAAAGGAAACTCCATGTTCAAAACACTTCTGGCCACCGTGCTGGCTTTCTTCGCCTTTTCGGCCTTCGCCCTCGATGTCAACAAGGCCACCCAGGCCGAACTCGAAGCCTTGAAAGGCATCGGCCCCGTCATCTCCGCCAAGATTCTCGATGAGCGCAAGAAGGGCGCGTTCAAGGACTGGAAAGACATGGTCGATCGGGTCAAGGGCGTGGGCGAAGGCAATGCCGCCAAGTTCTCTGCCGAAGGCCTGACGGTCAACGGTGGCGGCTTCAAGGGTGCCGCTGCGGCCCCTGCTGCGGTCGCCAAGAAAGACGACAAGCCGATGGCCAAGACCACACCGACTGCCGCAACACCTGCCGCCACGTCGGCAGCGCCGGCGGCCAAAGCCGAAATGAAGAAAGACGACAAGCCGACCGCTGCTGCTGCGCCTGCTGAAGACAAGAAGGCGATGGCCAAGAAAGAAAAGGAAGACAAGAAAGCCGCCGCGATGAAGGCGAAAGAAGACAAGAAGGCCGCCAAGGCGATGGCTGCGGATACAAAAGCGTCTGACGCGAAGCCGTCCAAGAAGTAAAACGCCGTTCACCAAACAAGACGCCCCGTTTGTGCGGGGCGTTTTCTATTGCGGCTGCGAGTTTGCAAGCCTCACAGCGGCGACTCTCAAATTGGCAGGCTTTACCGATCCCAGCACGTCGCCAAGCCGGCGGTGCCCGACACGCTCTTGGCACCGGTATTCGTGAGCGCGTACGTTCCACACTTGTCGCCAGACATCACGTTCTTGGGAACCATCTGCAAGTTGAAGGTGTCGGCCGTGACGGTGACGAAAGACAAGGTGTAGGCCTCGGCGCTCTTGGGCTTTAGCCCTGGCAACGCCGCAGTGTCGATCGTGCTGTTGTCGCCCTTCTTGTTGTAGGCGTTGCTGACGGTGTATTGCCGCTCGATCCATTGCGCTGTCTCGAGCAAGGCCTCTTGCGCATCGGTGCGCCGGCTGCGTGCCACTTGTTCGGTGTAGCTCGGGTAGGCGATGGCGGCCAGAATGCCGACGATCGCCACGACGACCATCAACTCGATCAGAGTGAAGCCTTTGCCAAGGTGTTTGGAATTCATGTCGGGTTCGCCGGTGTGTCGAGCGGATGATGTGCTGCGTTACTTCAGTTGCCGCCATGAGATGCGCGGTTTGTTCGTCGAGCAAGCCCCGTAGTTGAAACCCGGAATCGACGTGTCCAGTCCGCCCGCGAGCATCCACTGCAAACAGTCCGCTGGTGGTTTAACGTTGGTATCCACCCCACCGAGATTTACGCCAGTTTGGCCGCGCGAGTCGGCGTTTTCGCTGGTCACTCCGTCGGAGCCAGCTTTCTTGCTTTGCGGCGTTGGCAACGAGAGCACAGTGTCAAACGATTTCACGTTATAGCCTTTGTCGCTGATGTTGATATCTCCGGTCCCGTTTGCATCGAAGACACCAAAGCTCGGCGCGCCGCCTGTGATCGGGTCCAGTGCGAAAAGCCTCGCCGTGCCCCCGGTGCCGCACGGGTCGGGATTGGGCTTGTTCGCCACAACCAGCAAGGTGCTCTTGATCTGCTGCGGATTCACGTTGACGCGTTCGCCGCCGGTCGCAAGGGTCAAATACCAGCCTCGCTTGGTGGTCCAGTCGACCGTGTTGCTGGTGGTTCCAGTGAGCCTGGCAGAAGCATCTGCCGCAGCGGCCAAGGCGCCGTTGATCGTCTGCTGCACCAGCAAGGTGTTGCCGCTGAACCCGGTTACCTCGCCAGGTTTGTCCCAGATGCTGTAGATGGCTTGTGGGTTGAGATTCACATTGGTTGCGCCGGCAACGGTGTCCTCGGTCTCGAACAGCTTGCCGGTGCCGAAGGACACCAGTGTTCCGCCGTTGGGGTGGAAGGTGATCTCGGGCATCACCGTGATCGGCTGGTTGCCATTCGAGCTGTTGTCGAACATGGCTGCCCCGGCAAATGCGACCTTCCAATTGGCTTGAACGTCGCTGTCCATATCGAACTTCCAGAGCTTGCCCTTCAGGTCGCCGGCGTAGATCGCGGTAACTTCACGGTTGCTGTTGAGGGTGAAGTTGGGCTGGCTCAAACCATTGCCGCCAGCCGCACCGACGCTGCGCTCCCACAGCACCGCGCCGGTTTGCAAATTCATGATGAACAGCTTGGCTTGGCCGTTCGTGCTGTTGTAGCCATTGCCGAAGATCGACACCCAGGTGCCATCGCGCATGCGCGCAATGTGCGGATAGCCGATGACGTAGCCCATGTCGACGTTGTCGGCCTCGGAGAACTCCCACAGCAGTTTGGTCTGGCTGAAATCACCG
>JAYVCL010000362.1:0-8726 GCA_043749975.1 Burkholderiales bacterium
GCTCATCGGCGCTCCGTCCAGCGTGGTGGCCACGATCATGCGATAGGCGCGCGCATCGGCCAGGTTCACCATCACGGTGTAGCCGTCGAGTGCGCGCAAGGCCAACATCACCGAGGCCCCCGGGGCCACGCCGGCCGCTTCGACCACCGAGCTGAGCAGCGGGCCGCTCAACGTGTGCACTTTGGCGTCGTATTCGAGCGTGGGCCGGATCGTCACGCTAGGCAGGCGCGCCAGCATGGCCGCGTCGAACTCCCGGGCCCGGTCGAACTTGGCCCCGTGCTTGACCATCAACTGGTCCAACGACGGGTTCAGCGGGCCGCGGTTGTGGCGCGCAATCGCGCCCGTGACGGTGAGAAGGCCGGGGCCGGTGCACGCGCCTCGCGGGGCGGCTGCCACCTGCCATGGCAGGCCGAGCGTGAACGTTGCCGCTGCGAGAAACCGACGCTTGTTCATTACTTTTCCTTCACAAATGAGCTCAACCGAGTTCCTGAAGCGGCTGCCTCGCAGCACAGGCGCAGCGATGCCGAATTGAGCGGCGTTATGCGATCAACCGGTGGGCGCGCAGCAGCACGGCTTGCGGCAGCGTGATGTCGAGCGAGAGCGCCGTCTTGCGATTGATCACCAGTTCGAACTCGGTCGGCCGCAGCCAGTTCATCGTCTTCTCCCTTCTTGCAAAAAGCCAGTCGCTGTCAGACCGCCGAGTTTGCGCCGACCCGGGTATTTCGCAAGCCGGCCGAATGGTGGAGATGAGCGGTGGCACGCGCGATCGCCCGCATGCGTGTGCCCGATGCGTGTGCCCAAGGCGTGCGGTCGATGTGTGCAACCGATGTATGCAACCGATTGGCGCCCATCAATTTTTGGGGCGAGCCGCTGGCCGCGAGCTCGATGCGAGCTGGTCCCCGGCGCGTGTCAGCGTGCCTGCCGCAGCACGCAACCGACTTCGCGAGTCAGCGCCTGCGCGCCGCTTCTTAACCCACGCCAGGGTCCGCCGCCCGGTCAGGGCTGCGGCTCACGCCGGTACAAGGCACTTTGCGACGCTGGAGCATCGCAAGCCAAGCCGATCAGGGCTTGCTGGCCGCCACCACCCAGTTCTCCACCGGCGGCTTGCCGGGCCGCAACATGGTGGCGGTGGCGTCGAGCTTGCCATTGCGGATCACGCCTTTCCACGCAAGGCGGCCGTACTTCGCGCTCTCGGTTTCCGCCTCGAAGGCCACGCCGTCGCTGGCCGGCGTGCTTTTGTAGGGCGCATCGGAGTAACCGAAGCGATCACAGGCGGTGGAGCGGAAACGTCCGTCCTTGAAGGTGAGGGTGTCGGCCTCGCCCGAGATCTTGCCGCGTTCGAGGAAGACGCCCTCGAACCGCTTGCCATCGAGCGCACCGGGGTCGGCCAGCGCCATGCCGCTGGCGGCGCTGACCAGGGTCGCCGCAACCAGCAGGCGTGTCAAACAAGTCAGACGGGGTGTCGCGTTCATCGCAGAATCTCCTTGATGCGGGGCTGAAAATGCCCTACCTTTTTAGAGCCGCGTGGGGCCGAACGCCATACGCAGCCTGGCGTACACGCCAGGCAGGTGCCAGCGCTTCAAATGGAGACTGCATGGACGAGCTCGGGGAAACGGATTTGCGCGCTGGTCTGCATTTGCTGCAGACCGTGAGTGCGGCGGCTGCCGACTGGCAGTCGTTCGCGCGGGCCGGTGTGGCGGCCCTGCCGGCGCTGGTCGCGTCGGAGATCACCACTCTGTCAGTGTGCAACCTGCGCAGCGGCCACCGCAGCGTCATCGGTTCGCCCGACAGCCGGCTGAGCGCGCAAGACCGAGCCAGCTTCGATCGCCACTTCGACGCGCACCCGCTGGTGCAATTCCACGCCCACCAGCGCGGCCAGGGAGCTCACCGCATCAGCGACTCGCTGCCGTTCGCGCGCTTTCGTGAGTCGGCGCTGTACAGCGAGTACTACCGCGGCATCGGCATCGACCATGTGGTGGCGCTGCCGATCCTGGTCGATGACGACACCCTGGTCAGCTTTGTGCTCAACCGGAGCCGGCGCGATTTCAGCGACCGCGACTGCGCCGCACTCGAACTGGTGCGCGCGCCGCTGGCGCGCATGTACCGTCAAGCCCGAGCGATGGCGCAAGTGCAGGCGGCCTTGGCCGGCCCGGGTGCGCTGTTGCTCACCGCGCGCGAACGCGAGGTGATGCACTGGCTGGCTGCGGGCAAGACAGACCGGGACATCGGCGCGGTGCTTGGCTGCAGTCACCGCACGGTGCAAAAACACCTGGAACACGTGTATGTGAAGCTTGGCGTGGAAACGCGCACTGCGGCGGTGATGCGGGCACTCGGCACGCGTTTGCAGTGAAGCCAGGCGCGGCCCGCTGGTCTACTGAATCACCTCGTCGGCGCGCAGCAACACCGATTGCGGCACGCGGATGCCGAGTTGCTTGGCGACCTTGACATTCACGATCAGCTTGAACTGCCGCGGCTCCTCGATCGCCATCTCGGCCGGCTTCTCGCCCTTCAGGATGCGCGCCGCATAGTGCCCGGCGCGGCGATAGATGTCCTCGAAGTCGGGCCCGTACACGGCCAACGCGTCACCCGCCAGTTGCGGCACGTCGTGCACGAACGGCATCTGCTGCCGGGTCGCCTGCTCGGCCAGCCGGTCGGTGATGTCCTGGTTGTTCGTCATCGGCGCGGTCAACACCGCCTGCACTCTGGCCGCCACGGCGCGCTGCACCGCCGACTGGATGTCGATGTCCTTGCTGGCCACCACGGTGATGCGAACGATGGTCAGCCCCAGCGTCTTGGCGGCCTTTTCCATCAAGTCCACCTCTTCCGAGCAACTGGCCAGCAGGTCGGGGTCGATGAAGGTGCCGATGCGCTTGATCCCTGGCACCAGTTCGGTGAGCAGTTGCATGCGCTTGCCAATCAGATCGCCGTTCGCCGTGGTCACACCCGTGATGTGCTTGCCTGGCCGCGCCAGCGAAACGGCGTAGTCCACGTTGACCGGGTCGGTGACGGTGGCGATCACCGTGGGGATCTTGCGGCTGGCGTACCACGCGGCGTCGGCCATCGGCTTGGCCGGGGCGAAGAACACGTCGACCCCGGCGGCAGCGATTTCATTGGCCAGCGGCCCCAGGCGGCGCAAGTCGCCGTCGGCCGAGCGCTTGACGAAGACGAGGTTCCTGCCTTCGACGTAGCCGGCTTCGCGCAGGCCGGTGATGAATCCGCGCGACGTGATCTCTTCATAGCGACCGTTCGACTGCAGCGTCAGCCAGCCCACACGCGCGACCCGATCCTGCGCTGCGACGCTGTCGGCCCAGCACACGGTGCCAAGCAGCAACAGCCAGTTCAGAAGCCATTTCATGGTCGTGCGCAGCATACGCCGCCAGCCATTTCCGCGTCAGCGCCGTGCCTCGTAGATCAGGTTGAACGGAGTCTGCGTGGCGCGGCGAAAGTGACTGAAGCCGCCCCGCGTGACCAACTCGCAGATGCGCGCTTCGCCAGCCTGCGCACCCAGACACGCGCCGACCTCCTGCGCGCGCGAGGCCGGCGTGCAGATGAAGGTCGATGCCGAGTAGAAAGATGCGACCCACCGGGTCGCCCATGTCGTGCAGGCAGTCGAACACCGTCACCAGGTCGTAGTCGTCGCCGGCGTAGTCCTTGGCGGTGGCCACCCCGAAGCTGACCCGGTCCTGCAAGCCGGCGCGCTCTGCCGCCGTGCGCGCCAACTCGATCGACGGGGCGTGAAAGTCGAAGCCGGTGAAGCGCGACTGCGCAGAGGCCTGCGCCATGATGAGGGTCGACGCGCCATGGCCGCAGCCCACGTCGGCCACCCGCGCGCCGCCTTCGAGCCGCGCCTGCATGCCGTCGAGTGCCGGAATCCAACTGCTCACCAGGTTGGCCGCATAGCCGGGGCGAAAGAAGCGCTCGCTGCCGTGGAACAGCGACACATCGTGCTCATGCCAACCCACGCCGAGCCCGGTTTGCAGGGCCTTGGCGATCTTCGGAATGGCCTTGAATTGCGGCACCGCGATCTGCAAGGAATGCGTATCGCAAAGCGGGCCAGCGCTGAACCGGGCGTCAGCGGAAAACACGCCGCAGCGTTGCCGAATGCGTCTTTCAAGGCGGGCCAGCGCGCTCACCCGGCACGGCTTGCCGCGCCTTCAGCGGGTGCCAGCCCGGCAGATCGCAGACGGACGCGCAACCGTGATCGGACTGCTGATCGTCGCCGGCCCGCGGCGGATCACCGAAACAGGCGCCGCACAGATGCGACGATGCGCTGCTTGGTGCTCGGCCAGCGAAACAGCCGGCCCACCGCCGCCGTGACGCGCGCCTTCGTGTCCCGCCACCAGCCCAGTGCGTGGGCAAACCAGGCGAACTGCATCAGTTGTGGTTCGGTGATGGTGAACAGGCGCCCCATCAACGCGGTGCCGAACAGCTTGGCCGCGACGATGACACCCACGCCAGACGCGGCGTGGCCTTGTTGAATGAACCACAGCGCGAGCAGCTTGAGCGGGAACAGCAGCACCGCCGGCACCAGAAACAGCGCCAGCGCCGCACGCGGCGACAAGTTGCGAATGCGCGCCTCAAGCCGCGCCAAAGGCGGCCAGGCGGTGCAACGGGCGACCCATGCGCTCAGCGGGCGCCAGCCCCATTCCTCGATCAGCAGCACCACCGCCGCCAGCGCCAACAGCACCGCGCGCAGTGGCCGCCACAGCCACTTGAGAAGACTCATGTCGGCAACCTGCCCGCAACCTCGACACTGCATTGTGGCTTGGGGCCTTCGCCGCGATGACCGGGCCGCGACCGACCCCGTTCGCGGCCCGGGAGGGACGACGCGGTTCAGGCCTTGTCGCGCAGCTCGCGGCGCAGGATCTTGCCCACCGGCGACTTCGGCAAGTCGGTGCGGAACTCGACGATCTTCGGCCGCTTGTAGCCGGTCAGTTGCGTTTCGCAATAGGCGCGCACCTGCGCTTCGGTCACGCTCGGGTCACTGCGCACGATCACCAGTTTGACGGCCTCGCCGGCCTTGGCGTCTGCAACGCCCACCGCCGCGCATTCCAGAATGCCGGGCATCTGGCCGACCACGTCTTCGACTTCGTTCGGGTAGACGTTGAAGCCGCTGACCAGAATCATGTCTTTCTTGCGGTCGACGATTCTGAAGTAGCCGCGCTCGTCCGCCACGCCGATGTCACCGGTGCGGAAGAAGCCGTCGGCGGTCATCGCCTTGGCGGTCTCGTCGGGCCGCTGCCAGTAGCCGGCCATCACCTGCGGCCCCTTGATGGCGATCTCGCCCGGCGTGCCCAGCGGCACCTCGTGCCCGTCGTCGTCCAGCAGGCTCAGCTCGGTGTTGGGGAACGGCAGGCCGATGGTGCCGGTGTAGGCGGTGGCATCCACCGGGTTGCCGGTGGCGCCCGGCGACGTTTCGGACAGCCCGTAGGCCTCGACGATCGGGCAGCCGGTCTTTTCGAGCCAGAGCTTGGCGGTGGCGCTTTGCACTGCCATGCCACCACCAATCGAAATCACCAGCCGGCTCCAGTCGACCGTGGCGAAGTCGGCGTGGTGCGCCATTGCGTTGAACAGGGTGTTGACCGCCGGGAAGCTGTGGAACTTCTGGCCTTGCAGTTCCTTGAACACGCCGGGCAGATCGCGTGGGTTGGGGATCAGGATGTTGCTGCCGCCCATGCGCATGCCGAGCATCATGTTCGCGGTGAAGCCGAAGATGTGATACAGCGGCAATGCACACACGGTGTTGATCTGCTCGCCCGGCGGGATCTTTTTCAGAGCCGGCTGGTACCAGGCTTCGGACTGCAACACATTGGCGACCAGGTTTCGGTGCAGCAGCACCGCGCCCTTGCTGACGCCCGTGGTGCCGCCGGTGTATTGCAGCACCGCGATGTCGTCGGGCCCGACCTGGGCGGCCTTGAAACTCTTGCTGCGGCCTTGCGCCACGGCGTCGTTGAAGCGCACGGCACCGGGCAGCTCGAACGCCGGGACCATCTTTTTGACGTTGCGCACCACGTAGTTGACGAGCAGGCGCTTCGGAAAGCCGAGCATGTCGCCCAGCGCCGTCAAAATAACTTTCTGGGTCGGCACGGCGGCCAGCACCTGCTGCAGCGTGGCGGCGAAGTTTTCGACCATCACGATGGCCTTCGCACCCGAGTCTTTCAACTGGTGTTCCAGCTCGCGCGGCGTGTACAGCGGGTTCACGTTGACCACCACATAACCTGCCCGCAAGATGGCCGCCACCGCCACCGGGTACTGCGGGACGTTGGGCATCATGATGGCGACGCGGTCGCCCTTGTCGAAACCCAGGCCCTGCAAATAGGCCGCAAACGCGCGCGACAGGTCGTCCACCTGGCCGAAGCTGATCACCTTGCCCATGAAACGATAGGCCGGCAGGTCGCGGTATTTCTTGAAGCTTTCTTCGAGCAGCGCCACCAGCGACGGGTACTGTTCAACGTCGATGTTTGCCGGCACCCCTTGCGGGTACTGCTTCAGCCAGGTCTTTTCCATGAGGGGCTCCGTGATCGGTTCGACGGCAGCAGGCCTGCCCGTGGCCGATTCTGACGGAGGGTCGAAGCCCGCAGCATCAGGGGATTCGATAGCGATTTGGGGCGACATCGCACCATGAAATCGGCAGTTCGGGCGGGCCCGCGCACGCCTGAAAAGCTCACACCCGGCCGCGCTGCATGGCGTGCGTCGACAAGCGCCGCCTTCAGCGCAGCAGATCGAGCTCGAAGCGCTTGCGCGCGTGGATGCGGTAGACGCTGAAGTCCGCCACATCCAGCGTGGCGATGCGCGTGATGCCGCTGGTTTCTGCGAGCCAGATCAGCTCGATGTCGGCCCAGTCGGGGTTCTGGTCGGCGTATTTGGCGAACAGCTCGGCGATGCGGGTGTAGCCACTGGCGTCGGGCTGGCGCACCTGCAGCACGCCGCGCGCCGCAAGGCCGGCCAGCGCGATGCGCAAACGCACCGGCAGAAAAAATGCCGCCTCGGTGAGAACGGGCGTCACCGTGAGCAACGGTGACAAATTCGCAGCCATCCAGGCCGACACCGCGGCGTGGTGCGCATCGAGCCGATCAAACAGGGCCACCAGCACGCCGGTGTCGATGAGCACCGGCGTGCCAGCCGGTGATCGCGCGGGCTGGCGCGCGGTGACCGTGGGTTGCGCCAGCGAACGCCGAGGCCGCGCAGGCGTCACGCGCCGCCTCGGCGCGCCTTGCGCTGCGCGAAGCTGTCGGCCACGCGCGCACGAACCGCCGCTTTGTCTGCACCCTGCCCCAACGCGATGCCGCCGATCAGGCCGGCGTCGGCAAACGCGCGATAGTTGGCGCTGACCAGGAGCTCAGTGGCAGCCCGTTCGCCGGCAACGGCCTTGGCCGGCCGCGCCCCGCCGGCCATCAGATAGACCGCCAGCGACTCCTGCACGACCAGGCTCTTGGTCACACCCCGCTCGGCGCAATAGCGTTCGAGCGCAGATTCAACGGCACAGTCGAGGCGAACGGTCAGCGTCATGGCGGGCACCTGAAAATACAAGAAGCTCTATTGTATTACAGGCCGCATGCAGGCCGCATGCAGGCCGCATCGGGCACCACACGTCCAGCGACACGGCCATCAACGGCGCTCCGCCACTATTCGATCGCCTTCGCCATGTCCTCGACCACCTTCTTCGCGTCGCCGAAAACCATCATGGTCTTGTCCATGTAGAACAGTTCGTTGTCCAGCCCGGCGTAGCCGGCAGCCATCGAGCGCTTGTTGACGATGATGGTCTTGGCTTTGTAGGCCTCCAGAATCGGCATGCCGTAAATGGCGGTGCCCTTGGTCAGTGCAGCCGGGTTCACGACGTCGTTGGCACCCAGGATGATCGCCACGTCGACCTGGCCGAACTCGCCGTTGATGTCCTCCATCTCGAACACCTGGTCGTAGGGCACCTCGGCCTCGGCCAGCAGCACGTTCATGTGGCCCGGCATGCGCCCGTCATGATGGCGCGAGAGCCGACAGACGGTTCAATTCAATCTCGATCTCTTCTGCGATGAGTGCCCGGTCCACAAGCAGCTCGTACGACCACTGTCCAAATCGCCCGTCGCGATTGATCGCCTCGACCCAACGTTGCGCCGCAGTTCTTTTTTCGTCGAGCCGATCGTCGTGGCCCTTCGTCTCGAAGATGACGAATCGATCTGGCGTACCCGTCAGCCGCACGATGAAGTCCGGCATGTAGTCATGCCCGATGCCGGAATGGATGTAGGGGATCGCAAAGCCCAGCCCGCTGTTCTTCACGAAACTGTGGACTGCCGGATGGGTGTCCAGCGCGTAGGCGGCAACACGCTCCCATGTCGAATCGGGCACCACGTAGTTGACGTGGCTCTTGAGTACCGCATACGGCTCTTTGCGCGTGGCGTACTCGACGTCCGCCGTCGTGCCCGGGCCGCGATGTTGTTCCAGCCTTGCACGCTCCTGCACACCCTCGGCGCGATGCAGGCTGGCCAGAATTCGCTCGAACATCCAGCCGTAATACGGTGCCAAGAAAACATCTGTCTTTGAAGCAGGAAACGGTGCACTCACCTTCGTCTCGACGAACCGCGAAATCAGCTTCACGAACTGTGGGTAAAGCACCGCCGCGTGCGGCGCAGGGCCGCGCGCTTCGTTCTGGTGGGCATAGGCCTTGACCAGTTCCCGAGCCATCTCGGCAATGCGAGTTTGCAGCCGGTGCGCCTTGCGATAGCTGTCCAGAG
>JAYVCL010000363.1:0-34923 GCA_043749975.1 Burkholderiales bacterium
GATTGAGCCCCAGCACATTCAACAGCGCCAGCCCGATCAGCCCGAGGCGAACCGGTCGCCAGCCGGGGCTGAAGAACTGCTTCAGTGAATCGCGCAGCGCGCGACCGCCGCGCGTGCGCCGCGCCAGTTCGAACTGGCGCAGGTTCCACAAGGTGCGCGACGCCTGCAGCGCACGCTGGGCGGCGGACATGATGTTGACCGGCGCGCCGAGCCACTGTTCGGCAACCTCGGCCGCGTCGGGCGAGGCGCTGAAGCGCGCCCCCGCAGCCAACTCGGGCGGCACCACGGCGCGCGCCAGTCCGCCCTGCAAGCTCAGCGTGGCCACGCCGCTGGGGTGGCTCCAGGTCAACGAGATGTGGCTCGGGAGCGCCTCTTCGGCCGACTCGCCGCCGCTGAAATGCCCGGTGGGCGGGTCGTCGGGCCACGACGACGGCACCACGCGATCGACGAACACCTGGGCCCGTTCGAGCGCCGCCAGCTCGGCTCGCAGCCAGGCCCGATTCACGGCAGCGACCCATGTCGGTTCGCCAGCGGTGGCCTTCGGTGCCAGCGCCAGATGGGTGGCCTCGGCGTCGTCGAGCAGGCCTTCTTCGAGCACACCGGTCAGCGCCGCACGCAGTCGGGCGGCCGGGGCTTTGGGCAGGGTGATGCGGTGCCATGCCACGTCGGCGTCGGCCAGCACCGCGACCACCGTGTCGGCCTTGGGCAGCAGCGACGCGGCGCAGTGGCCCTGGGCTTGCATCAGCAAGCCGTCCGGGCTCACTGCGTAGCTGTATTCGGTGCCGGCAGCGGCGCGCTCGGGCACCCTGTTGCCGGGCTCGGGCAAATGCAACCTGGAGCGGGCAGCGATCCGGACAATCAAAAACGACATGGTGGCGATGGGCTCGAAGCGACGCAAACGATAGGGATTGTAGGCACGCGGTAAATACAAACCGCAACGAATCAACGACTTACAGGCGGTTGTTGTAGCGAGTTGGAAGCGGTGATGCCGGCTCACCCAGCCACCTCGCGCAGGCTCTCGCGCTGGCGCTGCAACGGGATGATTTCCAGGCCCCGGCGTTCGACCAGTGAGCGTTCCTCCAGCACTTTGTCGGCCAGTCGCAGCCGTCCTCGCAGCTCGAAGTAGCTTGAACTGACGCCCACGCGTTGGGCGTCGAGCACGATGCCGCTTCCCAACAGCGGCTGGGCCTTCTCGAGCGTGTCGAACGGGCTGCGCAGGCGTGCCTGGACCAGCCGCTCCGCGCCGCCCGCGTCGAGCTTGTCGATCACGGCGGCCAGCACCTGCGCCGGCGCGGTGTTGATGTTGACCGTGGTTCGCACCGGCAGCAGCACCACATACGGTGCGATCAGCCGAACCGTCGCCTCGTCCACCCCCAGCCAGGTGAGTTGCGCCACCGATTGCGGCAGCAGCGGTGCGCCGCTGTCGGCACTGCCGGTGCCGGTGCCTGCGCTGGTGCCCGTCTTGGCACTTGGGGCCGATGCGCCCAAGGCGTTGGCCAGTCCGGTGGCAATGCGCCCGGCGACACCGGGTGCGACGGCAATCGACTCGAACAGCCGCTGCAACGCCGCCTGTTCCGGCACCACCACCTGACCGGCCTCGACCAGGTTGCGCAGGTTGTAGCGCGACTGCGCGTCGGTGATGCTGCCCGACAGGAAGGCCTCCGGCGCATCGTCGGCGTTGCTTTTGTCGGCTGCCAGAAAGCTCGACAGCCGAGCCTCGGCCAGCGGCGTGGCCCAGGGCTCGCCGAGGTGATCGGCCCCGCCGCTGCGGGCGTCTTCGCGCAGGATCAGGCGCGCCCAGTCGAGCGCGCCCGACAGGATCCAGGCCGATTGAACCCGCGCCCGTTCAGCCGCCTCGACCTGCACCGCACGCCACTGCTGCCAGACCATGGCGCTGGCCAGCGTCGCGATCAAGGTCACGATGAGCATCGCGATCAGCAACGCCGCCCCGCGCTGACCCCGCTGACAGCGCTGGCTGCCCTTCTCGCGCTGGGCCGATCGGCGTCTCATGGCTGCTGCGGCCCCAGCGCGGTATCGCGCGTCAGGCTGCCGTTCAGGCCGCCGCCCGCGCCAAAGGTCAGCAGCAAGCGAACCCCGCTGGGCAACGATTGGCGTTGCACCACGCCGCTGGCACCAGGCGACACCGGCTGCACGTCGCCGCTGGACTGGGCATTGGTCCAGGCGTTGTTGCGAAAGTAGACCACCTGCCAGGACGCAACACCGGTCAAGGCGTCGAGTTGACCCGGCTCGCTGCCCTGGAACTGCAAGCTGCGCAACCAGTGATCCTGCAGTTCGGTGCGGCTGGTGACGATGGGGCTGGCCCAGCGTTGCAGCACGCCGGTGCGGCTGCCCACGACCGGGCGCAGCGACCATACCGCCACCTGCATTCCGCCGGCCGCGCGCCGGGTCAGGCGCAGGCTGACGCCGTCGAACTGAAGGCCCGGCGCGGCATTCGATTCCTGCACCGAAGCCAGGTCCTGCTCCCACTGCGCCACCACGGTGTTGAGCCGCAGCGTCTGTTCCAGCCGCGCCTGGCTGGCGTCGCGCGAGCGCACCACGCCGTCGACGCCCTGCCAGGCCATCGCCGCCATCAGCGCCATGATCATCAGCGCCACCAGCACTTCCACCAGCGTAAAGCCGCGCGCGCGATGCATCTTCAATACCGGCCCAGCACCGTCGACAGCGTCAACACCGGCTGGCCTGCCTGGTTGGCGATTTGCGCATCGACCCGGCGAAAGTTCGGGTTCGGCGTCGGCCGGGTCAGCAGCTTGCCGCTGTAGCTGTGGCCGAGTTGCTCGCAACTGAAATCAGCATCGCCCACACCCGGATACTGATGCGCCAGCTTCAGCCCGGTGAGCTGGTTGTCGGCGCACCACTGGGCTTCGCTCACTTCGGCCAGCCGGGCCGCATTGTTGGTCAGCGAGCCGGCGGCCTTGATGCCGGCACCCAGGGTGACGGCCACGATGGCCAGTGCCACCAGCACCTCGATCAACGTGAAGCCGCGCTGCCGCATCTCAGCGTACCGCGCTCGGGCTGTCTGTGCTCACGCTGAACGGACCCAGCCCATCGGTGGCCAGCGTCAGGCGCTGGTCGTCGAGCCGCAGCAAGATGCGCTGCGCTGCGATGATCGGCTCCGGCCCCAGCAGCACGGCGCGCGCACCGACCACGTCGGCCGCCACGCCGGGCCCTAGCCAGCGCGAGGGCAGTGAGTTCGATGCGGGCAAGCCGAGGAAGCGGAAGTCGCGCTCCGGGTTGCCGCCGCCGCCCGGCTCCCACCACACCTGCAGGCCAGAGGCGCGGGCTTCGGCGCGCGCCGATTCCAGCAAGGCGCTCAGGCGCACCGCCTCTTGCTCCAGCCGCGCGGCGGCAGGGTCGCGCAAGGCGAATGAAACCAGGCCGGAGGCCAGCGCGATCAGCGCCACCACGATCAGCAGCTCGATCATCGTGAAGCCGCGCAGGCTCCGCTTCACGGGCGGCTCCACGCTACTGCCAGGAGCCCACTTCGGCGTTCTTGCCTTCGCCACCGATCACGCCGTCGGCTCCGTAGCTGAACACGTCGATCTCGCCCTTCACGCCCGGGTTCGCAAACAGATACGGCCGGCCCCAGGGGTCGTTCGGCAGCTTGTCGAGGTAGGGCTTCCAGTTGGGCGGAATGCTGCCCACCGTGGGCTTGGCGACCAGTGCCTGCAAGCCCTGTTCGCTGCTGGGGAAACGCTGGTTGTCGAGCTTGTAGAGCTTGAGCGCCTGCATCAGGTTGTTGACGTCGGTGCGCGCTGCGGTCACGCGGGCGTCGTCGGCGCGGTCCAGCACATTGGGCACGATCAGCGCGGCCAGCACGCCGATGATGACCAGCACCACCATCAACTCGATCAGCGTGAAACCGCGGCTCGATCGAACACGGCCAAGGCCGCGCGGGGCGGGCGAAGACTGACGCTGCAAAGGGGTCATGACAGGGCGCGGCACGGGTGCCGATCAACACGGTGGCTGAATCATAATGGCCGCATGAGGGCTCGATCATTTGCATTCATCGTCTGGGCCGCCGTGGCTGCCAGTGTGGCGTTCTGGGGCCTGCGGCTGTTCGTCAGCGCGCCGCCGATGCCCGGCCACGCCGTGGCGGTGGGTGATGGTGGTGTCGCCTCGGGAGATGTGTTGCGGCTGCTCGGCGCTTCGACGAAACAAGCCGTCTCCGAGGCGCAGGTGCTGTCGCCCGAACTCGGTGCCCGATTCAAGTTGACGGGCGTGATGGCATCGAAGCCGAAGTCGAAGGCGATGCCAAGCTCGACCCAGGGCGTGGCGCTTATTTCGGTCGACGGAAAACCCGCTCGTGCCTACGGTGTCGGAGCCCGCATCGACGGCGATCTGATGCTGCAGGCGGTGAGTTTGCGCACGGCGTCGATCGGTTCGGCACCGGGCACGCCTGCCGTGGTGCTTGAACTGCCGCCGCTGCCGCCCGCGAACACCGGCAGCCTGCCACCGCTGGCGATGAGCCTGGGGGCCGTGCCGCAAGTGCAGGTGCCGCAACCGGCCTTGTCGATCATGCCGAGCCCCCTGCCGCTGCGCCAGCAGCCGGCCGGCCCGCCCGGTGCGCCTTCTAAGCAGGCCGGCCCCGAACTGAACCAACTCCAGGCGCAGTGAGCCGCTCGCGCAGCCCATTTGTGCTGCGCCGAGCCGTTCAGCTCAAAGGAAGGCTGACGTGCGTCGCCGACAGGGCCGACATGGCGGCCGGCAAACTCGGTCCGGGGTCTTGCCCCTCGGCCACGTCGGCCAGCAGTGCCGCCGCGCTGCGGATCAGCGGCCAAGCCAGGGTGGCACCGGTGCCGTCGGTGCTTTGCAGGCCCAACTCCAGCAGCGCCGAAGCATGGAAAAGGCCCAGCGCATGGTCGAGCCCCGGGTGTCCGTGGCTGCGGCTGAAAACGCAGTAGTCGGTGACCGCGGGCGCAATTCGAGAGGCCACCATCAGCGCGGCGCAAGCGGGCATGCCGTCGGCAACGATGAGGTGGCGCTTGCTGCCGGCCACTAGCATTACCCCGACCATCATCGCCACCTCGAAGCCGCCGAACGCCGCCAGCACCTCGACCGGATCGGTCACGTCTTTATGGCGAGTCTGGGCCCCTTGCAGAACCACCAACTGGCGTGCCAATACGTCTTGCGGCATGTCCGGCCCGGAGACGATGAGGTCACGCAGGTTGGCCCCCGACAAGCGCGACAGCACCAGCGAAGCGCTTTCATGTGAGCCGACACCCACACCCGCGCAGGCAATCATGTTGCCCGGCATCGCATCGGCGATCTCCATGCCGGCGCGGATGGCCGCATGGGCCTGGTCCAGCGACATCGCCGAAGTCACCCGTGCGTTGCGCGTACCGTGCGCAATTTTGCGCGCCAGCAAGCGGGCGTGAGGGTGCACCGAATCGGCCAGCCCGCAGTCGACGACCGACAGTTCAAGCCCCTGCAGGCGGGCGAAAACGGCCACCGGCAGTTGCAAGGTCAGCAGCCCCTGCACGGTCTGCGCCGTGGCGTGCTTCGCGGTGTCGCCGATGCCGTCGACCGCCAAGCCGTGGTCGGCTGCGAACAGCACGAGTTGCGGTGTTCGAAAGCGAGGTTTGAGCGTGTTCTGGATCAACCCCAGGCGCACCGCCAGGGGTTCGAGTTCGCCCAACTCGCCGGTGGTTTCGCTGCGCCGTTGCAATTTGTCGCGCAGCGCCTGCTCCAGCACGGGATTGGCGGTGGGTGAGATCAGTGATCGATTGACGGACATGGCGCCCCGAAAACGGTTGCTTGTGGGACCGGGCCGGCTGAATCACCGCCCCTCGACGCGCATTGTGCAACCTCAACGCAAGAACAGTCGGTACACCGGGTTGTCGGTTTCGTCTTCGCACGGGTAGGCCAGGGCCTGCAAAAACGCCTTGAAGGCCAGCTTGTCGCTGCGCGGCACCTGGATGCCGACCAAGATGCGCCCGAAGTCGGCCCCCTGGTTGCGGTAGTGAAACAGGCTGATGTTCCAGCTCGGGTGCATGCTCGACAGGAACCGCATCAGCGCGCCGGGACGCTCGGGAAAAATAAAGCGGTAAAGACGTTCGTCTTGCGCCAGCGCACTGCGCCCGCCCACCATGTGGCGCAGGTGCTGCTTGGCCAGTTCGTCGTCGGTCAGGTCCAGCGTTTGAAACCCGTGTTTGGTGAAACCGAGTGCCAGCTTGCGCACCTCGTCGCGCTTGGCGGTGGCCAGGCCGACGAACACATGCGCCTGCTTCGAGTCGGAGATGCGGTAGTTGAATTCGGTCACCGCGCGCGGTCCGATCAATTCGCAAAAGCGCTTGAAGCTGCCGCGCTCTTCGGGGATCGTCACCGCGAACACGGCCTCGCGTTCCTCGCCCACCTCGGCCCGCTCGGCCACGAACCGCAGGCGGTCGAAGTTCATGTTGGCGCCACAGGTGATGGCGACGAAAGTCTGCCCCTTGCAGCGGTGCGTGTCGACATACTGCTTCACGGCGGCCACCCCCATCGCGCCCGACGGCTCCAGGATGCTGCGGGTGTCCTGAAACACATCCTTGATGGCGGCGCAGACGGCGTCGGTGTCCACCACCACGTAGTCGTCGACCAGTGTGCGCGCCAGTCGAAAAGTTTCTTCGCCGACCAGTTTCACGGCGGTTCCGTCGGCGAACAGGCCCACGTCGTCGAGCTGCACCCGCCTGCCGGCCCGAACCGAGCGCAGCATGGCGTCGGAATCATGCGTCTGCACGCCGATCACCTTGATCTCGGGCCGCACTGCCTTGATGTACGCCGCCACACCAGAGATCAGGCCGCCGCCGCCGATGGCCACGAACACCGCGTCGATCGGCCCCTGGTGCTGGCGCAGTATTTCCATCGCGATGGTGCCCTGGCCGGCGATGACATCGGGGTCATCGAAGGGGTGCACGAAGGTCAGCCCGCGTTGCGCCTCCAGCTCCAGCGCCTTGACGTGGGCGTCCGAATAGCTGTCGCCGTGAAGCACCACCTCGCCGCCCAACGCCCGCACCGCGTCGATCTTCAGCTTGGGCGTCGTCACCGGCATCACGATCATCGCCTTGCAGCCAAGGCGCCTGGCCCCCAGCGCGACGCCCTGCGCGTGGTTGCCCGCCGACGCGCAAATCACGCCTCGTTGCAGTTGCTCGGCGCTGAGCCCCGCCATCTTGTTGTACGCACCGCGCAGCTTGAAACTGAACACGGCCTGGGTGTCCTCGCGTTTCAGCAGCACCTGGTTGCCGACCCGCCGGGACAGATTTTTGGCGGCTTCCAGCGGCGTCTCCACCGCAACGTCGTAGACCCGCGCCGTCAGAATTTTTTGCAGATAGTCGGCCAGCGACAGGTGCTTGACCGATTTGGAGGTTCGTTTCGATGTCTTGCTGGCGGGGCCGGGCATGCTTTTCTCCTGCGCCGTGAATCCTGAGGCGCGGCATCTTACGTCGGCAGCTCGCCTGGCCCGCGCGGCGGGCGGCCAAGAAAAAAGCCCAAGGCATTGCTGCCTTGGGCTGAATCCACCAATGGACGGGTGGAGGAGACAATCGTTCGGCGCTTGGTCTATCAGAAACCCGCAGGCTGCTGGCCAGCGCCAATGAAAAGCAGTGTAGCCCGATCAATGCTGCATCGCAATATTCCGGGCATTGCAAATTAGGCAGAGACGTCGATTGCGGCAACGCGCATTGCACAATCTGACTCCTTCAAATGCCGGCAGCGCCCTGCGCCGCCCTCCTCGGGTTCAATCATGGAATGCACGATCAACTGGATCCCGGCGAGCGGCATGGGGTTCGTGGCCGAAACCGGCAGCGGCCACCTGCTCACGATGGACGGTGCGCCCGACGGCGGTGGGCGCAACCTGGCGCCTCGGCCGATGGAAACCGTGCTGGCCGGCACCGGTGCTTGCACGGCCTACGACGTGGTGATGATCCTGAAGCGGGGTCGCCACGACGTGACCGGTTGCCAGGTGAAGGTGAGTTCGGAACGCGCTGCGACCGACCCCAAGGTGTTCACCCGAATCCACATGCACTTCATTGTCACGGGCACCGGCTTGCTCGATGCCGCGGTGCAGCGCGCGGTTCAGATGTCACACGAAAAATACTGTTCGGCCAGCATCATGCTGGCCAAGACGGCAGACATCACGATTTCGTTCTCGGTGAATCAATCGTAGCGAGCCGTGGTCGTCATCAGCTTGGCGACGCCGCGCATCAGCCAACGCGCCGGCGCCGGCAAGGCCGTTGCGCCAGCAGATTCGGCTTCGCGGGCATGGCGCGACTCGTCCTCCTTCATCTGCCACACGATGGCCCGGGACGCATGGTCTGCGGCCGGCAGGGCTTGCAGGTGGCTGTCGAGGTGGCGTTCGACCTGGCGCTCGGTTTCGACCACGAAGCCCAGGCTGAAAGCGTCGGTGCCGCGTCCGGCCAGCAAACCGATGCTGAACGAGCCCGCATACCAAAGCGGATTGAGCCAACTCGGCCGCGCCCCCAGTTCGTCCAGCCGCTGCCGCGTCCAGGCGAGGTGGTCGGTTTCTTCGCGCGCGGCGGCGTTCAACTGCTGCTTCAAGGCAGCGTCGTGCGTGCCCAATGCCTGCGCCTGGTACAGCGCCTGCGCGCAGACCTCGCCGACGTGGTTGACGCGCATCAAGGCACCGGCAAGCCGGCGCTCGTCGGTTGTCAGCGCGTCGGCTGGCGAGGCGGCAGCAGGGTAGGGTCGCGCCGCGCGAGCGGTGCCCGACAAGGTGCGCAAGGCGTTGTCGGCGGCAGCAAGCAGCGTGTCGATGGGAGTCAAATGTCGCAGCGTCATCGGGTCTCTTCTTGATCTGAGAATAGCGCAGAGCCCGGCGAACCGCAGCCTTCCGGGCCGAGCCAGGCCCGGGCCGTCTCGTTGTGCTCAGACAACAAAATGCCCTTTTCGGTCCGCAAAACTTTGCCAGCAGTCCGGGCGTCTGGTGCAATACGGCAACTTCCGCTGAGGGGGTTGGCCTGATCAGCCCTTGTCGGACCTCTCTTGATCGGGACCCTTTTGTTCAACCTAGGAGATAGTTGCAATGAATAAATCTCTACTCGCTCTCGCAGTTCTGGGCGCTTTCGCTGGTGTTGCATCGGCTCAATCTTCCGTCACCATCTACGGCTTGCTCGACCAGGGCATCCAAAAGAGCAATGGCGGATCGGCACCCAGCAGCGGCCCGGGTCTGTCGAAAGCCTGGACTGTTGCGCAATCTGCTGCTTCGCGTCTGGGCTTCCGTGGCAATGAAGACCTGGGTGGCGGCCTGTCGGCCCAGTTCCAGATCGAACATCGCTTCAAGCCCGACTCTGGTACTGCCGATTCCATTTTCTGGCAAGGCCGCTCGTTCGTCCAGTTGACCAGCGCCGCCATCGGCAGCGTCTACCTGGGTCGTGATTACACGCCGGCATTCTGGCCTGCAGTGAAGTCGGATCCGTTTGGTTGGGACGGCGTGGGCCAGATCGGCACCCAGGCGTTTGCAGGCTACCTGACACCGGGCACCGGCGCGGTTCGCACCGACAACACCGTGGGCGTCAAGTCGGCCAGCTTCGGCGGTTTGACGGTTCAAGCTGCCGTCGGCCTATCGGAAAATACGGGCCTGGGGCGCAATCAAGGTTTCAACGTCGAATACGGCGGTGGCCCTTTGTACGCCGCTCTCGGCTACGAGAAGATCAGCAAGGGTTCGAACGACGGTACCGGCGTGACCAACTTCGCGCTGCACTACGACTTCGGCTTCGTGAAGGCGCTCGGCTACTACGCGCAGGCCAAGGTCGGCCCGAATGGCTCGTTGACGAACAAGATGTTCAGCATCGCCGCAACCGCTCCTCTGGGCTCGGGTCTGGTGAAGGCCCAGTATTACCGCGTTGACCCGTCCGGTCCCAGCAACAACTACTCGAAGCTCGGTCTCGGCTACGACTACCAGTTGAGCAAGCGCACGGGCTTGTACGCCGATCTGGGCATCGCACGTGGCGACAGTCCCTACACAAACAACAACACTTACGCCTTCGGCGTGAAGCACACGTTCTGATTCATCGCTCGCTCGCGAGCTTGAATTCACAGGCCGCCTTCGGGCGGCCTTTTTTATGGGTGCTTCGCTTCTGCGCCAGGCGCGCATTGGGGCAATCCCCTTTGACGAAGGGCATGCAATTTGCTGTCATCGGCGCACAGCATCCAACCGCCGGGTTCATCTGTCCCGCGTCGGCGGGGTCGTTTCTCCCGGCACCGAAGACCGCAGATGCTTCGGGCTCTTCGTCCTGCCACGGCACTGCCTCTCATGCTGGCCTTCATTCTTCGCCGCCTTGCACAAGCCGTGATCGTGATGTTGACGGTTGGCTTCATCGCGTTCATGTTGTTCCAGTATGTTGGCGATCCGGTGACGAACCTGCTTGGGCAAGACGCCACGCCCGCCCAACGCGCAGAATTGCGCGCTGATCTGGGCTTGGACCGTGCGTTTCCGATTCAGTTTGCGCACTTCGTCGGAAACGCGCTGCGCGGCGAGTTCGGCCTCAGCTTGCGCCAGGGGCGCAAGGTCTCGTCGCTGATCGTCGAGCGGCTGCCGGCCACGCTGGAACTGTCGCTCATCGCCGCCGCCATCGCCCTGGTGTTCGGCATTCCGATGGGGGTTTACGCGGCGCTGCGCCCGGGCACGTTCGTGTCGCAGTTGATGATGATGATCTCGCTGCTCGGCGTGTCGCTGCCGACCTTCCTGATCGGAATTCTGCTGATTCTGGTGTTTGCCGTGAACCTCAAATGGCTGCCCAGCTTCGGTCGCGGCGAGGTGCTGATGCTCGGTCACTGGTCGTCCGGATTTTTCACGCTGGACGGCTGGAAACATCTGATCCTGCCGTCGGTGACCTTGGCCGTGTTTCAGCTCACGCTCATCATGCGGCTGGTGCGCTCGGAGATGCTCGAGGTGCTGCGGGCCGACTACATCAGGTTCGCACGTGCCCGTGGCCTGCCGAACCGCATCGTCTACTTCGGCCACGCGTTGAAGAACACGATGGTGCCCGTCATCACGATCACCGGGCTCCAGTTGGGTTCCTTGATCGCCTTCGCCATCATCACCGAGACGGTGTTCCAGTGGCCCGGCATGGGGCTGTTGTTCATCCAGGCGGTCAACTTCGCCGACATTCCGGTGATGGCCGCCTACTTGTGCCTGATCGCCTTGATCTTCGTGGCGATCAACCTCGCGGTCGATCTGCTTTACTTCGCCGTCGACCCACGTCTGCGCATCGAAAACACAGCCGGCGCTCATTGATTCGAAGGTGTTCCATCCGAAGGAGTAGACGATGAAGTTCAAGACCCATCTGTTGGCCGCTGCGATTGCGTTGGCGTGCGGTACAGCCCAAGCCGTGACGCTGCGTGTGGCCAATCAGGGCGACGCGCAATCGATGGACCCGCATTCACTGAATGAGTCGTTGCAGCTCGGCTTCATGGGCAACGTTTACGAACCCCTGGTGGCTCGCGACAAGAAGCTCGGCCTGGTGCCCGGCCTGGCCACCCAATGGGCGCAGACCTCGCCCACCGTCTGGCGCTTCGAGCTGCGCAAGGGCGTGAGCTTTCACGACGGCGCGCCCTTCACGGCCGACGACGTGGTGTTCAGCTTCAAGCGCGCGGCGGGCGAGGGCTCGGACATGAAAAGCTATGTCTCCTCGGTCAAGGAGGTGCGCAAAGTGAACGACCTCACTGTCGAGATCGAAACCGCAACCCCGTTTCCCATCGTGCCCGACGTGATTTCGCTCTTGTTCATCATGAACAAGAAATGGTGTGAGGAGAACAAGGCCACGCTGCCGGTGGACCGCCGCAAAGGGATTGAGAACACGGCCAGCTTCAAGGCCAACGGCACGGGCCCGTTTCGCTTGAAAGAGCGCCAGCCGTCGACGCGAACGGTGCTGGTTCGCAACCCTGCTTACTGGGACAAGATCGAGAGCAACATCGACGAAGTGGTGTTCACGCCGATCGGCAACGACGCGACCCGTGTGGCGGCCTTGCTGTCGGGCGAGATCGACGTGATGGAGCCGGTTCCGCTGCAAGATGTCGAGCGGCTCAAGGCCAATGCCAATCTCAAGGTCATGCAAGGCCCCGAGTTGCGCACCATCTTTTTGGGCATGGACCAGAAGCGCGACGAACTGCTGTTTTCGAACGTCAAAGGCAAGAACCCGTTCAAGGACAAGCGTGTGCGCCAGGCGTTCTACCAGGCGCTGGACATCGAAACCATCAAATCGCGCGTGATGCGTGGCGCGGCTGCACCCGCAGCGTTGATGATCGGCCCCGGCATCAAGGGCTTTGCCCCCGAGATGAACAAGCGCCTGCCGTACGACCCGGAGGCGTCGAAGAAATTGCTGGCCGAGGCCGGCTACCCCAACGGCTTTGAAGTGGGCATGAACTGCCCCAACGATCGGTACGTGAACGACGGCGAAATCTGCCAGGCCGTGGCGGCCAATCTGGCCCGCGTCGGCGTCAAGGTGAACTTGCAAACCGAAACCAAGGTCACCTACTTCCCGAAAATTCTGAGCCGCAACACGAGCTTCTACTTGCTGGGCTGGACGTCCGGCACCTACGACGCGCACAACCCGCTCAACGCGTTGATGGCCACGCCCACCGACAAGGGCCAAGGCCAGTTCAACCTGGGCTCGTACAGCAACGCCAAGCTGGACGAACTGACGCTGAAGATTCAAAGCGAGACCGATCAACCCAAGCGCAACGCGATGATCAAAGAGGCGTTCGAGATCCACGCCGGCGACATCGGGCACCTGCCGCTGCACCAGCAGGCGCTGGCCTGGGGCATGAAGAAGAACATCGAGCTGACTCAGTTGCCCGACAACTTCATGCCTTATCGCTGGATCACGGTGAAGTGATGCGGGCCGGCCTTCGCCCATGAATGAACCAGTCGATACGTCGCCGCGAAGGCTTCGGCGCTTTCTGGACGGCGACGTCTGGCACAGCTTCAAGCATTCGCCGGTGGCCATCGCCGCGGCGCTGATCGCTGTGACGATTGTGTTCTGTGCGGTGTTCGCCAATGTCGTGGCACCGCACCAGCCGTTCGACCTGGCCACGCTGGAACTGAGTGATGCGCGTTTGCCGCCGGCGTGGGAGCCTGAAGGCAGTCGCAAATACCTGCTGGGCACCGACGACCAGGGCCGCGACATTTTGTCGGTGCTGATGTACGGCTCGCGGATCTCGCTGTTCGTGGGCGTGGTGTCGGTGCTGGTGTCAGTGCTGATCGGCGTGGCGCTCGGCTTGCTGTCGGGATTCATCGGCGGCAAGACCGATGCTTTCATCATGCGCATCTGCGATGTGATGCTGTCGTTTCCGTCGATCCTGATCGCGCTGCTGATCAGCGGCGTGGGCCGCGCCCTGTTTCCGCAAGCGCAAGACGCCTTGGCCTTTGTCGTGCTCATCGTGGCCATCGCCTTGCCGGGATGGGTGCAGTACGCGCGCACCGTTCGTGGCTCGACCCTGGTCGAGCGCAACAAGGAATACGTGCAGGCCGCACGGGTGATCGGTGTGACGTCGCTGCGCATCATGCGGCGGCATGTGCTGCCCAACGTGCTGGGCCCGGTGATGGTGCTGGCGACGATTCAAATCGCCACCGCCATCATCATCGAGGCGACGCTGTCGTTTCTGGGCGTCGGCATGTCGCCCACTTCGCCGTCGCTGGGTACGCTGATTCGCGTCGGCAATGATTTTCTGTTTTCCGGTGAATGGTGGATCACCATTTTTCCCGGCGCAGTCTTGGTGCTGATTGCGCTGAGCGTGAACCTGCTGGGCGACTGGCTGCGCGATGCGTTGAACCCGCGTTTGCGCTGATGACCTCCGCCCTGCTCGAAGTCGACCACCTGCGGGTGGAGTTCCCGTCCCGCCACGGCACCCTCGTCGCGCTGGACGACATTTCGTTCGCCATCGCGCCGGGTGAAATTTTGGGAGTGGTGGGTGAGTCGGGGGCCGGCAAGTCGCTGACCGGCGCGGCCATCATCGGTTTGCTCGACCCGCCCGGCCGCGTGGCCGGGGGCGAGATTCGCTTCGACGGTCGTCGCATCGACAACCTGCCGTACGAGCAAATGCGCAAGGTGCGTGGCCGCAGCATCGGTGCCATTTTTCAAGATCCGCTCACCTCGCTGAACCCGCTGTACACCATCGGCCGGCAATTGGTCGAAACCATTCGGGCGCACCTGCCGGTCAGCGCACAAGACGCGCGCACGCGTGCCATCAAATTGCTTGAAGAAACCGGCATCCAGGCCGCAGGGCAGCGCATCGACCAGTACCCGCACCAGTTTTCCGGCGGGATGCGACAGCGGGTGGTGATCGCGCTGGCGCTGGCCGCCGAGCCGAAGCTGATCGTGGCCGACGAGCCCACCACGGCACTCGACGTGTCGATCCAGGCGCAGATCATTTCCCTGCTCAAGCGGCTGTGCAAAGAGCATGGCGCGGCGGTGATGCTGATCACGCACGACATGGGTGTCATCGCTGAAACCTGCGACCGCGTGGCGGTGATGTATGCCGGGCGCATCGCCGAGATCGGGCCGGTGCACGATGTGATTCACACACCGGCCCATCCTTACACCGTCGGCTTGATGGGCTCGATCCCGGCAATGGACGAAGACCGTGAACGGCTGTTGCAGATCGACGGCGCCATGCCGCGCCTGACGGCGATTCCGAGCGGATGTGCGTTCAACCCGCGTTGCACGAAAGCCTTCGACCGCTGCCGCGCCGAGCGTCCCGACTTGCTGCCGGCAGGCCCCACGCGCGCCGCTTGCTGGCTGCGTGACGTGCCACTGAAAGACGGCGCATGAGCGCGCAAGGCCCGCTGGTCGAGGTGCGCGACCTGGCCAAGACATTCGACGTGTCGGCCCCCTGGCTGAACCGTGTGGTCGAGGGCAAGCCGCGGCAGTACGTGCTTGCGGTGGACGGTGTGAGCTTCAGCGTCGAGCGTGGCAAGACGCTGGCCCTGGTCGGTGAATCGGGTTGCGGCAAGAGCACCGTGGCGCGCCTGCTGGTGGGCTTGTACGCACCCACCGCGGGCGAGGTTCGGTTCGACGGCATCGACATCGCCAGCACGCTCAAAGGCACCGACGCATCGGCTTTGCGGCGGCGCATGCAGATGATTTTTCAAGATCCGTATGCCAGCCTGAACCCGCGCTGGACGGTGCTGGACATCGTGTCTGAACCGCTGACCGAGCATGGCCTGGTTGCGAACGCAAGCGACCTGCGGGCGCGTGTCGGTGAGCTGCTGCTGTCGGTGGGCCTGGCCGCTGCCGACGTGGAGAAGTATCCGCATCAGTTCTCGGGCGGTCAGCGCCAGCGCATCTCCATCGCGCGCGCGCTCGCCACGCAACCCGAGTTTTTGGTTTGCGACGAACCCACCTCGGCGCTCGACGTGTCGGTGCAGGCGCAGGTGCTCAACATCATGAAAGACCTGCAGCGCAAGCAGGGCCTGACCTATCTGTTCATCTCGCTCAACCTGGCCGTGGTTCGGCACGTGAGCGATCAGGTGGGCGTGATGTACCTCGGACGGCTGGTGGAACTGGCCGACAAGCCCCGGCTCTTCGCGCCCGAGAGCCGCAGCGCGCGGCACCCGTACACGCGCATGTTGCTCGACGCGATTCCCGACATTCACATGTCCGGCCGTGCCCGCACGCCGGTACAGGGCGAGGTACCGAACCCGCTGAACCCGCCCAGCGGCTGTTCGTTTCACCCGCGCTGCCCGCTGGCGAACGCGCGCTGCAAGGCCGAGCGGCCTGCGTTGCTGGGCATCCGGGGCGTGAAGATCGCCTGTCATGCGGCCGAGGAAGGCCGGCTCTAGCTTGACCCCCTCGCGATCAGCGCGCGGGTGCGGACGCAGGCAGGGACGCAGGCACGGGGGTGGTGGCCAGCGTCAGGGGGCCCTTTTGGCCGCAGGCCGAAACCAGGCCGATCATCAAGGCCAGCAAAGAGCCTGCCAGCGTCATCCACATCGTGGGCAAGACTAAACTTCGAGGGCTTTTCAACATCGCTGGAATTTTACCGATCATGGGCTTCGAACTCGCCGCCACACCGCTGACCGACAGCGACTACCTTGCCCGAACCGCAGCGGTGCTGGACAGCGTCGAGGCTGCAGTGGACCGCTGGCTGCAAACCGACGTGATCGACATCGACTCGCACCGCACTGGCGGCCTGCTGGAACTCAGCTTTCCAAACGGCAGCAAGATCATTCTCAACACCCAGCCGCCCTTGCAGGAGTTGTGGCTGGCCGCGCGCGCCGGCGGATTTCATTTCAAGCATGCCAGCGGGCGCTGGCTGGACACCAAAGATGGCCGCGATTTCTTCGACGTGCTGTCCACATGCGCCACCGCGCAGGCCGCCGCTCAAGTGCTGTTCAAACCCGTTTGATCAACGCCGGAACAAGTCGAGGATGCTGTTTTTCTCGTCCTCGCTCGGTGCGGTGGGCATCTTATCTTCCAGCCCAAGGCTCCTGACGCCGGTTCCGCGGGTGTATTCCTCGTAGTACCACTCACCGTTCAAGTTGACGACGCCTTCGGGTGCCGAAGGCTCCTGCAGCGGCACGCCTTTGAGCGCCTGGCGCATGAAGTCGATCCACACCGGCAGCGACAGGCTTCCACCGGTTTCCTTGTCGCCCAGTTTGCGAGGTGTGTCGTAGCCCATCCACACCACCGCCACCAGGCTGCGCTGGAAGCCGGCAAACCAGGTGTCGAGAGAGTCGTTGGTGGTGCCGGTTTTTCCGTAGATGTCGGTGCGCTTGAGTTCGGCTTGCGCCTTGGCTGCGGTGCCGCGGCGGGTCACTTCCTGCAACAGGCTGCTCATGATGAAAGCGTTGCGGGTGTCGATGGTGCGCTGCGATTCGTCGAGCACCATTTCACGCGCTTCGTTGATGACATTGCCCTTGCTGTCCGTCACCTTGGCGATCAAGGTGGGGTTGACACGGTAGCCGCCATTCGCAAACACCGCATAGCCCGCTGCCATCTGCATTGGCGTGACCGACCCTGCGCCGAGCGCCATCGTCAAATACGCGGGGTGTCGGTCGGCGTCGAAGCCGAAGCGCGTGATCCAACTCTGCGTGTACTCCGGCCCGACGGATTGCAAGATGCGAATCGACACCATGTTTTTCGACTTTGCCAAACCGGTGCGCATGCTCATCGGGCCTTCGAATTTGCCGTCGTAGTTCTTCGGTTCCCAAGGCTGGCTGCCCGTGGCGGCGGCGTCGAAGAAAAGCGGAGCATCGTTGATCACGGTCGCTGGTGTGAAGCCTTTCTCAAGCGCTGCCGAATAGATGAAGGGCTTGAAGCTCGATCCCGGCTGGCGCCAGGCCTGGGTCGCATGGTTGAACTTGCTTTTTGAGTAGTCGAAGCCGCCCACCATCGCACGCACCGCCCCGTTGCGCGGGTCAAGTGCAATAAACGCGCCCTCGACCTCGGGCTGCTGGGTGATGGTCCAGTCGCCCTTGGCATTTTTGACCAGCCGGATCACTGCCCCCGCGCGAATCTGCGTCTTCGAATTGGCCTTGTCGGAAAGTCCCGACGTGGCAGGGCGCAGCCCCTCGCCGGTGATGGTGACGGAGTCGCCGCTTTGCAGAACGGCGACTACTTTCCGGGGGCCGGCCTCCAACACCACCGCCGCTTTCAACTCGTCGTTGTCCGGGTGGTCCTGCAAGGCGTCGGCAATGCGGCCGTCGATGTCCTTGGCCTTGGCAGGCAGGTCGATGTACGCCTCGGGACCGCGATAGACTTGGCGACGCTCATAGTCCATGATGCCCTTGCGCAGAGCGTGGTAAGCCACCATCTGCTGCGCCGAATTCAGCGTGAGGGTGACGTTCAATCCGCGTGTGTAGGCCGCCTCGCCGTACTGGCTGAAGATGAGTTGGCGCGCCACTTCCGCCACATATTCGGCATGCACCGGCAGGTCGGCAGGAACGCGGTACTTGAGAGGTTGGGCGCGGGCCGCCTCGCGCTGCTCGGCGCTGATGAAGTTGTTCTCGAGCATGCGGTCGATGATGAGCCGCTGGCTCTTCAAAGCGCGTTCCGGATTGCTGATGGGGTTGTAGACCGACGGTGCCTGGGGCAGGCCGGCCAACACGGCCGCTTCGGCCACGGTAATGTCCTTCAACGGCTTGCCGAAATAGATTTCGCTTGCCGATGCGAAGCCGTATGCGCGCTGGCCCAAAAAGATCTGATTCATGTAAACCTCAAGAATCTGATCTTTGCTCAGCAGGCTTTCCATCTTGAAGGCCAGCAGCATTTCGTAAATCTTGCGCGTGTAGGTTTTCTCGGAAGACAGGTAGAAATTGCGCGCGACCTGCATCGTGATCGTCGACGCGCCCTGGCTGCGTGAGCGGCTGAACTGCGCCAGGCCGGCGCGCAGCACGCCTTTGATGTCCACGCCGCTGTGTTGGTAGAAGCGCGCGTCCTCCGATGCCAGCACAGCGTCCTTCATCACTTTGGGAATCTGCGCGATGGGCGTGAAGTTGCGCCGCTCATCACCGTATTCGCCAAGCATCACCCCGTCGGCAGAGTAGATGTGCATCGGGAGCTTGGGCCGATAGTCGATCAACCCGCTGAGTTCGGGAAGGTTCGGATAGGCCACCGCAAGCGCCATGGCCACGACCATCAACACCGAAACTGCACCGGCTGCGGCGAGTCCGAACAGCCAGGCCGCGACCCGCACAGCCCACGCTGCCCAGCCGGGAGGTGCGCCGCGGGCTTGACGGGAAGGCGTGGTGCCAGCGGAGGTCTGGCTCGCGCGCTCGGATTCGCTCATGAAACTCCAACGTTGCAGAGCCGAATTATAGAAAGCGGATCTGCGGCCAAGGCCCTCGTTCTCGAACGGCTTGCCAACACGCTGATTGTTCGCTCAGTGCTGACCATAAAGTGCCGACAAACTGAGTCACTGCAGGCGTGTGTTTTGCCACGCGAGCGAGTTGTGAAAACGGGATTTTTCTATTTCGTTCAATGGCTTTACTGCTAGCATTCAAGTAACTTATTAACAGTGCCGGCGCTATTTGGCGGGCGTTGGGAGAAAAGCGCCGTGAGCTTTCTTGACACCTTGTTGGGCCGCAAGCATCCGCCAATGATCGGGTTGGACATCAGTTCGTCGAGCGTCAAGCTGGTCGAACTGGGGCAGGATGCGTCGGGCGAATATGTGCTCGAACGTTTTGCTTCTGAAAGCTTTGCGAAGGGCTGGATCACCGACGGGCAGATCGAGAAATTCGACGAAGTGGCCGATGCCGTCAAGCGGGTCGTCTCCAAGAGCGGCACCCGGACCAAGCACGTGGTGATGGCCATGCCTCAATCGGCCGTGATCACCAAAAAAATCATGCTTCCGGCCGGTTTGCGCGATGAAGAGCTGGAACTTCAGGTCGAGACCGAGGCTAACCAGTACATCCCCTTTTCCCTCGATGAAGTGAGCCTGGATTTTTGCGTGATCGGCCCGAGCGCCACGTCGGTGGGTGATGTCGAGGTGCTGATTGCGGCGTCGCGCAAAGACCGTGTCCAGGACCGGCAAGGCCTCGCAGAGGCGGCGGGCCTCAAGCCGATGGTGCTCGACATCGAGTCGCACGCGTCTCGGCTGGCCATGGGCCGTGTGATTGACGCTCTGCCCAATGCCGGCAAGGACGCCTTAGTCGCCTTGTTCGAGATCGGTGCCGACACCACCAGCCTTAAGGTGTTGCGCGACGACGAAATGTTGTACGACCGAGACCAGGCGTTTGGCGGATCTCAACTGACCCAGCTCATTTCGCGCCAGTATGGTTTTTCGTTCGAGGAAGCCGAGCAGAAAAAGCTGGCGGCCGACTTGCCCGATGACTATGACACCTCGATCCTGGCGCCGTTCGTGGACAGCCTGTCGCAAGAAATCGGCCGCGCCTTGCAGTACTTTTTCACCAGCACACCGCATCACAAGGTTCATTACGTGATGCTGGCGGGCGGCACCGCCACCCTGCCCGGGCTGAAAGACCGTGTTACGGAACTCACCGGCTTCGCCTCGATGGTGGTCAACCCCTTCGACAACATGAAGCTCGGCAGCGCGGTGCGCGAAAGCAAGCTTCGGCGCGAGGCTCCGTCTTATCTCACGGCCTGCGGCCTGGCGATGCGGAGGTTCATGCAGTGATCCTCATCAACCTGCTTCCGCACCGCGAAGAAAAGCGCAAGCGCAAGAAAATCGCCTATTTCGCCGGCTTGGCGGTTGCCGCGGCAGCGGGCCTGGTTGCGGTCGGCGTCGGGTACCTGGTGCTGCAGCAAATGACTTCGGCGCAGCAGCAACGCAACCAGTTCCTCGGTGCCGAGATCAGCAAACTCGAGATCCAGATCAAGGACATCGCGACACTGCGTGCTGAAATCGAATCCCTGAAGGCACGGCAAAAAGCGGTCGAAGACCTGCAGATCGACCGCAACGTGCCGGTCCATGTTCTGAATGAGTTGGTGCGCCAGACACCCGAAGGCGTGTACTTCACGGCGGTCAAGCAAGACGGCCAGGTGTTGAGCGTGAGCGGCATTGCCCAGACAAACGAGCGCGTTTCGGAATTTCTGCGCAACACCGCCTACAACTCCGAGTGGCTGGTCAAGCCTGAGCTGGTCGAGATCAAAGCGTCGACCGTGCAAACGGCCAATCGCGAACAAAAGCGCCTGTTCGATTTTTCAGTTCGTGTGACCGTCAAACGGCCGCAGGACAAGCCGGCGCTCCCGACTGACGTCGCCCCTGCTGGCAAGCCTGCAAGCGCTCCCCCGGCCGCAGTGGCGAAGAAAGCCTGAGCTTGATATGGCAACCCAGAAAAAAGCGCTCAACGCAGATCTCAACTCGATGTTCGACGGCGCGGCGGCGCAGTTTCGCGGGCTCAATTGGAACGAGCCCGGCCAGTGGCCCATGTTACCCAAAGCTGCCACGTGGTTGCTGCTCGGCGTCTTGGTGGTGGCGGTCGGCTGGTTCCTGTCTTTGTCCGCCGCGCAGGACGAGTTGGACGCGGTGCGTGCAAAGGAACCCGCGCTGAAACAGGATTACCGGGCCAAGCTGGCGCAGGCGGTCAACCTGAGTGAATTGCGCAAGCAGAAGCTGCAGGTTGAAGAGTACGTGACCCAATTGGAAAAGCAGTTGCCCGGCAAGGCCGAGATGGACGCGCTGCTGTCTGACATCAACCAGGCTGGCTTGGGACGCGGCCTGCAGTTCGAGTTGTTCCGCCCTGGTCAGGTGCTGGTGAAAGACTATTACGCCGAGCTGCCGATTGCCATTCGCGTGACGGGCCGGTACCACGACATCGGCGCGTTCGCCGCCGACGTGGCGAACCTGTCGCGCATCGTGACGCTTCACAACATGAACATCGCTGGCACCAAAGATTCGTCGGGCGTCTTGTCGATGGACGCCACGGCCCGGACCTACCGTTATCTCGACTCGGCCGAACTGGAGCAAATCCGAAAGAACGCCGAGAAGGCGAAACCGGGAGACAAGAAATGAGCCGCCTTTTGGGGCGTTTTTCATGTGCTCTCGCAGCCGCGGGCCTGGTTATGCTGGCGACGGGTTGTGCCGACGAGCAAGACGAATTGCAACAGTGGATGGAGCAGCAAAAGCGCGAAGTCAAGCCAAGCGTGCTGCCGCTCAACGCACCGAAAAAATTCAACCCACAGCCGTATGCATCGGTAGACGGCGTCGAGCCGTTCAGCACCCAGAAGCTGACGGTGGCGTTGAAGCAGGAGGCGCGGCAACCCAACTCGTTGGTGTCGGCAGAAATCAATCGCCGCAAAGAGCCGCTCGAGGCTTACCCGCTCGACAGCATGAGCATGGTGGGCAGCGTGATGAAGCAAGGCCGCCAATACGCTTTCATGCGGGTCGACAACCTGCTGCACAACGTGAAGGTGGGTGACTACTTGGGACAGAACTACGGAAAGATCACCAAGATTTCCGAGACCGATGTTTCTCTGAGAGAGATCGTTCAGGATGCGGCGGGCGAATGGATCGAGCGCACCAGTGCGATCCAGCTCCAGGAGAAAACGCGATGAAGAGCATTCAGGAGAAAAGAATGATGGGTAACTTGCGGTCCCGCCTGGGAGCGCTCGCGTTGGTCTTGGGCGCGTCTTTTCAGGTCATGGCGCAAAACGCCATCCAGTCGATCAACAGCACCCAGCAAGCCGGTGCCGAGGTGGTGCGCATCGAGTTGTCTGAGGCGCTGACGGCGGTGCCTGCGGGCTTCACGGTTCAAACGCCGCCACGCATTGCCATCGACCTTCCCGGCGTGGGCAGTGCGCTGGGCAAATCGACCATTGAAATCAACCAGGGAAACCTACGCTCGGTCAGCGTGGCGCAATCCGGTGAACGAACCCGGCTCGTGCTCAATCTCAAGCAACCGACCAACTATCGGGCGCAGTTGCAAGGCAAGGCGCTGTTGTTGATCCTGGATGCAGGCGGCGCGCCAGAGGCTGCCAATGCGCCGGCCCAGACGACGCGCTTTGCGGAAAGTGCCAATGCCACCTCATTGGCGCTGAAAGAAATCGATTTTCGCAAGGGCGCTGACGGCGCGGGCCGCGTGGTGGTCGACTTGCCGAACAACCAGGTCGGCGTCGACATTCGACAACAAGGCAAAGGCCTGGTGGTCGAGTTTCTTCGTTCCACTTTGCCTGACAGCTTGCGTCGGCGGCTGGATGTGACCGATTTCGGCACGCCGGTTCAATTCATCACCACCTCGCAAGTGGGCGACAAGGTGCGCATGGTGGTCGAGCCGCGTGGCTCGTGGGAGCACAGCGCTTATCAAAGCGACAACCAGTTCGTGCTCGAAGTTCGGGCCCAAAAACTCGATCCCAACAAGCTCACCCAGGGGCCCGGGTATGCCGGCGAAAAGTTGTCGCTGAACTTCCAGAACATCGAGGTTCGCGCTCTGTTGCAGGTGATTGCCGACTTCACCAACTTCAACGTCGTCACCAGCGACACCGTGACGGGCAATGTCACGCTTCGACTCAAAGACGTGCCGTGGGACCAGGCGCTGGACATCATCATGCAGGCCAAGGGCCTGGGCTTGCGCAAATCCGGCAACGTGATCCTGATTGCGCCCAAGGACGAACTGGCCGCGAAGGAGAAGGCCGAACTCGAATCGAAATCGCAGATTGCGGCACTGGAGCCAGTGCGGACCCAGTCGTTTCAACTGAACTACACCAAGGCCGAAGAAGTGGCCAAGGGCTTGAGCGGGCAAACCGCCAGCCAGGGCGGAGGCGGCAACAGCAACCCGAGCCGCATCCTGTCCCCACGCGGCAGCGTCATATTCGAGACGCGCACCAACCAACTGTTTGTCAGCGACATTCCGTCCAAGCTTGAAGAGATTCAAGCCATGATCACCAAGATCGACATTCCGGTGCGCCAGGTGTTGATCGAGGCCCGCATCGTCGAAGCCGACGACAAATTCGGCCGATCTTTGGGCGTCAGGCTGGGTGCCTCCGACCTGCGCGGCGTGCGCGGCGGGACGCCTGGCTACGGTCTTGGCGGTGACACCCGGGTGACGATTGGCGGAAACCTGAACGCAGTCGGTGGCCAAACCCAGCAAATCAGCGGCACCAGCCTGCCTTTTTCAGACACCCAGTTCGTCAATCTACCGGCCAGCGCACAGGGCGGGTTCGACGCTGCCACGTTCGCGCTGTCGTTGTTCGGTGCCACGGCCAACCGCTTCTTGAACCTTGAAATTTCTGCCCTCGAGTCAGACGGTCGCGGCAAGGTGGTTTCCAGCCCCAGGCTCATCACTGCCGACCAGATCAAAGCGGTCATCAGCCAGGGCACGAAAATTCCGTATCAAAAGGCGACGTCCAGCGGTGCCACGTCGGTCGAGTTCATCGACGCCACCCTGAAGCTTGAAGTCACGCCGCAGATCACGCCCGAGGGCAATGTGATTCTGGATGTCGAAGTCAAGAAAGACAGCGTGGGAGCGGTCACAGGCGGCATTCCTTCCATCAACACCAAGTCGGTGAAGACACAGGTGCTGGTCGAGAACGGCGGAACCGTGGTCATCGGCGGCATCTTCGAGCAAGTGGACCGAACCGACGAGGTGAAGGTGCCGTTCCTCGGCGACGTGCCTTATCTGGGCAACCTGTTCAAAACGAAATCGCGAACTGTCAACAAGACCGAATTGCTGATTTTCCTGACGCCGAAGGTGGTGTCTGACCGTTCGGCAGCGCGTTGATTTCCGATTCGCAAGCGACAAAACTTTTCGATTTTGAGATGACCATGCTGAAACGACTTGCATCGCTGTTGCTGATTTCATTTGTGGTGGCTTGTGGTGGGGGTGGAGGTGAATCTGGAACGTCTCCGTTTGACCCCTCCGCAGGGCCGAGTACTACGAGTGTGAGCCCGACGGTTGATCTCATCGTGCAGCTAAGCAAGAGTAGCGTGGCCAACACGGGCTCCGACAGCGTCATCATCACCACCACGGCGCTCGACGCTGCTCGCAGCACCATTGCTGGTGCGAAGCTCGTGGTGGGTGCTGACAGTGATTCAATCGTGACCACGGCGGCCAGCGTGACAGGGGCCGACGGAAAACTCCAGTCGACTTTGACCGTCGGCGCCAACCGAGCCAACCGCGTTATCACGCTGACGGTTACATCGGGTTCGGTCACCAAGACCGCAACTGTGCAGGTCTTCGGTGCGAAGCTCACAGGCACGCTGGCTCCATCGGTGATCGAACCCGGCAAGGCTGGCAAGGTTCAATACCGCCTGACTGACCAAACCGGCAATCCGATGTCCGACCAGGACATCCATGTCGTCGCCGCGGGGTTGAGCCCTGTCGAGGCGACCGGCAAGACTGGCGTGAACGGTGACTTCGAGTTCGCCTACACAGCACCTGCTACGGCCGCCACCTATGACGTTTCGGCCACTGCCGGCGGCAGTTCGGATTCGCAGTCGCTACAAGTGCAAGCGGCAAGCACGATTCCATCCGTGGCGGCCACGATTGCATCAGCGTCGGTGTCGGCAAGTCCCAGTGTGGTGGGCACCAATCTCGTCAACGCGAGCACCAATCGATCAGAAATTCGCGCTCTGTTTCTTGGCTCGAACAACCTGCCGATCAAGAACGTTCGGGTGCGCTTCGATTTGGATGGAGACCTTGCCTCGATCGGTGGCTCGTTCACAACCGGTACCACGACCCTTTACAGCGATATCAATGGAGTAACGACCACATCCTATGTGCCCGCTGCGCGCTCGAGTCCGACCAACGGCGTCACAGTTCGAGCCTGCTACTACAAATCGGACGCAGAAGCGGCCGCCGACCCATACGACGCGTCGGGCAAAGTGACTGTCTGTGCCAACGCCAGTCGTGTCACGCTGACAGTCACTTCTGAGCCCTTGGGCGTGTCGATTGGAACCAACGAGCTGATCATCGTCAATGAGTTGACTTACGTTAAGAAGTTTGTTGTCACCGTTGTCGATTCCGCGGGCGTCGCCAAGCCGGACGTGAACATTGCCGTCTCCGTGGATCTTCCGCAGTACCGCAAGGGCTTCTACGATTTTGTCGGCGACAGATGGGTCAAAATTTTGGTTCCAGGAGTGCCTGGAGTTCCGGGGGTAGCGGCTGATCCCAAGGCTGTTCCACCGATTCCCGCGATTGCCCCAATCCCTGAGATTCCTCCAGTCATTGGCGACAAGGCAGTCTGCACCAATGAAGATACGAATCGAAATGGCGTTCTCGAAATCGGGGAAGACGCAAACGGCAGCGGCCGTTTGGATCCAGGGAAGTCCGATGTGAGTGTGTCCCTGCTGCAAACCAAGACCCGATCCGATGGAACGGTTGAACTTCAGTTGCAGTATGCGAAGAGCTTTGGGTCTTGGGTCGTTGCCAAGATCACCGTGGCGGCTTCCGGGGTCTCCGGAACCGAAGGCCGCGCAACTTACCTCGTCGCGCCGGTTCCGGTTGACGCTGCATCGTTGAAGAACAAGGACGTCGCACCAGCGTACGCGGTCAGCCCTTACGGCTTTGCGCCGAGTTGCACCAACCCGAACTGAGTGACGCTTTCGATCGCCCTGGTCGGCATGCCCGGCGGTGGCAAGTCCACCGTGGGCCGGCACCTTGCGCGCCGGCTCGATATCCCGTTCGTCGACACCGACGCTGAAATCGAACGCAGGCTCGGCTGCCCGATTCGGGCCTTCTTCGAGCAGGAAGGTGAAGACCGCTTTCGGGATGTCGAGTCGTCGATGCTGACCGAGTTGCTCGCCAGCACGCATGGCGTGATCGCCACCGGCGGCGGCATCGTGTTGCGGCCTGAGAACCGAGACCTGCTGCTCGCGCACACGCACTGCATCTACCTGCGCTCCACGCCGGAGGAACTGTTCCGCCGCTTGCGGCATGACTCCAAGCGGCCGCTGTTGCAGGTCGCCGACCCGCTCGCGCGACTGCGCGAGATGTACGCCACACGCCACCCGCTGTATCGGAAGGCGGCCCACTTCGTGGTCGAAACGGGCCGCCCCTCGGTGAACACGCTGGTCAACATGATCCTGATGCAGCTCGAACTGGCCGGTGTGGTCGACCCGGCCAGCGTGCCTTCGCCGATCGACGCGTTCCCGGGGCCGCCGTAGCACCGCTAGCCACGCCCGTACACTTCGGCGATGAACCTCGAAGTCGAACGTGTGCACATCGATCTGGCCGACCGGGGCTACGACATTCTGATCGGCTCCGGCATCCTCGGCCAGCCTGAAACCTACCAAGATTTGCCTGCGGCTGCGGTGGCGGTGATCGTCACCAACAGCACGGTGGCACCGCTCTACGCTGATCGCTTGGCTGCCGCTTTGCAGGGCCGCTACGCGCGGGTGCAGCGCATCGAGTTGCCCGACGGCGAGGTGCACAAAGACTGGCCGACGCTGAACCTTGTTTTCGACGCCTTGCTGGGCTCGGTGTGCGACCGCAAAACGGTGCTGTTCGCGCTGGGCGGCGGCGTGATCGGCGACATGACGGGCTTCGCGGCGGCTTGCTACATGCGCGGCGTGCCGTATGTGCAAGTGCCGACCACGTTGTTGGCACAGGTCGACTCGTCCGTCGGCGGCAAGACGGCCATCAACCACCCGCTGGGCAAGAACATGATCGGCGTGTTCAACCAGCCGCTGCGCGTGATTGCCGATCTCGACACGCTCGCGACCTTGCCGCAGCGTGAGTTGTCGGCCGGCCTGGCCGAGGTGATCAAGTACGGCCCGATTGCCGACGCTGCATTCCTGACCTGGATCGAGCACAAGCTCGACGCACTGCTGGCCCGCGACCCGGCAGCGCTGGCGCATGCCGTGAAACGATCGTGCGAAATCAAGGCCTGGGTGGTCGGGCAGGACGAGCGCGAGAGCGGCTTGCGCGCGATCCTGAATTTCGGCCACACCTTCGGCCACGCCATCGAGACGGGCCTGGGCTACGGCGAGTGGCTGCACGGCGAGGCGGTGGGCTGCGGCATGGTGATGGCGGCTGAGCTGTCGGCCCGGCTCGGCATGATCGACGCCGCCTATGCGCAGCGTCTGGCCGCGCTGATCGAGCGAGCCGGCTTGCCGGTGTGTGGCCCCGCGCTGGGTGTCGATCGCTACCTGGAACTGATGCGGCATGACAAGAAGGCGCAGGCCGGCGAGCTGCGCTTCGTGCTGATCGAACAACCCGGGCGCGCCGGGGTTCACGCGGCACCCGACGCACTGGTTCGCCAGGTGATCGAAGCGCGAAGCTGACCGCCTCAGGCGGGCTGCACCGATGCTGAAGCCCTACGCCAGCCGGCCTGAATTGAGCCGGGGCCGTCGCCACCCCGAGCCTGCGGCCCCGACCCGCAACGACTTTCAGCGCGACCGCGACCGCATTGTCCACAGCACCGCGTTTCGCAGGCTGGTCTACAAGACCCAGGTGTTTCTGAACCACGAAGGCGACCTGTTCCGCACGCGCCTGACGCACTCGCTGGAAGTCGCGCAACTGGGCCGTTCGATCGCCCGCGCGCTGGGCTTGAATGAAGATCTGGTCGAGGCGATAGCGCTGGCGCACGACCTCGGCCACACGCCCTTCGGCCACGCCGGGCAAGACGCGCTGGACGCCAGCCTGCGCCAAGCCGATCCGTCTGCCGGCGGCTTCGAGCACAACCTGCAAAGCCTGCGCGTGGTGGACACGCTGGAAGAGCGCTACCCGATGTACGACGGCCTGAACCTCAGCTTCGAGACGCGTGAAGGCATTTTGAAACACTGCTCGCGCCGCACTGCCGAACGCTTGGTGGCGGCTGAACCGCAAGGCGTGGCGCAGCGGTTTCTAGACCGCACCCAACCCAGCCTGGAAGCGCAACTGTGCAACCTGGCCGACGAGATCGCCTATAACGCGCACGACATCGATGACGGTGTGAGATCGGGCTTGCTCAGCGTCACGCAGCTCGCCGAGGTGCCCTTGGTCGCGGGCTACCTCGATGCTGTGGCCAATGAATTTCCCGCCTTATCGGCACGCCGCACCTTGTTCGAAACCATTCGTCGCATGTTGTGCGATCAGGTTTACGACGTGATCGCCGCCACGCAGTCGGCCTTGCTTGCTTCAAGACCCGAAAGCGCTGACGATGCGCGCCGCATGCCGCCGCTGCTGCAGTTCAGCCCGCCGATGCTCGAACGCAGCGCCGCGCTGAAGCGCTTCCTGCGCGAAAACCTGTACCGGCACCCACAGGTCACCGACACCACCGAGCGAGCCAAGCGGGTGATTCGCGATCTGTTCAATGCCTACATGGACGACGCGGCCCAAATGCCAGCCGACTTTGCAAAGCAGCCGGTTCGCGCCCGCGCCGTGGCCGACTACATTGCCGGCATGACCGACCGCTTTGCCTTGAAAGAGCATCTGCGGCTCACAGGCCTGACGCTGTTTTGAAGCGCAGCGAGTACTGACTACTTGCGCCTGATGGCACGTTTGCCCCGCCTGTCAATCGCCGGCCATGTGCACCTGTTGATGCAGCGCGGCCGCAGCGGGCAGGCCGTGTTCACATCGCCCCAAGACGCGCAGAGCTATCTGGCTGCATTGCGCGTGGCGGCAGACCAGGCAGGCGTCGCGGTCCATGCCTATGCGCTGGTCGACAACGAGGCGGTGCTGCTGGTCACCCCGCCGGCCGCGGACTCGCTGAGCCGCATGGTTCAGTCGCTGGGGCGCCGCTTCGTCGGCGACTACAACCAGCGCCACGCGGCGTCGGGCTCACCCTGGGAGGGCCGATTTCGCAGCACGGTGATCGACTCGGCGCAGCACTTGCTGAGTTGCCTGTGTTTCGTGGAGTCGACGGACTCGGTCGCTGCCGCCGATCAGGCCTGGTCGAGTGCCAGCCACCATGGGGGTCAGCGACAAGACCCGCTGATCACCGAACACGCTGGATTCTGGCGCTTGGGCAACACGCCGTTCGAGCGCGAGGCGGCGCACCGCCAACTGCTGTCCAGCGGCAACTCACCGCAGCAGACGCTGGAAATACGCCACGCCCTTCTCAAAGGCTGGCCGCTGGGCGATTCGGCGTTCACGGCGTCACTGAGCCGGCACACGACGCGCCGAACCCAGCCGTTGAAAGGAGGCCGTCCGGCAGGAAATTCTCGGGGCCAAATTTGACTCTGTCCCCAAATAACTTCAAAATTCACACCTGTCAATAAAATTCGAGTCAGACCCTATTTAATCGCGCTTGAACCCCATGCTGCGGTGCAGTATTCTTTCGCCCAGTCCAACCGATTCGGAGCGCGTCATGCATCAAACCGTGACCGGGGCCACCACCCCAGAACAACTGCGTCAGGCCGCCGAGTTCGGCCTTTACAGCCCCGCCCACGAGCACGATGCCTGCGGGGTCGGCTTCGTCGCCCACATCAAGGGCCACAAGGCACACAGCATCGTCGAGCAGGGCTTGAAGATTCTGGAAAACCTCGACCACCGCGGCGCGGTCGGGGCCGACAAGCTGATGGGCGACGGTGCCGGCATCCTGATCCAGATACCCGATGAGTTCTACCGCTCCGAGATGGCAGCGCAGGGCGTGGAACTGCCGCAGCCCGGCGAGTACGGCGTGGGTATCATCTTCTTGCCAAAGGAACACGCCTCGCGCCAGGCCTGCGAGCAAGAGTTGGAACGTGCCGTGATTGCCGAAGGCCAGGTGCTGCTGGGTTGGCGCGATGTGCCGGTGGACGGCGAGCTGCCGATGTCGCCCACGGTGCGCGCGAAGGAGCCGGTGATCCGGCAAATTTTCATCGGCCGCGGCCCCGACGTGATCGTGCCCGACGCGCTGGAGCGCAAGCTCTACGTGATCCGCAAGACGGCGTCCAGCGCCATCCAGGCCCTCAAGCTCACGCACAGCCGCGAGTACTACGTGCCGAGCATGAGTTGCCGCACCGTGATCTACAAAGGCCTGTTGCTGGCCGGCCAGGTGGGCACGTATTACAAGGATTTGTCCGACCCGCGCGTGACCTCGGCGCTGGCCCTGGTGCACCAACGTTTCAGCACCAACACCTTTCCTGAGTGGCCGCTGGCGCACCCGTACCGCATGGTGGCGCACAACGGCGAGATCAACACCGTCAAAGGCAACTTCAACTGGATGCGTGCGCGCGAGGGCGTGATGAAGTCGCCGGTGCTCGGTGATGATTTGAAAAAGCTCTACCCGATCAGTTTCGAAGGCCAGTCTGATACCGCCACCTTCGACAACGCGCTGGAACTGCTGACGATGAGCGGCTACTCGCTGGCCCACGCCGCGATGATGATGATCCCCGAGGCCTGGGAACAGCACAGCACGATGGACGAACGCCGCCGCGCGTTCTACGAATACCACGCGGCCATGTTGGAGCCGTGGGACGGCCCGGCCGCGATGGTCTTCACCGATGGCCGCCAGATCGGGGCCACGCTGGACCGCAACGGCCTGCGCCCCACGCGCTACATCGTCACCGACGACGGCCTTGTCGTGGGTGCGTCAGAGTCGGGCGTGTTGCCGATTCCCGAGAACCGCATCGTCAAGAAGTGGCGCCTGCAGCCGGGCAAGATGTTGCTGATTGACCTGGAGCAGGGCCGCATCATCGAAGACGAAGAACTGAAGAACCAGTTCGCCAGCGCCAAGCCGTACCGGCAGTGGATCGAGAGCGTGCGCGTCAAGCTCGACGACATTCCGGTCGAGGCCGAACCGTCGGCCTTCACCGAAACCTTGCTCGACCGCCAGCAGGCCTTCGGCTACACGCAGGAAGACCTGAAATTCCTGCTCAGCCCGATGGCGCAGGCCGGCGAGGAAGGCACTGGTTCGATGGGCAACGACTCACCGCTGGCGGTGTTGTCGGACAAGAACAAGCCGCTCTACAACTACTTCAAGCAGTTGTTCGCGCAAGTCACCAACCCGCCGATCGACCCGATCCGCGAGAACATCGTGATGTCGCTGGTGTCCTTCATCGGCCCGAAACCGAACCTGCTCGACATCAACGCCGTCAACCCGCCGATGCGGCTGGAAGTGGCGCAGCCGATTCTCGATTTCGACGCCATGGCGCGGCTGCGCCAGATCGAAAAACACACCAAGGGCAAGTTCAAAAGCTACGAGCTCGATATCACCTACCCGCTGGCCTGGGGCGACGAAGGCGTGGAAGCCAAGCTCGCGTCGCTGTGCGCCGAGTGCGTGGACGCGATCAAGAGCGGCCACAACATCTTGATCATCAGCGACCGCAAACTGGGCCGCGACCACGTGGCCATTCCTGCGGTGCTGGCGCTGTCTGCCGTGCACCAGCACCTGGTGCGTGAAGGCGTGCGCACGACCGCCGGCCTGGTGGTGGAAACCGGCTCGGCACGCGAGGTGCATCACTTCGCGGTGCTGGCGGGCTACGGCGCCGAGGCGGTTCACCCGTATCTGGCGATGGAAACGCTGACCAGCCTGCACCAGGATCTGTCGGGCGATTTGTCGGCTGAAAAGGCGGTCTACAACTACGTGAAGGCGATCGGCAAGGGCTTGTCCAAGATCATGTCCAAGATGGGCGTGAGCACCTACATGAGCTACTGTGGCGCGCAATTGTTCGAGGCCATCGGGCTGGACAAAGACTTGATCGAACATTACTTTCGCGGCACCGCGTCGCAGGTCGGCGGCATCGGCGTGTTCGAGGTGGCCGAAGAGGCCATTCGCATGCACCGCGCCGCGTTCGGCGACGACCCGGTGCTGGCCGGCATGCTCGACGCCGGTGGCGAATACGCATGGCGCGTGCGCGGCGAAGAACACATGTGGACGCCCGACGCGATTGCCAAGCTGCAGCACAGCACGCGCGCCAACAAATTCGAGACCTACAAGGAATACGCGCAACTCATCAACGACCAGTCGCGCCGCCACATGACATTGCGCGGCCTGTTCGAGTTCAAGCTCGACCCGGGCAAGGCGATCCCGCTCGACGAGGTGGAGCCGGCCAGCGAAATCGTCAAGCGCTTCGCCACCGGCGCGATGTCGCTCGGCTCGATCAGCACCGAGGCGCACGCCACCCTGGCGGTGGCGATGAACCGCATCGGCGGCAAGTCCAACACCGGCGAGGGCGGTGAAGACCCGGCCCGTTATCGCAATGAACTCAAAGGCATCCCGATCGCGCAAGGCACCAAGTTCAGCGAGATCATCGGGGCCGGCGACATCCAGGTCGACTTCGCGTTGAACCAGGGCGATTCGCTGCGCAGCAAGATCAAGCAAGTGGCCTCGGGCCGCTTCGGTGTGACCACCGAATACCTGGTGTCGGCAGACCAGATTCAAATCAAGATGGCGCAAGGTGCCAAGCCCGGCGAGGGCGGTCAACTGCCCGGCGGCAAGGTGAGTGAGTACATCGGCAAGCTGCGCTATTCGGTGCCCGGCGTCGGGCTTATTTCACCGCCGCCGCACCACGACATCTATTCGATCGAAGATCTGGCGCAACTGATCCACGACCTGAAAAACGCCAACCCCCGTGCCAGCATCAGCGTCAAGCTGGTCAGTGAAGTGGGCGTGGGCACCGTGGCCACCGGGGTCGCCAAGGCCAAGGCCGATCATGTGGTGATCGCCGGCCACGACGGCGGCACAGGTGCCTCGCCCTGGTCGTCGATCAAGCATGCCGGCACGCCTTGGGAAATGGGCCTGGCCGAGACCCAGCAGACCCTGGTGCTGAACCGGCTGCGCGGGCGCATCCGGGTGCAGGCCGACGGCCAGATGAAAACCGGCCGCGACGTGGTGATCGGTGCTCTGTTGGGTGCCGACGAGTTCGGCTTTGCCACCGCGCCGCTGGTGGTCGAAGGCTGCATCATGATGCGCAAGTGCCACCTCAACACCTGCCCGGTGGGCGTGGCCACGCAGGACCCGGTGCTGCGCAAAAAATTCCAGGGCCGGCCCGAGCATGTGGTCAATTTCTTCTTCTTCATCGCCGAAGAAGCGCGCCAGTTGATGGCCCAACTGGGCATCCGAAAGTTCGACGACCTGATCGGTCGCGCCGACCTGCTGGACACCCGCAAAGGCGTGGCTCACTGGAAGGCCAAGGGGCTCGATTTCAGCCGCATCTTTTACCTGCCTGCGGTGCCGGCCGATGTGGCGCGCCGCCAGGTCGAGACGCAAGACCACGGCCTGGAACGCGCGCTGGACGTGAAGCTGATCCAGAAGTGCCTGCCCGCGCTGGAGCGCGGCGAAAAAGTGCAGTTCATGGAACAAACGCGCAACGTCAACCGCACCGTCGGCGCGATGTTGTCGGGCGAACTGGTGCGCCGGCATCCCGAGGGCCTGCCCGACCAGACCATCTTCATGCAGATGGAAGGCACCGGCGGGCAAAGCTTCGGTGCGTTCCTGGCCAAGGGCATCACGATCTACCTGATCGGCGACGCCAACGACTACACCGGCAAGGGCCTGAGCGGTGGTCGCATTGCGATTCGCCCGAGCATCGACTTTCGCGGCGACGCCACGCAAAACATCATCGTCGGCAACACCGTGCTCTACGGCGCCACTAGCGGCGAGGCTTTCTTTCGCGGCGTGGCGGGGGAACGTTTTGCGGTGCGTTTGTCGGGGGCCACGGCGGTGGTCGAAGGCACCGGCGACCATGGCTGCGAATACATGACCGGCGGCACGGTGGTGGTGCTGGGCAAGACCGGCCGCAACTTCGCCGCCGGCATGAGCGGCGGTGTGGCCTATGTGTACGACGAAGACGGCCGCTTTGCCGAGCGCTGCAACACGGCGATGGTTTCGCTCGACAAGGTGTTGCCGTCGACCGAGCAGGAGTCGATCGTTCCCAAGGCCCTGTGGCACACGGGCCGCGACGGCGTCAAGGAAAGTGACGAGGTCGCGTTGAAAAAGTTGATCGAAGACCACCACAAGTGGACTGGCTCGCTGCGCGCGCGTGAAATTCTGGATCGTTGGACCGAGTCGCGCGGCAAGTTCGTCAAGGTGTTCCCGAACGAGTACAAGCGCGCGCTGTCCGAGATGGCCGCCAAGGCCGCCGCCAACGCGGATGAAGCAAGCGCCACGCAGGCCACCGATGCGGTTGCCAAGGCCGCCCACACGCCTGCCAAGCAAAGCAAAACCGTCCCTGCCAAGTAAGCGCAGCGGCACTGCAAACAGAAGAAAGCATCATGGGAAAAGTCACTGGTTTCATGGAGTACGAGCGGCTCGAAGAGGGCTATGCGCCCGTGCAGACGCGGGTCAAGAACTACAGCGAATTCGTCATCGGCTTGAAGCCCGACGAAGCGGTGATCCAGAGCGCACGCTGCATGGACTGCGGCACGCCGTTTTGCAACAGCGGCTGCCCGGTCAACAACATCATTCCCGACTTCAACGACCTGGTCTATCGCGGCGACTGGAAGAACGCCTTCCACGTGCTCGACTCGACCAACAACTTCCCCGAGTTCACCGGCCGCATCTGCCCCGCCCCGTGCGAGGCGGCCTGCACGCTGAACGTGAACGACGATGCGGTGGGCATCAAGAGCATCGAGCACGCCATCATCGACCGCGCCTGGGCCGAGGGCTGGGTCAAGCCGCGCCCGGCGCTGGCCAAGACCGGCAAGACGGTGGCGGTGGTCGGCTC
>JAYVCL010000364.1:0-4651 GCA_043749975.1 Burkholderiales bacterium
GCCCAGCGTTCGCGGCAAGGGCGGCGTGGTGTGGCACACGCAGGGCAGCGGCAAGAGCATCACGATGACCTGCTTCGCGGCGCGTGTGATGCAAGAGCCACTGATGGAGAACCCGACCATCGTTGTCATCACCGATCGCAACGACCTCGACGGCCAACTGTTCGGCGTGTTCTCGCTGGCGCAAGACCTGCTGCGAGAGCAGCCGGTGCAGGCCGGCACGCGGCAGGAACTGCGCGCGCTTTTGGGCAACCGGCCTTCCGGCGGCATCGTGTTCGCCACGATCCAGAAGTTCATGCCGGGCGAGGACGAGGATGCGTTCCCGCTGCTCTCGGACCGCAGCAACATCGTGGTGATCGCCGACGAGGCGCACCGCACACAGTACGGCTTCGAAGCGAAGCTGAAGACGGTGAAGCAGCGTTCGTCGACAACCGTGTTGACCACGGGCACCGGCGAGCCCTCACCACACAAAGTCGAGTTCGCGCCCACTGTCGACCGCTACCAGGTCGCGCGTTATCAAGTGGGCTACGCCCAGCACCTGCGCGATGCGCTGCCCCACGCCACCTTCGTGGCCTTCACCGGCACCCCGGTGTCGGGCGCCGACCGAGACACCCGTGCCGTGTTCGGCGACTACATCAGCGTCTACGACATGCAGCAGGCCAAGGAAGATGGTGCCACGGTCGCCATCTACTACGAGAGCCGGCTGGCCAAGCTGGGGCTGAAGGCCGAGGAGCTGGCCAGCATCGACGACGAGGTGGACGAGCTGGCCGAGAACCGTGCGCAAGGACCTCAGCGTGGACTGGTCGGCGCGTGAGAGCGTGCAAGCCAAGCTGCGGCTGATGGTCAAGCGCATCCTGCGCAAGTACAAGTATCCGCCGGATCAGCAGGATGCGGCGGTGGCACTGGTGTTGCAGCAGGCGAAGGCGTTGGGCGAGGCTTCGGCGTAGGGGCCTACGGGCGACTGAACACTTGCTTCAGTCTGAACACGCGGCAAGGCTATCCTCGTTTGCACACAGCCCGATGCCATCTCCAATCAATACCTCCCGAGACGCGAACCATGGCCATTCCAAATTTCCAGACACTCATGCTTCCGGTCCTCAAGGCCTCGGCAGCCGGTGAGGTGAAGATCTCGGACGTGGTGACGCTGCTCGGCAAACAGTTGGCCCTTTCAGAGGAGGAACTGTCGGAGCTGCTGCCATCGGGCAAGCAGACCACATTTGCCAATCGCGTCAACTGGGCCAAAAGCTATCTCGGCAAGGCGGGCCTGGTGACGCTCACCAAGCGCGGGCACTTCGAGGCCAGCGCTGGGGGCAAGGCCGTGCTCGCTTCGCCTCCACACGCCATCAACATCAAGTTTCTGGAATCGTTCCCCGAGTTCAAGCAGTTCAAGGACGCAAGTGGGCAGCCAGCCGTCACTCCCCAGTCCCTCGCGGTGAACCTGAAAGACCTGACCCCCGACGAGATCATCCGTTCCGCGTACGGTGAAATGCACCAAGCATTGAGCTCGGAACTGCTGTCGAAAATCCGGTCTGCTCCGCCCGACTTCCTCGAACGCCTGGTGGTGCAGTTGCTGGTGGCGATGGGTTACGGCGGATCCGCCATCGACGCGGGCAAGGCACTCGGGAAGAGCGGTGATGGCGGTGTGGATGGTGTGATCGACCAGGACGCATTGGGTCTGGACCGCATTTACGTGCAGGCCAAGCGCTATGTAGACAGCAACAAGGTTGCTTCTGGCGAAATACGCGACTTTTTCGGTTCGCTGGACCGATTCAAGGCCAGTAAAGGCCTGTTTGTCACCACGTCGTCGTTCTCGCCTTCGGCCAAGGAAACGGCGGACTTGTTGAGCAAGCGAATCGTGTTGATCGACGGTCCGCAACTCACCCGGCTCATGATTCGGTTCGATATCGGGTGCCGGATCGAGGAGACCCTTCACATCAAGAAGATCGATGAAGAATTCTTTGACTGAGACGGTCGATTCGCCAACCTCGCAGAGCCGCACACGGAGTTCCCGTGTGTGGACAGGGTGGGCGCACGATACATATTCAACGTTGGCGGGGAGCGCGCGGCCTGCCGGCAGTCGCTGCTCGTCGCCCAACATGAAGTGAGCGGATGCAGACGATAATCTGACGCATGCTTGCCTTGCCTTCATGTTCAGCCACGCTTCATCGGCAGCGTTGGCGTCAGCCCGCAGACTGACCGGCCTTTTTGCGCCTGCTTGGGCGCCTCAGTCCCCACCCAGCACGTCGCGCCGGCCTCGCCAGCGACAGAAAAAGCGGGTATCAAAGCGGGTATGAAACATGGGTGTCTCGCGGGACATCCAACGAAATCACCAGGATTGAGCGCACATGCTGCTGATGATCGACAACTACGACAGCTTCACCTACAACTTGGTGCAGTATTTCGCCGAGCTGGGCGAGGACGTCCGGGTGTTTCGCAACGACGAAATCACGCTTGAGGGCATCACCGCGTTGAAGCCGGACAAGCTGGTGCTGTCGCCGGGCCCGTGCTCGCCGGCGGAGGCGGGTGTCTGTGTCGACGCGGTGAAGTTTTTCAGTGGCAAATTGCCCTTGCTCGGCGTGTGCCTGGGCCACCAAGCGATCGGTGCCGCCCTGGGTGGCAAGGTGATTCGCGCGAAGACGCAAATGCACGGCAAGACTGACGTGATCAGCACCGATGAGCGGGGTGTGTTCACCGCATTGCCGAAGCAGTTCAGCGTGATCCGTTACCACTCGCTGGTGATCGAGCGCGAGTCGCTGCCGGCGGTGTTGGAGGTGACGTCGACCTCGCAAGACGGCGAGATCATGGGTGTGCGACACCGCGAACTGGCAGGCACGAAAACGCCGCTGGAAGGTGTGCAGTTCCACCCCGAGTCGATCCTCACCGAACACGGGCACGCGATGCTGAAGAACTTTCTGGAATTGCGGGCATGAGCGCGGCGCCGGGCCGCCCCAAGCAAGCTCACCGCCTCGGGGGGGCGGACGCCGTGCGCGGCGTCCTGGGGGTTGTCATGAACGTGGTCGATCTGCGAAGTGACACGGTGACGCGGCCAAGCGCTGCAATGCGCGCCGCCATGGCGTCGGCCGAAGTCGGCGACGATGTCTTCGGCGACGACCCCACGGTCAACGCCTTGCAGCAGCGCATCGCCGCGCTGCTGGGCAAAGAAACCGCGCTGTTCGTGCCCAGCGGCACGATGAGCAATCTGTGCGCGCTGATGAGCCATTGCCAGCGCGGCGATGAAGCGCTGGTCGGCCAACTGGCGCACACCTTCCGCTATGAGGCGGGTGGCGCGGCGGTGTTGGGCAGCGTGCAGCCGCAGCCCTTGCCGCAACAAGACGACGGCACGCTGGCGCTGGCCGACATCGCTGCGGCCATCAAGCCCGACGATGCGCATTTCGCCCGCACCCGGCTGCTGTGCCTGGAGAACACCTGGAACGGCAAGGTTCTGCCGCAGCGCTACATCGAAGAGGCCACCGCGCTGGCCCGCCATCACGGTCTGGCCACGCACCTTGACGGCGCGCGCCTGTTCAACGCGGTGCTGGCCAGCGGCACGCCGGCGCGTGAGATCACGCGCCATTTCGACAGCGTGTCGGTGTGTTTCAGCAAGGGCCTGGGTGCGCCGGTGGGCTCGGCGTTGTGCGGCTCGAAGGCCTTTATCGCGCGCGCGCACCGGGTGCGCAAGATGCTGGGCGGCGGCATGCGTCAGGCAGGGCTGGTGGCGGCGGCGGCGTTGTACGCGCTGGACCATCACGTCAATCGCTTGGCCGACGACCACGCTGCGGCCAGGCGTTTGGCGGCGGGCCTGGGTTGCATCGAAGGCATGACGGTGGTGGCACCGCAGACCAACATCGTCTTCGCTTCAACGATTGATCGGCGCACGGACGACCTGCTGGCGCACCTGAAGCAACGCGGCGTGCTGGCCACCGGGCTGATCGGCCTGCGCTTCGTGACCCACCTCGATGTCGACGCGGCGGGCGTCGACCGCGCGGTGGCCGCAGTTTCAGAATTCATGTCCGCCCGAACCCACTGAACCCACTGAACCACCTGAGCGCAGGAGCTTTGCCATGAGCATCACCAACACCGACGCGCTGACCCGCGCCATCGACCACCGCGAAATCTTTCACGACGAAATGCTGTCCATCGTGCGCCGCATCATGAGCGGCGAGATGTCGCCGGTGATGATGGCGGCGATGCTGGTGGGCCTGCGCGTGAAGAAGGAAACCATCGGCGAGATCACCGCCGCCGCGCAGGTGATGCGCGAGTTTTCGACCAAGGTCGAGGTGGCCGACAAGACGCACCTGGTCGACATCGTGGGCACCGGCGGCGATGGCTCGAACACCTTCAACATTTCCACCTGCGCCATGTTCGTGGCGGCCGCAGCGGGCGCGCGCGTCAGCAAGCACGGCAACCGCAGCGTGAGCAGCAAGTCGGGCAGCGCCGATGTGCTGGAGGCGATGGGCGTGACACTGAGCCTGCCGCCGGCGGCGATTGCGCGCTGCATCGCCGACACCGGCATCGGCTTCATGTTCGCGCCCAACCACCACCCGGCGATGAAGAACGTGGCGCCGGTGCGCAAGGAGCTGGGCGTTCGCACGATCTTCAACATCCTCGGTCCGCTGACCAACCCGGCCGATGCGCCGCACATCTTGATGGGCGT
>JAYVCL010000365.1:0-5711 GCA_043749975.1 Burkholderiales bacterium
CGAAAGCGCAGGTAGTCCAGCGCCACCACGGCGCATATCGCGTCCAGCGTCGGCCCGCCGCTGCCGACAAGTTCGCCGCGCGCCGCGATCGCCTCCAGCCGCGCCATGCCCTCGGCCATCGTGCGCCGACGCCGCAAGCCCACCGGCGTGTCGTCGAACAGCACCGGCGCGGTGACCTTGCGGATGATGATGGTGTGCACCGCAGCGTCGATCACGCCCAGCGCGATGCCGGCACGCGACAGCACGCCGGCCACATCAACGCCGAGCAAGCTCGGCCATTCCGGCGCGGGCCGGGTTTGTTCCAGCCACTGCACGATCAGCAGGCTCTCGGTGAGCGGGATGCCGCCGTCGGTGATCAGCGTGGGCACGCGGGTGGCGGCGTTGGCTGCGCGCAGGCGCGGGTCGTCGGCCCAGGGGTCGACGATCGTCGGCTCGACGTTCAGCCCCTTCTCGATCATTGCCACGCGGGCGATGCGCACGTAGGGCGAGGTGGTGTTGGCGAGCAGTTGCATGGCGTGGGACTCCCGCTTGTATGGGTTCAGGTTTCGGCTCAGGCGGCAATCGCGCCGAGCTGCTTCAGCATGCCCAGGTTGTCGAGCAGCGCCCAGTGCTCGATCAGCACGCCGTCGCGGATCTGGAACAGGTCGAGCACCGCGATGTCGATCTTGCGACCGGTCGCCGCCATGTCGCCGAACGGCCCGGTGTGCGTGCCCTGTACGCGCAGCCGCACCAGCACCATCTCGCCCTCGGCGACGAAGTCTTCGAGCGGCAGCTTCATGTCGGGGAAGGCGGGCATCAGCGCGTCATGCAACTGCTTCACGCCGGCGGGGCCGCGCACCTCGAAGGGCAGCCCAGGGTCGTGGCGCACGAAGGTGGGGGCGATGTGGCGTTCCATCCAGGCCGTGTCGCCGGCCAGGAAGGCCTTGAAGTAATCGCGGCAAAGCTGCTTGTTCGATTCGAGGCTCATGCTGTTGTCTTATTGGCGTGCATCAGGACGCGACGACATCGAAGCCGAGGCGCGGGAAGTGGATGTGCAGGTCGCCGGCCTGCGGGTCGCGGCGATGGATGACGATCTCGCTGTCGCTGGCCGCAACCAGCGTGCCCGTGACCGCCACGCGCGCGTTGTCGTCCGGCGTCACGGTGACCGGGCAGCCGGCGCGCAGGCCACCGGGATCGCCATTCGGGTTCAGGTGCGTCACCGGCGCGGGCTGGGCGGCACACGCGGCGGCGAACGCTTCTTCGGAACTCATCACCGTCGGCTTGCCGTGGCCGAGCGCCGTGATGCGCTCGTACCAGGCCGGCAGCGGGCCGTCGATGCCGAGCATCGCGTCGACCTCGGGCGGGCAGTTCTTGCGCAGCAGGAACATCGTCTGATAGCAGCTCAGGTCGAGCGCACTCGGCGCCTCGCCGAAGATGAACTTGCGCCCGCCGGCCAGCGCCGTCTTGAGCCAGGCGTACTGCGCGGTCACGCGCTGGCGTTGCAGCGGCAACTCGGGCGCCATCGCCTCGCGGCTTATGTCGATGCCCAGGTAGCCTTCCTTGCGGTCCTTGATGAATTCGGCCGGGATGTGTTCGCCGATGAAGTGGGTCAGCACGCCGATCGTCGGAATCCACAGCGCCCGTTCCCACGCGAACGACAGGCCGCGTGCGATGCCTTCGCAGCCGGCCGGATAGAAGCTCGGCGAGGGGAACAGCCGCTCGAGCGCCGGCAGGATGATGTTCGTGTCGCACCAGATGTCGGCCCCGATCTGCAGCACCGGCACGCGGCGGTAGCCGCCGGTCAGGGGGCTGAGCAGCGGCCGCGGCGGCAACCCGGGGATGTCGACCGAACGGTAGGCCAGCCCCTTCAGGCCGAGTGCTGCGCGCAGCTTCTCCGAGAAGGTGGAAAACGCATAGTGGTGCAGGATGATGTCGCTCATGGTGTGTTCTCTTTGTTGCTTGTTCATCAGTACATGATGTGGCCGCCGTCGACCACGATGGTCTGCCCGGAAACGAAGCCGGCCAGGTCGGACAGCAGGTACAGCGCGGTGCCGACCAGGTCGTCGGGCCGCTGTTCGCGCGAGATGGCGCGCGCCTTCAAGAACGACTGCTGCCACTCGACGGGCCGGTTCTTCGTCGCGTCGGTGATCACGAAGCCCGGCGCGATCACGTTCACGCGCACGCCGTGTGGGCCGACCTCCTTGGCCAGGCCCTTGGTCATGGCCAGCACCGCGCCCTTGCTCGCCACGTAGTGCAAGTAGCCGGGCTGCCCGGCCACCGCGACGACCGAGGCGATGTTGACGATGCTGCCCGACTTGCGCTCGCGCATCGCCGGCATCACCGCTTTGCAGCAGTTCCACACGCCCTTCACGTTGACCTGGAAGATGCGGTCCCAGACAGCAGGGTCGATCTGCTCGAAGTCGGTGAGCTTGACTTCACGAAAGTAGGCGGCGTTGTTGACCAGGCCGTCGATGCGGCCGAAGCGTGCCATGGCCTGCGCGGCCATCTTGCGGGTGGCGGCGTCGTCGGCGACGTCGGCGCGCACGTACAGGGCGGCGCCGCCGGCCTCGGCGATGGCCGCCATCGTCTCATCGGCGGGCCCGAGGTCGACGACGACGACCTTGGCACCCTGCGCAGCGCAGCCCAGCGCAAAGGCCTGGCCGATGCCGGTGGCCGCACCGGTGACGATGATCGTTCGGTTCGTGAGCAGATCGTGCGCGCTCATCGGGATTTCCTTTGCGCAGGGATGTTGCCAAGCATGGCGCTGCACTGTGGCGAGCGCACCCGTGCGTGGCAATTTGCAATGCGGCAACTCAGCCTTGTTGCGCCGACAACGGGCGGCTTGCAGCCCGGGCAATGCAGGTTTCGCACAAAAGCAATTCCTTGCACAGGGGCCGCTTCCCACAATGCGACGGTCAATTCGGACCAAGGAAAGCTCATGCACGCCAGCAATGCAGCCGACGCCGAAGCGTCGGACACCGATCGGCCGCTGGACGGCCTGCTGGTGGTGGCGCTCGAACAGGCCGTCGCCGCGCCGTACTGCAGCAGCCGGCTGGCCGATGCGGGCGCGCGCGTGATCAAGATCGAACGCCGCGAAGGCGACTTCGCGCGCGGCTACGACCGCGCAGTGAACGGGGAATCCTCGTACTTCGTCTGGATCAACCGCGGCAAGGAGTCGATCGCACTCGACATCAAGCAGGCGGCCGACCTGGCGCTGCTGGAGCGCATGCTGGCGCGCGCCGACATCTTCATCCAGAACCTCCTGCCCGGTGCCACCGACCGCCTCGGGCTGAGCTCGGCGGCGCTGCGTGCGCGCCATCCGCGCTTGATAACTTGCGACATCAGCGGCTATGGCGACACTGGGCCGCTGACTGCGATGAAGGCCTACGACCTGCTCGTGCAAGCCGAGAGCGGCTTGGTCTCGGTGAGCGGCGCGCCTGGCGAGTGGGGGCGCATCGGCGTCTCGCTGTGCGACATCAATGCCGGACTCAATGCGCTGATCGGTATCCAGCAAGCGCTGCTGGCGCGCGCACGCACGGGGCGGGGCTCGGCGGTCAAGGTGTCACTGTTCGACTCGGCCGCCGAGCTGATGAGCGTGCCCTACTTGCAGGCCCGCTATGGCGGTCAGGCACCCGAGCGTGTCGGCCTCAAGCACCCGACCATCACGCCCTACGGCGCCTTCACCTGCGCCGATGGCCGCGACATCGTGATCTCGATCCAGAACGAACGCGAGTGGGCCGATTTCTGCCGCGAGGTGCTGCGCGAACCCGCGTTGCTGGACGACCCGCGCTGTGCCGACAATGCGGCGCGCTGCGCCCACCGCGAGTGGGTCGATGGCAGGGTCTCGGAGGTTTTCGGCCGCCTGGCAAGTGCCGAGGTCGTCGACCGGCTAAGGACTGCACAGACCGCCTACGGAAACCTGAACTCGGTGCACGACCTGATCGCCCACCCCCAACTGCGCACCCGCTGCATGCCGGTCGCCGGTGGCATGGTGGAGATCCCTGCCGCCCCCTGGCGGGTGGAATGGGATCGCGACGACTTCTCGCCGGCACCGAGGCTGGATCAGCACGGCGCAGCGATCCGGGCCGAGTTCACAGCGTAGGCCTCGATCAGCGCGCGCATGTCGCGCATGTCGCGCGTGTCGTGCGTGTCTTGCACAAAGTGATAAATGTTTGAATTCAGAACTCAGTCCGGGATTACACTGACTTCAGAATTCTGAATTCAAACTACAGTCGTTTCACCTTGTCGATGCCTCAGGCGCCGCTGGGCGAACCCGCGATGCCGGCCCTTGGCGCATGCTTTTCAGTGCTGCCAAAGCCAGGTGTCTCGCCAGACCGGAGACCCGACCATGCCCCCAGTGCTTACCGGCTCGTGCCATGCCGAGCGCCCTGCCAGCGAGCCCCGCCGCAGGGTCATCAGAATCGCTGCGGCCGGCCTCGCCGCGCCTTGGGCGCTGGCAGCCGGCCTCGCCCACGCCAAGCCCATGCCCGGCGATCGCCTGGTCGAGGACGTCGCCGAAGGCACACCGACGCCGCTGCGCGTCTCGGACCTGCGCCCGGGCAAGCCCATGCTCGCCTTCCCGTTCGACGCCGCAAAAGGCGAGGTGCGCAGCGACTCGCGCCTGAACAAGGTCATGCTGATGCGCTTCACCGAGGCCGAGATGAATGCCGAGACAAAGGCCCGCTCCGCCGGTGGCGTGCTGGCGTTCTCGGCGATCTGCACGCACCAGGGCTGCGAAGTGAAGACCTGGCTGCCCAAGGAGCTGGCGCTGGTGTGCTTCTGCCACTCGACGAAGTTCCTGCTGCTCGAGGGCGGCAGCGTTGCCAGCGGCCCAGCCCCGCGCGCCCTGCCCTTCCTGCCCCTGTCACTCGATGGCGATCAGTTGGTGATCGCCGGGCCTTTCAGTGCGCCTCCGGGTGGCACGGCCTGACCTTTCCCGCCCCACAACCCCAAGGAGATGAACCCATGAACTTCCTGCTCAACCGAATCGCGATCGGTATTGCCGCCGCACTCCCCTGCATCGCAGCCCAGGCCGCACCGGCGGCCTACACGCCCGTCACCGATGCGCGGCTGAGCAACCCCGAGCCGGCCAACTGGTTGCAGTACCGCGGCAACTACGGTGGTTGGGGCTACAGCGCGCTGGACAAGGTCAGCAGCCAGAACGTCGGCAAGCTCACGTTGGCCTGGGCCTTCGCGACCGGTCAGACCGACGGGCACCAATCGCCGCCGATCGTCAACAACGGCTACATGTTCGTCACCACCCCTGGCTCCCAGGTGATCGCCCTCGACGCCAAGACCGGCGAGGAGCTGTGGCGCTACAAAAAGGAGGTGCCGACCGAGATGCTGCAGCTTCACCCGACCAACCGCGGTGTGGCGCTGTATGGCGACAAGGTCTACGTGGCCACGGTCGATTGCAACCTGGTCGCGCTCGACGCGAAGACCGGCAAGGTCGCCTGGATCAAGCCCGTCGGCGACTGGAAGGCGCTGCAGTACATGACGCTCGCGCCACTGGCGGCCAAGGGCAAGATCATGGTCGGCTCGTCGGGCGGCGAGACCGGTGTGCGCGGCTTCGTCGCGGCATTCGATGCCGAAACCGGTGCCGAGGCCTGGCGCACCTACACCACGGCCGCACCCAACGATTCCTTCGGCGACTCCTGGCCCGGCGACACCCACAAGAACGGCGGCGGCAGCATCTGGATCACCGGCACCTACGACCCGGCCGCCAACCTCGC
>JAYVCL010000366.1:0-3566 GCA_043749975.1 Burkholderiales bacterium
CTGGCCACCGATTCACAAGGGCTCAACGCCTTGCGCGCGGGTGCCGCGCGCGACCCTAAAACCGTCATCAAAGAAGCCGCCAAGCAGTTCGAGGCGCTGTTCATGCAAGAGCTGATGAAGAGCATGCGCAAGGCGACGCTCAGTTCGGGTCTGCTCGACAACGCGGGCACCCAGATGGGCACCGACATGCTCGACGACCAGTTCGCCTTGAAGATGAGCGGCTTGCCCGGCGGCCTGAGTGCCGTCATCGCGCGCCAGTTGGAGCGCCAGACAGTGGGTGCCGCAGCACCGAGTTCTGCGCTGCCGGCTGCTGCGGCAGCCGGTGCACCGAGTGCCGCTGCGCGCACGCAAGGCAGTGCCAGCGTCAGCGAACGCCAGGCGTCATTCGTGCAGGCGCACACCAGCGCGGCGCGCGCCGCCGAAGCGCACACCGGCATCCCGGCCGGCTTCATGCTGGCGCAGGCGGCGCACGAGTCGGGCTGGGGCCAGCGCGAAATTCGCAACGCCGACGGCAGCCCTTCGTTCAACCTGTTCGGCATCAAGGCCGGCGGCAACTGGAAAGGGCCGGTGGCCGAGATCACCACCACCGAATACGTGGCCGGCGAGCCGCGCAAGATCACAGCCAAATTCCGCGCCTACGCATCGCACGAGGCGTCGTTTCGCGACTACGCCCAAATGATGAAAGACAGCCCGCGCTACGCCGCCGTGGTGGCGGGTGCGGCGTCACCCCAAGGCGGCAGCGCCGAAGGCTTTGCCAAGGGCCTGCAGCGCGCCGGCTATGCCACCGACCCGGCCTATGCCGACAAGCTCACCCGCGTCATCAACACCACCTTGCGCCTGCAGCGCGCGGTGACCTGAGAAAGCATCCATGTCTTCGAACCTGATGAGCATCGGAGCACGCGCGATGTTCGCCAACCAGGCGGCGTTGCAAGTGATCGGCAACAACATCGCCAATGCCAACACCGTGGGCTATTCGCGCCAGTCGGTCGAGCTGGCCACGGCCCCGTCGCAGTACAGCGGTGCGGGCTATTTCGGCAAGGGCGTCGACGTGCGCACCGTGAGCCGGCAGCACAATGATTTTCTGGCGCGCGAGGCTGGGCTGTCGCGCTCGCAGGCCAGTGCCGACGCCACGCGCTCGACCCAGTTGCAGGAACTCGAGAAGGTATTCCCGCTCGGGGAAACCGGCATCGGCCACGCGGCCAACGAGTTTCTGAACGCCTTCGTCGACGTGGCCAACCAGCCGCAAGACAGTGCGGCTCGCCAGGTGGTGCTGGCGCGTGCCGAAGAAATGGCGGCCCGATTTCGCAGCGCCGGCGGGCAGCTCGACGCGCTGCAAGACGGCGTGAGCCACGACCTGCAGGCGACGGTGGCCAAGGTCAATGCGCTGGCCACCCGCTTCGCCGACCTGAACACGCAAATCGCCGCGTCCCAGGGTTCTGGCCACGCGCCCAACGACCTGCTGGACCAACGCGACCAGATGCTGCGCGAGCTGAGCGAGCAAATGCAGATCAGCTCGGTTCCGGCCACCGATGGTTCGCTGAGCCTGTTCATCGGCGGCGGGCAAGCGCTGGTGCTGGGTGGCAAGGCCAACCCACTGGTGGCCACCGCCGATGAATACGACCCGCGCAAGCTGCAGATCGGTGTGCGCGACGGCGGCGCGATCCGCCATTTGCCCGATGCGTTGGTGACGGGCGGTGCCATCGGCGGCCTGCTGCGGTTTCAGCACGACGACCTGGGCATCGCACGCAACATGCTCGGCCAGATGGCGGCCGCCGTGAGCGGTGCCGTGAACGGGCAACAGGCCTTGGGGCTGGACCAGAAGCAACCCGCCGCTGCGGGCGGGCCGATCTTTGCGGTCGGCTTGCCCGAGGTGTTCGCTTCGTCCGCCAATGCCAAAGATGCCAGCGGAGCACCGTTGGCGTCCCGCGTGAACGGCCAGGGCCTGCGTGTGCCTTCGGTCGGTGTGACGGTGCAGGACGCGGCGCAACTGGAAGCCAGCGACTACGAACTGCGCAACGACCCCGCAGGTGCGGCCGGCGTGTTCCAGTTAACCCGCTTGAGCGACGGCGTGGTACGCAGCGTGGCCAGCGGCGACGTGGTGGACGGCTTTCGCGTCGATGTGAGCGCACCGCTGCCCGCCGCCGCCGATCGCTTCCTGTTGCGCCCGGTGGGCCATGCGGCAGCCGACATTCGGCGCGTGCTCGACGACCCGCGCGGCGTTGCGGCGGCGGCCTCGTTCACGGCCAGCACCGGTACCAACAACACCGGCACCGCCAGTGTGGCCTCGGTGCAGGCGGTGAGCGCCTCGGCCGACCGCACGCTGAGCGCCAGCATCAGCTTCACCTCGGCCACCGGCAACTACGACTGGTCGCTGCGCAACGCCAGCAACGCCGTGGTTTCCAGTGGCTCAGCCGCCTGGGTGGCGGGCCAGCCCATCGCCTTGAATGGCTGGGAGTTGCAGCTCAGCGGAATACCGAAAACCGGCGACACCGTGAGCGTGGCGGCCACTGCATTTCCGGCCAGCAACAACGGCAACGCGAAGGCGCTGGTGGCCTTGCGCGACATCGACATCGTCGAGCGGCGCAGCGCCAGCAGCGGCGGCCTGCTGGCAGGCAACACCGTGACCGACGCGTACGCCAATGCGCTGACCGAGATCGGCGTGCGGGTGCAAAGCCAGCGCACCGGAGAGCGCATTTCGAGCAGCGTGGCCGCCGACGCCGAGCGGGCCCGGTCATCGCAGTCGGGTGTCAATCTGGACGAAGAAGCCGCGCGGCTGATCCAGTATCAGCAGGCCTACCAGGCCTCGGCAAAGATTCTTCAAGTGGCGCAGAGCACCTTCGACACCTTGCTGCAGATTTCGCGATGAGTGAGCTGCGGCGATTTCTTTTTCTCTGACAGGAAAGAACCCGATGCGCATCAGCACCTCACAAACCTACGACGCCGCCATCGACACCTTGATGCGCCGCCAGCGCGACATGTCGGACGCGCAGGTTCAGCTCACCAGCGGCAAGCGGCTGAACCGCGCCAGCGACGACCCGGCTGCCGCGGGCCGCGCCGAGCGCGCCTTGGCGGCGACTGCCAGGGCGGACGCCAGCCAGCGCGGCGTGCAAGCCAGCGAGGTCTTGATGACCCAGACCGAAGGCGCGCTCGCCGATGCGGGCAGCCTGCTGCAACGCGCGCGCGAGGCGATGGTGGCGGCTGGCAACGGCAGCTACGGCGACGCCGAGCGAAAAACGCTGTCGGCCGAGATGCGCTCGATTCGCGAGCAATTGCTGGTCGTCGCCAACCGCTCCGATGGCGGCCACGGCTTCATGTTCGGTGGCCAAGGGTCCGCGCAGGCGCCGTTCGTCGACGCGCCCGGCGGGGTGCAGTTTCGCGGCACTGCGGGCCAGGCTCGCGCGGCTGACGGCGAAGGCTTGCCCTTGACGCTGGACGGCAATGACGCGTGGCTGTCGGCACGCACCGGCAACGGCGTCTTCGAAACCCGCGTCAACACGAGCACCGGCAGCGCCTGGGTCGACGCCGGCACGGTGACCAACCCGTCGGCACTCACCGGGTCGACCTAC
>JAYVCL010000367.1:0-3678 GCA_043749975.1 Burkholderiales bacterium
CGGCAACCTGGTCACCGCTGCCTCGTGGGACGAAATCTGGCTCAACGAAGCCTTCGCCACCTGGATGGCCGACAAGGCCGGCGCGCGCTTCAACCCGGCCTGGCACACCGAGCTGGAACAGCGCTTTCCGATCGACCGCACCATGTCCGACGACGCCGGCGCAGCCACGCGGGCGATTCGCTCCGGCCCGGTCAGCGAGAGCAGCGTGTTCGACGTGTTCGACAACATCACCTACGTCAAAGGCGGTGCGGTGCTGGGCATGCTGGAGCAGTGGATCGGCGCCGAGCCGTTTCGCCGCGGTCTTGCGGCCTACATGCGCGAGCGCAAATTCTCGAACGCGACGGCCGGCGACCTGTGGCACCACATGGCGCACGCCTCGAAGCGCAAGGTGGCGGCGGTCGCGGCCAGTTGGACCGATCAGCCCGGCTTTCCGCTGGTGCAGGTGGCGAGCGAGTGCGTCGGCCAGGGCACCGGCCAGGTCACGCGCGTGAAGCTCACGCAGCGCCGCATGCGCAACGACGGGGTGTCGGCTTCAACCGACGCGAGCGCATCGAAATGGCAGATCCCGGTTCGCATCGCGCGCGGTCACGCGCTGTCCACCGTGCTGCTCACCGACGCGCAGCAAGACTTCGATTTGCCCGGTTGCAGCGATGCACCCCTGGTCGCGAATGCCGGCGGTATCGGCTTCTACCGCGTGATGTACGCGCAGCCGCAGAGCAAGGCACTGGCCGCCCGATTTGCCAGCTTGGCACCTGCCGATCAAGTGAGTTTTCTCAGCGACACCTTCGCGCTCGCGCAGGCCGGCGAGCTGCCGATGAGCCGCTGGTTCGCGCTGGTGGCGTTGATCCCGCAAGTCCATGGTGCGGCGCGCACCACCCTGTTCGACCTGGCTGGCCACAGCTTCGTTTTTCTGGACGACGCGATGGCCGGCACACCGACGCAGCCCCTGGTGCGCGCCGCAGCCCGCCGCGTGCTCGCGCCCGAATTGGCGCGCCTGGGCTGGCTCGATCGGCGCGCCGACGACGCGCAGACGCAAAAGCTGCGCGGTGCGCTGATCGAGCTGCTGGCGCGCTTTGACGACGCGCCGACCATCGCGCAGGCGCTGCGGCGTTTCGATGCCGACGAGGCGGGCCGAACGCCGCTGGCCGCAACCATCCGCTCGCAGGTGCTGCAAGCTGCAGGCATGCACGCCGACCGCGCGCGCTTCGACCAACTGCTGGCGCAGTTCAAGGCGGCCGGCGGTGAAGAAGACCGCTGGATGTACGCCCAGGCGCTGGCCGGCGGGCGCGACGCGCAGCGCGCGCAAGAGCTGCTGGCAAGCTCGCTGACCGGCCTGACCAGCCCCAACGTCGCCATCGCGTTGCCCAAGCTGGTCAGCGACCGCTCGCCGTTTGGCGCACTCGCCTACGACTTCACGCTCGAGCACTGGGACGCGCTGGCGCAGTTGGCGGGCGACGCGATGTTCGGCAAGCACTGGCTGCTGCCCGGTGCGGCCTCGCGCTTCAACGAGCCCGCCCGCGCGGCGCAATTGGTCGAAGACCAGCAGCGCAAGGCCGGTGCCGACGGCGCGGTGCCGGCCGCGCGCACCGCCTCGCACATCGCCTTGCTGTGGGCCGTGCGGCAACGCGACGCTGCGGCATTGCAGACGCTGTTGGCGGGCAGTTAGGGCGCGTCGAGCTGAAGTCTCGGCGCCCCGCGCAGCCATGTCGCTCAGCAGCACTTGCCCTTGAACGAAATGTCGACGCTGATCTTGCGCACTTCGACGCAATCGACCTCGGCCTTGTCGAACTTCAGGCATTTCAGCAGTTCGCTCGCATCGTGCGCACAAGGCACCGGTGCCCCGGGCTCACCGGTGCCACCGGGCGGGTGGCCGGTGTTCGGATCGATGTAGTCCGGGTCCAGCACATAGCTCATGCCGCCCAGCGGAATGCCGTCGGCCTCGCCGGTGATGAGGATGGTGCGTTCGCTCTGCGCTTTCGGCAGCGCGGCGCGGTCGAAGGGCTGGCCCGCCGCCATCGCGAACAAGATCTCCTTGCGTGCGCCCACCGCCATGCCGAAACTCGGGCCGCCGGCCGACACGAAGTCGAGCCGCCAGCCACGCTCGAGCAGCAGCTTGGGCAATTGCGCCGACAGCTTCACCTTGACCTGCCGATCGAACGGGTTGCGCAGCCAGAACACGCGCCGTGCCAACTCAAGCCGCGTCAGCGTCATCGCCACCGGGTGCACGTTGCGCTGGCCGATGTTGTTGTCGTGCGGCACCAGCCGCCACTCGGGAATCGACCCGGTGATGCGGCCCTCGATGTTGCTCGGGTCGGCGCTGTTCGAGACGCTGAAGAACATGCACTCGTGCCCGACTTGCGAAGGTGTCCACTCGAAGGGGCCGACCACCACGCCGGCGGCGTCGCCCGCCGCGAGATCGGGTGCGCCCAGTTGCGCCGTGGTCATCGGCTCCCAGTCGTCGGGGTAGGTCAGGCCGATGCCGGGCTGGCAGTGGAAGCCCTTCACGGTGATGCCGGTAGCGGCCAGGGTGCCGCGATTCTTGATGCGCACGTAGGCGTAATTCGTCGCCCCGACCACGGGCTCTTCGTGCACGCCGCCACCATCGCCGCTGCTGCGCCGGCTCCAGATGTCGGTGCAACTCCAGTGGTTCGGCTGGAAGCTGTACTCGCCGTGGCGGCCATCGTCGATGTAGACATCGACCGGCGGCGCTGCACCTTCGGCGGTGGAGGCTGTGCCCGGCGCCTTGTACAGCCCCTGCTTTTCGAAGGCCCAGCGAATCACCTTCCAGTAAGCGCCGCCGGCATGCGTCTCGGCAGGAAGGGTGGGGCTCCAGACGCCCGCGTCGGCGGTTTCCAGTTGCTGCTCGAACCCGAGCGCGTTGCCGGGGTTGGTGCCCGGCGTGAGCTGGCCCACCGCGCGCAGGATCAGGTAGGCGGCGGTGCGGGCAGCGAACTCGCGACGCGGCACCGAAGCCGAGTCGCCGCCAATGGAACGGTACATGCGGAACAGGGTGCTGCACAGCACCTGCTCGCTGCTGTAGCCGCCCACGTCGTTGCTGCCGCCCCAGCCCCAGCCGCTGGCGGGAGTGCGGTCGTGGCGGCGGCCGATGTTGACCCACGGGAAGGTCAGAAAGCGGTCTGGCGCGCCCGAGCCCGGGTCGTTCAGGATCGCGCCGAAACTGTCGCCAGCGCTGTGCGCGAAGCCGAAGTTCGGCGAGTTCACGTGGTCCCACAAGATGCCGTGGCCGCCGAGTTCGTGCAGCACCACGCGCCAGTCGGCGGCGATGCCCATCGGGTTGGCGGTGTCGGTCAGGTCGGCCAGGGCGAACTCGACCGTGCCGATTCCGTTGCCCACAGCGTTGCCGGGGCAGCGCGCGTTGATGACGTTGCCGCCGAAGCCGCGGTGGTCGGCGCTGACCGGGAAGCTGGTGCCGTCGAAGTAGCTCGGCACGTCGAAACCGAGATCACGCACCATGCGAAAGAATCGGTCGCATTGAAAGTAGGTGTTGGCGGCTGCGAAGTCGTTGCTGCGCGTGTCGTAGCTGAAGTTGTACGGCGCGCCGGTGGTGGGCACGGCCACCGTCGGGGCCACGGCGTCGATCACCCTGACGAACTCGCCGCTCAGCGCTTGCGTGCCGCCGCTCGGCGCCACCAGGCCGGGCAGCGTGACCGAATCGCG
>JAYVCL010000368.1:0-7649 GCA_043749975.1 Burkholderiales bacterium
TGGCAGGCGCTGGACGGCGACGCCGGCAATGTCGGCAACGCATCCACTTCGCTCGGCGACAAGCTGGCGGCTGCGTGTTCGAGCGCGCTGGCGTCCAGCCTGCTGCGCGAATGGGCGCGCGCCGACAAGTCGCTGCTGCGCGCGTCGACGCTGCTGCAAGGCAGCCCGCGCATCGACCCGCGCGCCGAGCGTGCGGTGGCGCTGCTGAGTGCGCAGTCGATGCTGCAGCGAGGCGACATCGCGCGCGCCGCCGAGCTGCTCAAGCCGTATGCCGCCGAAGCGTCGCGGCCGGTGATGCTGATGAGCGCGCGCGTTGCGCAAGGCCCGCAACCCGACCCGATCCGGCTGAGCCGCAGCGCCGATGATTTGCAGACCTGGGTCGCGTTGCACCGCGTCGATGCCGACGCCTGGTCGGCCCTGGGCCAGGTCTGGGGTGCGCTGGGCCAGCCGCTGCGAAGCTTGCGCGCAGACGCCGAATCGCGGCTGGCGCTGGGCGACACCATCGGTGCCATCGACCGCTTGCGCGCCGGCCAGCGGTTGGCCAAGCGCGGCGGCACGGTCGACTTCATCGAGGCCTCGGTGATCGACTCGCGCCTGCGCGACATCGAGCTGCAGCGCAAACGTCAGGCCAGCGAAGAAAAGGATCTGAAGTAGGCGCTGCGGGCTCGTAGACTCGCCGTCCATGGCAGCGCGAATCGAGGCAGACAGCGGCATGCGGGTGCGATCCGTCGCCAAGCTGGCAGCCTTGGGCTTGGCCGCAGGGCTTGCGGCCAGCGCCAATCCAGCCAACGCCGCCAGCATCGGCAGCGTCAGCCCGCAGGGTGAAGTGGCGCAGGTGCGCCAGATCACGGTCAAGTTCTCGGAAGCGGTGGTGCCTTTCGGAGAGATGCGCCTGCCCGACCCGCTGAGCCTGAGCTGTCAGGGTGCCGTGCCCGCCGGCGCGGGCCGCTGGGCCAACGAGCGCGTCTGGTTGTACGACTTTCGCGAAGCGCTGCCACCGGGTGTGCGGTGCACGTTGAAGGCGCGCGCCGATTGGAAGCCGCTGAACAACGCCTTGACTGGCCGCACTGAATTCAACTTCAACACCGGCGGCCCGGCGGTGCTGTCGATGCAGCCGCGTGAGGGCTCGCAAATCGACGAAGACCAGTACTTCATGCTGCGCCTGAACGGTGCGGCGGTCGACGCCAGCGTCAGCGCCAACGCGTGGTGCGAGGTCGAGGGCATCGGCGAGCGCATCGGCGTGCGAGTCATCGACGGCGAAGCGCGCGCCCGGTTGCTGAAGGCGCGCCGCATCGACAAGGCACTGGCCGAGCGCACACTGGTGCTGGCTTGCCAGCGCCCGCTGCCCAACGGCGCGGCGGCGCGCCTGGTTTGGGGCAAAGGCATCGGCGCGGTGGCCAACCCGAAGATCAGCACCAGCACCGAGCAGCGCTTTCGGTTCACCGTGCGCCCGGCCTTCACGGCCGAGTTCAGTTGCGAGCGCGAACGCGCCGACGCGCCGTGCCTGGCAGTGCGCCCGCTGAGCCTGCGCTTCTCGGCACCGGTGCCGCGTGAGTTGGCAGCCAAGGCGCGCTTGAACCTGCCGTCTGGAACTGCCCTCGCGCCGGTGTTCGACAAGGACGACAAGGCCACCGACATCAGCCTGCTGCGCTTTCCCGTTCCGCTGCCCGAGAACGCCAACTTCACGCTGCAACTGCCGGGCGATCTCAAAGACAACGCGGGCCGCGCGCTCGCCAACGCTGCCAGCTTTCCGCTCAAGCTGGCCACCGGCGACGCGCCGCCGATGGCCAAGTTCGCGGCTGCGCCGTTCGGTGTGATCGAACTCGCCGACCCGCTGCTGCCGGTCACCTTGCGCCATGTGCAGGGCGACCTGCGGCCCGCGTCGTCGGGAGGCCAGGTGCGCCTGAAGCGTCTGCAAACCGATGCTGAAATTCTCGCCTGGTACAGCCAGCTCCAGACGTATCACGAGAGCCGCCTCAGCGCGAAGGAACTCGGCCTGCCCGAGAAGGACTGGTTCACGACCGAGGCCGATACCGACGTGAAGGGACGAGCCGTCAAGCGGCGCGTCGAGCGCATGGTCGCCACGCGCGAGATCTCGCTGCTGAAGCAGGACGCTGCCGCCAAGCGACTCGAGCTGCCGCAGCTCGGCGGCGGCGATCCGCGCCCGTTCGAGGTGGTGGGCATCCCGCTGGCCGGGCCCGGCTACTTTGTGGTCGAGATCGAATCGCTGCGCCTGGGCCAGGCGCTGCTCGACCCGCGTGCGCCGATGTTCGTGCGCACCGGCGTGCTGGTCACCAACCTGGGCGTGCACTTCAAGTTCGGGCGCGAAAACAGCGTGGTCTGGGTCACCACGCTGGACCGTGGCAAACCGGTGGCGGGGGCCGACGTGGTGGTCAATGACTGCAACGGCAAGCCGCTGTGGTCGGGCCGAACCGACGCGCAAGGCCTGGCCAAGGTGGCGCAGGCGATCAGCGCTGAGTTCGACGCCTGCGCCTCGGAGCCGGGCTTGTTCGTCAGCGCTCGAAAGGCAGATTCCCAAGGCGTGAGCGACACCGCCTTCGTGTTCAGCAACTGGCAAAAAGGCATCGAGTCGTGGCGCTTCAACCTGCCGACCGGGCAGGGTGCGGAGCCGGATGCGCGCGCCGCCACGGTGTTCGACCGCACGCTGTTGCGGGCCGGTGAAACCGTGTCGATGAAGCACTTCTTGCGACTCGAAACCTCCGCCGGCCTGGCCAATGCCACGTCCGACGACCTGCCCACGCGCATGAAGATCAAGCACCGGGGCAGCGGCCAGGAATTCGTGCAGCCGCTGCAATGGAACGCCGGGCGCAATGCGCTGTCGAGCTGGAACATCCCGCCTGCCGCCAGGCTCGGCGTCTACGATGTGCTGCTCGAGCGCGAGTGCGGCAACGAGCGGCGACGACGTGAATGGAACAGCGGCAACTTTCGGGTCGAAGAATTCCGCCTGCCACTGGTCGATGCGCGCGTCAGCGGGCCGAAGGCGGTGGCGGTGGCGCCCAAGGAATTGGCGCTGGCATTTCAGCTCAATTACTTCTCTGGCGGCGGCATGGCGCAAGCGCCGGTGCGGGCTTCGGCCTTGCTGAAAAGCCGTTCGGCCGGCATCAGCGGCTACGAAGAATTTTCGTTCGAGCCGCCGCGCGACTCGAGCCAGGCACAGGGCAGCAGCGGCGACGAAGACAGCGAATCGACGCCCGAGGCGCGCGACGGAAAACTGGTGGCCGACAAACTCGCGCTGACCACCGACAAGAACGGTGCGGCGAACTTCACGCTGAAAGACCTGCCGCCGATCACGCGGCCCAGCGAGATCACCGCCGAGTTGAGCTTCAACGACCCGAACGGCGAGGTGCAGACCGCATCGCTGACAATCCCGCTCTGGCCCAGCGCCGTGGTGCTGGGCGTGAAGACGCTCTCGTGGGCCAGCAGCCGCGGCAAGGTCAGGTTCACCGCGCTGGCGCTCGACACTTCGGGCCAAGCCCTCAAGGGCCAGAGCATCGAGGTGCGCGGGCGCTTGAGCCGGGTCATCAGCACGCGCAAGCGCATGGTCGGGGGCTTCTACGCGTATGACAACCGCACCGAGGTCAGCGACCTGGGTGCGCTGTGCAGCGGCAGCACCGACGCGCGCGGCCTGCTGTCGTGCGAGGCCGAGTTGAACAGCGCCGGCCAGGTCGAGCTGATCGCGAATGCGAAAGACGCCAGCGGCAACCCGGTGCAAGCCGCCTCCAGCGTGTGGGTGACCCGTCAGGGCGAACTCTGGTTCGCGCAAGACAACGACGACCGCATCGACGTGCTGCCCGAGAAGAAGCGCTACGAACCCGGCGAGACCGCCCGGCTGCAAGTGCGCATGCCGTTTCGGGAAGCCACCGCGCTGGTGGCGGTGGAGCGCGAGGGCGTGATCTCGACCCGCGTGGTGAACTTGCGCGGCGACGACCCGACCATCGAGCTGAAGATCGAAAAAAGTTGGGGCCCGAACGTCTACGTCAGCGTGCTCGCGCTGCGCGGCCGCCTGCGCGAGGTGCCGTGGTATTCGCTGTTCACCTGGGGCTGGCGGGAGCCGCTGGATTGGGCGCGCAGCTTCTGGAGCCATGCGACGGGGGGCCGCGAGATCCAGGCCCCGAGCGCGATGGTCGATCTGTCGAAGCCGGCCTTCAAACTCGGCGTGGCGGCCTTCAAAGTCGGCATCAAGGCGCACGAACTGCAAGTCAGCGTCACCGCCGACAAGCCGCCCGACGCGGCTTACGCGGTGCGCCAAAAGGCCAGCGCGCGCATCAAGGTGCTGTTCGAAGGCAAGCCGCTGGCCGGCACCGAAGTGGCGTTCGCGGCGGTCGACGAAGGCCTGCTGGCGCTGCGCAACAACGACTCGTGGGACTTGCTCAGCGCAATGATTCAGCCGCGCGCCTGGGGCGTGGAAACCAGCACCGCACAAAGCGAAATCATCGGCCGCCGCCACCATGGCCGCAAGGCGCTGGCGGCCGGCGGCGGCGGCGGGCGCGGCGGCACGCGCGAGCTGTTCGACACGCTGCTGGTGTGGAAGGCGAATGTGCTGCTGGATGCGAACGGCGAAGCCGTGGTCGAGGTGCCGCTGAACGATTCGATGACCCGCTTCAAGCTCGTCGCCATTGCCGACGCTGGAACCCAGCAGTTCGGCACCGGCAGCACCAGCATCCGCGTCACGCAAGACTTGCAGATCTTGTCCGGCCTGCCGCCGCTGGTGCGCGAGGGCGACCGCTTCAGCGCGATGCTGACCCTGCGCAACACCACGGCGCGCGAAATGAAGGTGCACGCCAGCTTGCAAGGCGTGGCGAACTCAGGCACCGGCAGCGACATCGCTCGCACGCCGCTGGCGCTGTCGGCGCAAGACGTGGTGCTTGCCGCCGGTGCGGCGAAAGAACTGGTCTGGCCGATCACGGTGCCGGCCGATGCGTTCAGCCTGAGCTGGGAGGCCGCCGCCGCAGAACAGGGCGGCATGCCATCACCACAGCGATCCACCGACCGCTTGAAGCTGACCCAGCTCGTCTCGCCCGCCGTGCCGGTGCGGGTGCTTCAGGCCAGCTTGCAGCAGCTCGACGGCACGCTGAGCTTGCCCATCGCGGCACCCGCCGATGCCTTGCCCGAGACCGCAATCAAGCGCGGTGGCATCGTGGTTGGCGTGCTGCCCAGGCTCAGCGGCGCACTGCCCGGCATGCGCCGCTATTTCGAGACCTACCCGTTCATTTGCCTTGAGCAAAAAGCCTCGAAGGCGATTGGGCGGAACGACCCCGCGCTGTGGGCGGCGGTGGCGAACACACTGCCAACCTACCTCGACCGCGACGGCCTGGCCGGCTACTTTCCACCGCGCGCCGAGGACGGCCCGCGCGGCAGCGACCGCCTGACGGCCTACGTGCTGGCGGCCAGCCACGAGGCCGGCTTCGAGCTGCCGGCCCCGGCGCGCGAGGCGATGTTGGCGGGGCTCACGGCGTTCGTCGAAGGCCGCATCGAGCGCAAGTTCTGGTCGCCCGAATTTGCCAGGAACATGGACCTGGACGTGCGCAAGCTCGCCGCGATTGAGGCGCTGTCGCGCCATGGCCGCGCGCAAGCGAAGATGCTCGGCTCGGTCAACCTGACGCCGAATGTGTGGCCGACGGCGGCGCTGATCGACTGGCTGCGCATCCTCAAGAAAATCGACGGCATTGCGAATCAGGCCAGGCGGCTCGACGAGGCGAATCAAATCTTGCGCAGCCGCCTGACCTACGCCGGCACCACGCTGAAATTCAGCCACGAGGAAGACGACTTCTGGTGGTGGCTGATGGACAGCGCCGACGCCAATGCGGCGCGCTTGATCCTGGCGGTGCTCGACGACCCGGCTTGGCGCGACGACCTGCCGCGCATGGTCGTCGGCTCGCTCGGCCGCCAGCGCGGTGGTGCGTGGCTGACGACGACGGCCAACCTGTGGGGCGCGCTGGCGCTCGACAAGTTCTCGGCAAAGTTCGAGTCGGTGCAGGTCGGCGGCCGCACCACCGCCACGCTGGCCGACAAGCGCGGTGCTGTCGACTGGAGCCAGAGCGCGCAAGGCGGCTCGATCAAGTTGGCCTGGACTGCGCAGCCCGGCTCGCTCAACGTGGCGCAAGACGGCGCCGGCAAGCCGTGGCTGAGCGTGCAAAGCCTCGCCGCCGTTGCGTTGAAGGCACCGATCCGCGCAGGCTACGGCGTCACACGCAGCGTCAGCGCGGTCGAGCAGAAAGACTCGCGCAAGTGGTCGCGTGGTGACGTGCTGCGCGTGCGGCTGGAAGTCGATGCGCAAAGCGACATGACCTGGGTCGTGCTCAGCGACCCGGTGCCCGGCGGCGCGACCCTTCTCGGCTCGGGCCTGGGCCGCGACTCGGCGATCGCGACAAGTACTGAAAGGCCCGCCGGCAACGCCCGGCCCGCGTTCGAGGAGCGCAGCTTCGAGGCGTTTCGCAGCTACTTCGAATACCTGCCGCGCGGCAGGCACGTCGTTGAGTACACCGTGCGGCTGAACAACCCGGGGACGTTCGCGCTGCCGCCGACGCGGGTCGAGGCGATGTATGCGCCTGAGAGTTTTGCTGAGGCACCCAATGCGGCGATCGAGGTGGCACCGTGAGCCTGCGGCGCGCCGGGTTTGCATGGGTGATGCTGTCCTTTGCTACGGTCGCGACGTTTGCGAACGCCGTTCCCGGCTTCGAACAGGTGCGCGCCGCGCACCGCCCCTCCGACATCACCCTGCTCGACCGCCACGGTGTGCCGATCCAGACCCTGCGCGTCGACAAGCAGGTGCGCCGCTTGCCATGGGTGGCGCTGGCCGACATGTCGCCTGCGCTGCTGCGCTCCATCGTGCTCAGCGAAGACAAGCGCTTCTACGAGCACAGCGGCGTCGACTGGAGCGCGGTGGCCAACACCGCCTGGAGCAACCTGTGGAACACCCGCACCCGCGGCGCGTCGACCCTGACGATGCAGCTCGCCGGCCTGCTCGAAGACGGCTTGGCGCGCCCGCAAGGTGGCCGCAGCGTGACGCAGAAAATCGGCCAGGCGCTCACGGCGGCGCGGATCGAGGCCGGCTGGAACAAGAGCCAGATTCTTGAGGCTTATCTGAACTCGGTGGCCTTTCGCGGCGAGGTGGTCGGCATCGACGCGCTGTCGTCGACCTTGTTCGGCAAGCACCCCGGCGGGCTCGATGTGCAAGAGGCTGCGCTCGCCGCCGCCCTGCTGCGCGGGCCGAACGCGTCAGCCGCCAGCGTGGCGCAACGCGCGTGTGGTGTGCTTCAGTTGCAGCAACTGCCGTGCACCGGCGTGACGGCGCTCACCGAGACGGCGCTGGCGCGCCAGGGCGGCATGCCGCTGGGCGAGCAGCTTGCGCCGCACTTCGCGCGCCAGGTGGTGGTCGCGTCCGGCGCGGCACGCCAGCGCAGCACGCTCGACGCCGGCTTGCAGCGAATCGCCATCACGGCGCTGCGCCGCCAGTTGAGCGAACTGTCTGGCCGCAACGTCGAAGACGGTGCCCTCGTCGTGCTCGACAACGCCTCGGGCGAGGTGCGCGCCTGGGTCGGATCGAGTGGCGATTTGTCGGCTGCGGCGCAGGTCGACGGCGTGCTGGCAAAGCGCCAGCCGGGCTCCACCCTCAAGCCCTTCGTGTA
>JAYVCL010000369.1:0-6817 GCA_043749975.1 Burkholderiales bacterium
CGGCGGCGAGCGCAACCGCGTGCTGCTGGCGCGCCTGTTCGCGCTGCCGGCCAACGTGCTGGTGCTCGACGAGCCGACCAACGACCTCGACATCGACACCCTCGAGCTGCTCGAGGAGCTGCTGCAGAACTACCAGGGCACGGTCTTCCTGGTCAGCCACGACCGGCGCTTTCTCGACAACGTCGTGACCAGCACGATCGTCTGGGAGGGCGACGAGTCGCCCGGTCGCTGGCGCGAGTACGAAGGCGGCTACGAGGACTGGATGGTCCAGCGCGACCGCGCCCGCGCGCTGCGCGAGCAGGCGGCGCGCGCGTCGGGCAAGGCCAGGGAAGTGCCGCCGGCGGCGCCGGCCGCGGCTGCCCCGGCCCCGTCCAAGCCGCGCAAGCTCAGCTACAAGGAACAGCGCGAGCTCGACGAACTGCCCAGGCGCATCGAGGCGCTGGAGGGCGAGCAGAAGGCGCTCGGCGAGTTCCTCGCACGGCCCGAGTCGTACTCGAAGGAAGCCGACAAGGCGATGCAGGCGCAGGCCCGGCACGCGAAAATCGACGACGAGCTGCTGGCCGCGATGGAGCGCTGGGAAGACCTCGGCGCGCGCTGATCGGCGCGTCGGCGCCCGGGTTCAGATGCCGAACCAGCTTTCCCGCACCGCATCCGGGTGCGAGCGGCTGACGATCAGCCCGGCCTGCAGGTACAGCGCGTTCAGCAGCCGCACCGCGCGCTCGCGGTCGAAGGCCGGCCACGCCGCCAGGCCGCTCAGCGATATCGCCTGGTGGTGCAGCCGATCGATCGCGGCGCGCAGCGCGCCGCTGATCGGCAGCGCCCCCAGATCGAGCGCCGGCGAGACCCGGTAGACCGCGGGGCCGGCGATCTCGGGCAACAACTCGCGGCGCGGGCCGCGCATCGCGAGCGCCCACAGCAACGGTGTCAGCGGGTGGTACAGCCGCGCCTCGCCGACCAGCTCGTGCGCCGCGTCGCCGGGCGGGCGCAACATGGCCGGCTCGAGGTGCATCACGTGCAGTTGCGACAGATGGCGTTCGATCAGCTCGCCGAGATTCATCGGGCAGTGGACCAGGCGCTCCTGGGGGAACACGGTCAGCGGCACGACCCGTTCGGCGCACTGCAGATGAATCGTCACCCGAGACGAATGCCTGATGCACGCCGCGACCGCTTCGACGATCTCGTAACCACCGGCGTGCTGCTCATGGCGCCACAGATCGGCCTGCAGCGAAGGGCTCAGCTGCGACAGGTGCGCGCTCGTGCGGCCGGACCCCGTGTCCGCCTCGAGTTCGTCGAGGTAGCGCCGGTACGCACTCGCCTTCAGCAACTCCGGTTCGCCGAAGGGGATGGTGGAGTCGAACAGCTCGCCTTTCATAGAACGCCTATTTTCGCCTGTAACCCGCGCTTACCACACGCCCGGATCGGGTTATCCCTGCTCGCCGTTCGATCGAGCCGGCCGCAAGCTGCCGCGGGCATGGGCTAGCGCGCGCCAGAAGCGGGTGTCCTGCGAGGTCGCGAAGTTGATGCGCATCAGCGTGGTCGGCCGGTGGGTGGCGTGGAACAGCGCACCCGGCGCGATCAACCAGTCGTCGAGCATCAGTTCGGCGAGGCGCTCGGTGTCGACGCCCACATCGACCCAGCCGAACAGCCCGCGCGGCGGCGCCGCGAACCGCCCGCCATGGGCCTCGGCGAGCTTCACGGTGCGTTCGCGGGCGTGCGCGAGGCGGTCCATCACGCGCTCGGTGTGGCGTCGCAGCAAGCCCTGTTCCAGGCAGTGCGCCAGCGCCAGCTCGGTGATGCCGGGCGTGGTCAGCGTGGTCAGCAGCTTGGTGTCGACCAGCCGCTCGACCAGCGCCCGCGGCGCGGCGATGAAGCCGACGCGCCAGTTGGGTGCCAGTATTTTCGAGAAGCCCGACACGTAGATGGTGCGTTGCAGCGCGTCCAGCGCGGCCAGCCGTGGCAGGTGGGCCGGTGCCAGGTGCGAATAGCTGTCGTCTTCGACGATGTGCAGGTCGTTCGCCTGCGCAAGCTGCAGCAGGCGGTGCGCCGCCCCCAGCGACCGCGACGCGCCGGTCGGGTTGTGCAGCACCGAGACGGTGACGTACAGGCGCGGCGGGCGCGGCTGTTGCGCGTCGATCAGCTTTTGCATCACGGCCAAATCGGGCCCGTCGTCACCGCGCGGCACCGGCAGCACGCGCAGGCCCATGGCGGCCAGGCGTGCGTATTCGACCGACCAGCCGGGCTCATCCACCAACACCGCGTCGCCCGCGCGCACCAGGGTTCGCGTCACCACGTCCAGCCCCTGGGTGGCACCGATGGTGGTGATGATTTGATCCGGCGAGGCCGGCACGCCGTGGTCGCCGAGCCGAACCGAGAGCGCACGGCGCAAGCGCATGTCACCCGCCGGCTCACCGTATTGCAGCGACAGCGGGCCGAGCAGCGCACCGGCCGAGACCCGGCGCAGCGCGGTGCTCAGCATCGGCAAGTCCAGCCAATCGACCGGCAAGGTGCCCGATCCCGGCATCGGCAAGCCGCTGGGCGGCTGGAACATGCCGCGCATCAGCGTGGTGGCGCTGATCGGCAGCGTGGCGCGCACTGCCTTCGCCATGCCGTTGCGCGGCCGCTCGGACGCCAGCTCTCGCACGTAAAAGCCCCGCTGCCTGCGCGCCTCGACCAGCCCCTGCGCCAGCAACTGTTCGTAGGCCGCCACCACGGTGCTGGCGCTGACGCCGTGCCGGCGCGCACATTCGCGCACCGACGGCAGCCGCGCGCCGGGGGCCAGCAGCCGCTGGCGGATGGGCTCGGAAAAGCGCGCCGCGAGTTGCGCGGTCAGCGTGCTGTCGGACCGGCGCGACAAGGCCGGGGATGGGGAGCCGAGGTTCATGTGCTGACTGGGTGACCGATACAGACTTGCAAACAGATCGGTAAAGTGTACTGGCGCTGTGCTGATCCGAATCGTAGACTGCGCTGCATGTGGACGACCCCTCTTTTCGCTTTAAACAGGCGGCGCCCGTGAGCCGCGAGACCCGGGGCCTGTGGTTCGGCCTGCTCGGCGTGGTGATCTTTGCGATGACCGTGCCGATGACGCGCCTGGCGGTCGGCCCCGCGCTCGACCCGCAGTTGCCGCCGCTGTTCGTCACGGCGGGGCGCGCTGCGGTGGCCGGCTTGCTGAGCATCGGCTACCTGCTGGTGACCGGGTGGACGCGTCCGCATCGGCAACAGTGGCCTGCGCTGGCCGTCTGCGCCGCCGGCACCGTGGTGGGCTTTCCCTTGTTCCTGAGCCTGGCGTTGCGCGAGGTCGACGCGATGCATGCGGCGGTCATCACCGGCGTGTTGCCGCTGGCCACCGCCGCGGTGGCGGCGTGGTCGTTTCGGCAGCGTCCGTCGAACGGCTTCTGGGTCTGTGCGGTGCTGGGCTGCGCGCTGGTGCTGGCATTTGCCGCCCATCAAGGCAGCGGCAGTTTGAGCGCCGCCGATGGCCTGCTGTTGCTGGCGGTGGGCAGCGCCGCCATCGGCTACGTGGCCGGCGCGCGGCTGTCGGCGCAATTGAGCGCCGAGCAGGTGATTTGCTGGGTTCTGGTGCTGAGCTTGCCGCTGACCGCGCCGGTGATGTGGGCGAACTGGCCGACACAGCCGGTGCGCTCGTCGGCCTGGCTGGGCTTCGGCTATGTCACGCTGTTCTCGATGTGGCTGGGCTTCTTTGCCTGGTACCGCGGGCTGGCGCTGGGCGGCACCGTGCGCGTCAGCCAGGTGCAACTGGTGCAGCCGTTTTTGGCGCTGCTGTTCGCGGTGCCGGTGCTGGGCGAGACCTTGCATGCGACGACGGTGCTGTTTTCTCTGGCGGTGATCGCGATTGTTTTCATCGGCAAGAAAATGCCCGCCCACAGGCCGAAGGAGGTTCGAACATGAGCTTTCATTTGGCACGCCGCACCGAGCGCATGAGCCCGTCGGTGATCCGCGAAATTCTGAAGCTCACCGAGCAGCCCGGCATCATTTCGCTGGCCGGCGGCTTGCCATTTGTCCAGGACGATGTGTTCACCGACACCCGGCTGCAAGGCAACCCACTGGCCGGCCTGCATCGATGGGCGATTCAAGTTTTGGGATTCTGCGGTGCGGCTTTTTTTGCTTTGGCGAGGTCATTTGCGTTGGTGAGTCCGCGTCGGGTTTCGGCCCGACACCCGAGTAACTTTCATTTGCGGGCCCAAATGAAAGTCACCAAAGCAAAGGGCCTGAATACGATTTGAGCGGTTCGTCTGCGTAGAGGTCATGAGCCCGAATTTGATTGACTCAGATCGCGCATTCGTCTCGGTCAAGGCTTGCCAAAACGCAAGCGCAAGAGACGGAGAAACCCCTCGTCAAGTAGCGCTCGGTGAGCCAAGCCGAGGCACTCTTCAAAAGCCGCATCTTCTTGCCGGAAGAACTGCTCAAATCGTGTTGAGGCCCTCTTCTTTGGTGACTTTCTTCTGGGCCATCAGAAGAAAGTTACTCGGGTGTCGGGCCGAAACCCGACGCCGACTCAGGCACAAGAAGAACAACCCCTCAACGATAAAGACCGATCGAACGAAGAAACAAATGCAAACCATCACCGCCGAAGACCTGACCAGCGCCCGCGCCATCGTCTACCAACACATGGCCGCCACCCCCACCCTCCGCTGGCCGTTGCTCGACGCGCGGCTCGGCGCGTCGGCCCATGTGAAGCATGAGAACCACACCCCGGTCGGTGCCTTCAAGGTGCGCGGCGGCGCGGTCTACCTGCACGAACTGATGCAACGCGAACGCACCCTCAACGGCGTCATCAGCGCCACCCGCGGCAACCACGGGCAGTCGATCGCGCGCGCTGCGGCCCATCACGGCTTGAGTGCCACCATCGTCGTGCCGCACGGCAACTCGACGGAGAAAAACGCGGCCATGCGCGCGCTGGGGGCCACCTTGATCGAGCATGGCGACGACTTCCAGGCCGCACGTGAACATGCGGTGCGGCTGGCCGAAGAGCGCAGCCTGCACATGGTGCCCAGCTTTCACCGAGACGTGGTTCGCGGCGTGGCCACCTGCTGGCTCGAATTCTTCGAGGCGGTGCAACCCGACGTGGTGTTCGTGCCGATCGGCATGGGCTCGGGCATTTGCGCCTGTGCGGTAGCGCGGGCGCACACCGGGGCGCAAACCCGCATCGTCGGCGTGGTGTCGGCGCACGCGACGGCCTACCTCGATTCGTACCGGGCCGGGCGCGTGATCGAAGCCCCGGTCACCACCGTGCTCGCCGACGGCATGGCATGCCGGGTGCCCGATGCGCAAGCGCTGCAAATCATCCTGCGCGATGTCGACGAGGTCATCGCGGTGACCGACCGCGAGGTGGCGCACGCCATGCGCGCGCTGTTTGCCGACACCCACAACGTGGCCGAAGGCGCGGGTGCGGCGTCGCTGGCTGGTGCCGTGCAACAGCGCGCGCAATGGGCTGGCCGCAGCGTGGGCATCACGCTGTGCGGCGGCAACGTGGACAGCGCGGTGTTCGCCGAGGTTCTGCGGCAGCCGCCAACGTCCCTCTGATCACCGGCCGAGCCCGTCGCCGCTATCATTTGCAGCATGTTGCGACGCTCACTGATGGCCGCCATGGCCGGTGCCCCCACGCTCACGCTCTTCAGCGGCTGCAGCGTCGAGCAGACCGTGGCCGACGGGCCAAACGCACCGTCGTTCGAAGCGCCCCCCGACGCACCCCGTTTGGCCCTGGTGCTCGCCGCCGGCGGCCCGCGTGGCTTCGCCCACGTGGGCGTGTTGAAGGCGCTGCACGAACTCGACATCCGGCCCGACCTGATCGTCGGCGCGTCGGTGGGATCGATGCTGGGTGGCGCGCTGGCGGCAGGGCTGTCGATCGCCCGCATCGAGGCGATGGCCTACGACTTCGACTTCTACAAGCTCGCGCGCTGGTCGCCTTCGGGTGGCCTGCAACTCGACGGTTCGCTGATTGCCACGATGGTGCGCGACACGCTGGGCGTGACACGCTTCTCGGAATTGAAAATTCCGCTCACCGTGGTGGCCACCGATCTGAAAGACGCGCGCCCGGTGGCGTTCAACCAGGGCGATCTGGGCGTGGCCATCCAGGCGTCCTGCGCGATCCCGGGCCGTTTTGCACCGGTGCGAATTCGCGGTCGCGATGTGGCCGATGCCGACGTGTCGAGCCCGCTGCCGGTGCGCATTGCGCGCAGCCTGGGCGCACGCCGCGTGCTGGCCGTGGACATCGCGGTGCACACCGACAAACCGCGTCCCTCGGGTGCCGAACGCTACGAGGTCGGCGACCGCGCCAAGCGCGAGCAGATCGACGCCGAAGCCCGTCTGGCCGACCTGGTGCTGCACCCGTACTTCGGCTATTGGGTCAACCTGAGCCGCGACTACCGGGTCAGCACGGCACAGGCTGCGTACGAGCAAACGCTGCAACAGGCCGATGCGCTGAAGGCGCTGCTGAGTCGCGCCTGATCCGCAACCGTTCAACCACCTATCCGCGCCAGCGCCAGGCGCGCGACAGCGACAAGCGTGCCGCCTGCGCCTGCGGATCGTTCTCGCGTGCCAGCGCCGAATAACGCCGCCACGCCACCCAGGCGGCCGAAGCCAGCAAGGCGAGCAGCGTGCTGACCATCACGACCAGCCCCCGCGACGGCTTCGACTTGTAGTCGGGCGGCAAGGCCTTGTCGACCTGCTGCAGGATCGGGCCTTCCTTGGCCTCGTCGAGCTTGGCCATCTCGAATTGGCGGATCATTCCTTCGAGCAGGGTTTCCTGCAACTTGAGTTCACGCCGGGCCCGCACGTAGTCGATCGCGACCTCGGGCAG
>JAYVCL010000370.1:0-10053 GCA_043749975.1 Burkholderiales bacterium
GCCAATGATCGGCCGCAGCGCCAGTTCGGGAACTGATGCAGATCAAGCCCGGGGTGAGTTCACCCACTTCGGTTTGTCAAGCGCCATCCGGCACAAGCACTCGTGCGGGAAGAGTTGTCCCGACCTGCTCCGGTACTCATCAGACCTCAGAGGCTGAGAGGCAATCGGATGCACCCGCGCCCAGGGTGGCCAAGGGCGCTGGGGTAGGCGCGGCGCGCAGCCCAGGCGTCTGCCTGGGCAAGCGGCGCAACACCCCCAGCGCCCTTGGGTACCCGGGCCCCGGGGCCTGCAAGGGCCCCTTCGTGGCCCAGGGTGAGGCCCCAAAACGGGCCCACTCGTCGTTGCAAATCCTCGCCGGGGCTGAGCCGGACGGCAGGTCCCGCCTGCGCGGGGCCTGCCGCCTGCGAAGGCCTCGACCCTCCGTGGTCGTGGCCCAACCCCGGCTGCGCTTTGCGCCTAGATTGGGCCCGTTTTGGGGTCTCACGCGGGTGCATCCGATTGCCTCTTAGCCTCTCAGACCGAGTACGATTTAAAAACGATGCCGACGAAGGTCAAGGAACTCATCACGCTTCTCGAGAACGACGGCTGGCTATGCGTCCGCCAGAAGGGGAGCCATCGCCAATACCGTCATGCGTCAAAGCCGGGAACGGTAACGGTCGCAGGAAAGCCCAGCATTGAAGTTCCCCCAGGAACCCTCAACAGCATCTTCAAGCAAGCCGGCCTCAAAAAGTGAGATCCCCATGAAATACCTTGTCGTCGTCGAGCGTGGTCCAACAAGCTTTGGAGCCTATGTGCCAGACCTGCCCGGTTGCGTTGCCGTTGGATCGACAAGAGAGGAAGTCAGCGCCCTTATCCACGAAGCGATCGAGTTCCATATTGAAGGCATGAAGCAAGACGGGTTGCCCATTCCTGCGCCCAGTTCATCTCCAGAGCTGGTGGAGATTGACACCTGATCGGGCAGCCGGAGGTTTTGGCGGCGCGGCGACGGCGGTCATCACTCTGAGGTGCCGCTCACACGGTGGGCCAGGTGCTCCCCAGTCACGCTCAGGCGCGCACACGGTGATGGCTTTTGTTCGCGCTGCGGCGAGATTAATATCCGCTGCGGCTGTCACGCAATCCACGCCGCATGCCATTTGCACCGCTGTCACCTGTTGCAATGAATTTGCAGTGTTTCCAGCAGGGCAGCTCTTTGCTCGATCACATCACGATGAAAGGACGACTCGATGAACAACATGACGCTCTGGGGTTTCGACGGATCAACTTATGTTCGCACCGTCAAGATGTTGCTGGCCGAAAAGGGGTTCACAGACTTCAAGCAAGTTCAGTTGAACGTGTTGGAGGGCGATCCGAAAAAGCCGGAACACATGGCACGCCATCCGTTCGGCAAGGTTCCGGTGCTCGACTGCGATGGGCTTCGAATCCTTGAAACCTCGGCCATCACCCGCTATCTCAACGAGGTGGTGCCCGGCAAATCGCTGATCCCGGCGACCCCGAAAGACCGTGCCCGCATGGACATGATGATCGGCATCATCGACTCGTACGGCTACGGCACACTGATCGGCGGGGTGGCCGCGTATCACCTGTTCCCGCACTTTGTCGGCGGCAAGAACGAATCGATGTTGAAGGACGGCATCGTCGGCGGACGCAAGGTGCTCGAGCTGGCGATGAAGACGAAAGGCTCATCGCCGTTCATGGCAGGTGAGCTGAGCCTTGCGGATCTCTATCTGGCACCGATCGTCTTCTACGTGTCCCTGACGTCAGACGCGAAGGCCGTGTTCGAGGTCGACGGCTTTGCCGATTGGTGGGCCAAGGTGCAGGCGTTGAAGAGTTATCAAGACACGATGCCGAACCTCGGTTGACTGGCTTGTCGACGGCAGGTCAATTCAGGACTGGTGGGTGGTGTCATTTGCGTCGTCGGCGCGTGTCTGACCACGAAGCTCGCCCAAGCAACACCATCAAGGCCGCGCCGCAGAACGCGGCTCCGGCATAGAAGGTGTACGCCGCGCCAAGCCGGTCCCAAAGCAGGCCGGCCAGCACGCTGGCGGCCAGCATCGCCAGGCCGCTGGCGAGGTTGAAGAAACCGTAGGCAGTGCCGCGCAATGCCTCGGGTGCGGTGTCGGCCACCATGGTGGCGAGCAGCCCCTGGGTGATGCCCATGTGAACGCCCCACAGCGCCACGCCGGCCAGCACCACGCTCCAATGGGTGCTGCTGGCCAGCACCAGATCGGCCGCGATCAAGACCAGCAAACCGAGCATCAACGGCCGGCGGTGGTCGATGCGGTCGGACAGCTTGCCGAACGGATAGGCCGACGCGGCGTAGACCGCGTTCATCGCCACCATGACGAGTGGCACCAGCGCGAGCTCAATGCCGGCTTGCTGCGCGCGCAGCACCAAAAACGCTTCGCTGAAGCGGGCCAGCGTGAACACGGCGCCGATGCCGACCACCCACCAATACGAGGCGTCGAGCCGGCGCAGATTGGCGCGCGAGATCGGGTTGCTGCGCTGGAGCGTCGACGGGCTCGGCGGCTCATGCACGCCCAGCCACAACAAGGCCACGGCCAGCACGGCGGGAATCACCGCGACCCAGAACACCGCGCGAAAATCGTTGGCCCATAGCAGCATCAAGCCGGTCGCCAGCAGCGGGCCGGCAAATGCGCCCACCGTGTCGAGCGACTGGCGCAGGCCGAACGCGGCACCGCGCAGTTCGGCCGGCACCATGTCGGCCACGAGTGCATCGCGCGGTGCACCGCGGATGCCTTTGCCGACACGGTCGAGCAGCCGTGCGGCCACCACCACGCCGACCGTCGGGGCCAGTGCGAACAGCGGCTTGGTGAGCGCGCCCAAGGCGTAGCCGAACAGCGCCAGTCCCTTGCGCCGGCCGAGGTAGTCGCTGAGCGCACCGGAGAACACCTTGACGATCAGCGCGGTGGACTCGGCCAGGCCTTCGATCACCCCCACGGTCAGCGCGCTGGCACCCAGCACGCCCACCATGAACAGCGGCAGCAGGCTGTGGATCATCTCGGACGAGACATCCATCAGCAGGCTGACGAAGCCCAACATCCACACGCCGGCGGGGATTCGGGCAGGCGGCAACTCTTGGCTTGTTTTCATGGGCGCGGTCAGTCTAGCGGTGCCGGCCCGCGCCCCCGGCATGCCGCGCGGCGCTGGCTGGCGGCGTCGCAGCGCGGTGCCCCGCCGTCACGCCATCAGCGACAATCCCGCGCCTATGTATGCCCTTTATGAAGACGCCGGAAAATTCTTCGCCGGCCGCGTGATGTCGGATGCCGACAGCTCGGTGCAAATCGAGCTGGATTCGGGCAAGCGCGTGAAAGTCAAAGCCGCCAACGTGCTGTTGAAATTCGACCAACCGCAGCCGGCCGCGTTGATTGCTTCGGCACACGCGCTGGCGCCTGACATCGACCTCGATCTGGCGTGGGAATTTGCACCCGGCGACGAGTTCGGATTTGCCGATCTGGCGCGCGAATACTTCAGCGCCAAGGCCGACCTGACGCAGCAGGCCGCCACCTTGTTTCGCCTGTTCGAAGCGCCGCACTACTTCCGCCGGCTCGGCAAGGGCAACTTCAAGAAAGCGCCCGAAGAGATCGTGAAGGCCGCGCTGCTGGGCATCGAGCGCAAGAAGTTGGTGACCGCTCAAATCGACACCTGGGCCGCCGAGCTGGCCGCCGGCACCTGCCCGCCGCCGGTGCGCGAGCAGCTCTACAAGATTTTGTTCAGGCCCGACAAGAACGCGCCGGAATACAAGGCCGTGGTCGAGGCCGCGCACCGCTCGCAAAAAGCACCGCTCGACCTGTTGACGGCGGCCGGCGCCATCGACTCGCCGTACCAGTTCCACTGGCGGCGTTTCCTGTTCGAGAACTTTCCCAAGGGCACCGGCTTTCCCGCGCTGGCGGCCCCGGCCATCAAGGACGCGCTGCCGCTGGCCGGTGTGCAGGCGTTCTCGATCGACGATTCACAAACCACCGAGATCGACGACGCGCTGTCGGTGCAGGGGCTGGGCAGCGGCACGGTGGTGTTCGGGGTTCACATTGCCGCGCCGGGCCTGGCGATTGCGCCCGACGGCCCGCTGGACAAGCTGGCCCGCGACCGGCTGAGCACCGTCTACATGCCGGGCCACAAGTTGACCATGCTGCCCGACGACGTGGTGCAGGCCTACACGCTGACGGCCGGGCGCGACTGCCCTTCCGTGTCGCTGTACCTGAGCTTCGACGAGGCGACCCTGGAGCTGAAAGCCAGCGAGACGAAACTGGAGCGCGTGCCGATCGGGGCCAACTTGCGGCACGACCAACTCGACAGCGTGGTGACCGAGGCCACGTTGACCGGCCAGACGCCGGCCGACTATGTGTTCGCGACCGATCTCGCCTTCGCGTTCCGGCTCGCGAAGCACTTGAAGGCGGGCCGCGAGGTGGTGCGTGGCAAGCCCGAGAACTTCAACCGGCCCGACTACAACTTTCGCCTCGATGGCATCGAAGGCAGCGAGCCACGCGGCGATGAACGGGTCAGCATCAGCACCCGCATGCGCGGCTCGCCGCTCGACCTGATCGTGGCCGAGGCGATGATCCTGGCCAACAGCACCTGGGGTGGCTGGCTTGCCGAATGCGGCGTGCCGGGCATCTACCGCAGCCAGGCCAGCATGGCCCCGGGCGTAAAGGTTCGCATGGGCACACGGCCTGCGCCGCACGCCGGCATGGGCGTGGCGCAATACACCTGGGCCACCTCACCGCTGCGCCGCTATGTCGACCTGGTGAACCAGTGGCAGATCATTGCCTGCACCCGTCATGGCCGCAGCGCGGCCCTGGTCGCGCCGTTCAAGCCCAGGGACACGGCGCTGTTCGCCATCATCTCTGGCTTCGACGCGGCGTACAGCGCCTACAACGGCTACCAGTCGGCGATCGAGCGCTACTGGACGCTGCAGTACCTGGAGCAGAACGGCATCCAGGAGTTGGACGCCGCCGTGATGGCCGGGGGCCTGGTGCGCGCCGACACGCTGCCACTCGTGTTCCGCGCGGTGGGGGCCGACGGCCTGCCGCGCAACGCCCGTGTGCGGGTGCGCATCAACGGCTGCGATTTGCTGACGCTGGACCTGCACGCCAGCGTGGCGGCGCGCATCGACGACCCGGCCACGACGGCCGACGACGCGGTGCAGTCAGCACACGCTGATGGCGATGACGACGGCGACGACGCCGGTGCAGCCGAGAGCGCCGGGCCGCTGACGTTGGCCATCGACCTGAAGGACGCCGACGCTGACGGTGCGGCCGATGAAAGCGCGCCTGCCGTGGCCGCTTGAAACCCGTTTGCATCCCGTTTGAACCGCGCATGCTGAAAAAGCTGACCACCCTGCACATTGCCTTGCTCGCGTCGCTGGCTGTTCACGCGGGGCTGCTGACGCTGCGCTTCGTTAACCCCGAGGGTTTCAACCGCGTCTTCGCCGACACCCCGCTGGAAGTGATTCTGGTCAACTCGCGCTCGAACGAGCCGCCCGACAAGGCGCAAGCCATTGCGCAGGCCAACCTGGCCGGCGGCGGCGACGCCGAGCGCGGTCGCGCCACATCGCCACTGCCTCCCTCGGCGCTGATCGAGCTGGGCGAAGCGAATGAAGAATCGCACCGGCAGATCGAAAAACTGCAAGAAGCCCAGACCCAGTTGCTGACGCAAATTCGGCGCGAACTGGCCTTCATGCCGGCCCCCGATCCGCGGCGCGACGAAGGCTCGCCCGAAGAGCGGGCGCTGGAAGAAAAGCGCAAGCAACTGATCCAGTTGCTGGCCGAGATCGAGAAGCGCATCCACGATGAAAACGCGCGGCCTAGAAAGCGCTACATCAGCCCCGCCACCCGCGAAGAGGTGTACGCGCTGTACTACGACCAGTTGCGCCGCAAGATCGAAGAGCGCGGCACGCGCAACTTCCCCGAATACCAGGGCCAAAAGCTGTACGGCGAACTGACGATGAACGTGACGGTGGACGCGCACGGCCACGTGATCGAGACCGAAGTCGTGCGGCCTTCCAGCTCCAGGGTGCTCGACAAGCGCGCCGTCGCCATCGTGCGCGCCGCCTCGCCGTTCGGCATCTTCACCACGGCCATGCAGCGCAAAGCCGACCAGCTCGTCATCACCTCGCGCTTTCGGTTCACACGAGACGACGGGCTCGAAACCACGCTCAGCGCCACCCCGTGAGGATTGAGCCGTGAGCCCGTTGCAAACCTACGCCGTGGCCGGCAACCCGGTCGCGCACAGCCAGTCACCGTTCATTCACGCGCAGTTTGCCGAACAGACCGGCCAGAGCGTGGTGTGCGACCGCCTGCTGTGCCCGCTGGACGGCTTCGCGCAAACAGTGCGCGACTTTGCGCAAGCCGGCGGTCGCGGCTGCTGTGTGACGGTGCCTTTCAAGCTGGAAGCGCCGCACCTGGCCGCGCGCATCAGCGACCGCGCCACGCTGGCGGCGGCCGCCAACCTGCTTCGCTTCGACGAACAGGGCTGGTTCGCCGACAACACCGACGGCGTGGGGCTGGTGCGCGACATCGAGCACAACGCGGGCGTGGCCCTGGCCGGCAAGCGCGTGCTGATGCTCGGCGCTGGCGGGGCTGCCGCAGGCGCGCTGGGGCCGCTGCTGGTGGCGCGACCCGCCCTGTTGGTGGTGGCGAACCGCACGCCGGACAAGGCGCATCGGCTGGTGCAGCGCCACGCTGCGCTGGCACGGGCTTGTGGTGTCGACTTGAACGCATCGACGCTCGATGCCTGCCCGCCGGCCTTCGACATCGTGATCAACGCCACCGCCAGCAGCCTGGGCGGCGCTGGGGTGCCGGTGCACGCGTTCGTGCTGGGTGCCGGCGCCCTGGCGCTGGACATGATGTATGGCCGCGCCGCCGACGCCTACCTGGCCTGGGCCGCGCAACACGGCGCACGCGGCCGCGACGGCCTGGGCATGCTGGTGGAACAGGCAGCCGAGGCCTTTTACGTGTGGCGAGGCGTTCGCCCCGCCACCGCACCGGTGCTGGCGGCGCTGACACGGCGGGTGGCGGATGCGTCGCAATGAAGGCGGCGGGTGGCACGGCGCTGAAGGGGCTGTGGCGGCTGGCCGCGCTGCTGCTGATCGCGTGGTTCGCACTCGAGCTGTATTTTTTGGCCCGCGTGGCGCTGATGATCGTCATCGACCCGCAGTCCACCAGCTTCCAGCGCTCTGAAGCCGCCCGCCTGCTGAGCGAAAAACACCAGGTGTTGTGGAGTCAGCAGTGGGTGGATTACGCGCTCATTTCAGACCACCTGAAGCGGGCCGTCATCGCCTCGGAAGACGCCGGGTTTTCCGAGCACAGCGGTGTCCAGTGGGACGCGCTGGAGAAAGCCTGGGAACGCAACCAGCGCGCCGAAACCCGGGCCGAGCGGATCAACCAGAAGGCCGAGCGCCGGGGTGCCGTACACGCACCCACACCCACGGCCAAGCCCGCCGCCAGCACCGCAAAGCACGTCGAGCCCAAGCTCGTCGGCGGCTCGACCATCACCCAGCAACTGGCGAAAAACCTTTTCTTGGGGCCCGAGCGCAGCCTGCCCCGCAAGGCCCAGGAGTTCGCCGTCACCTTCATGCTGGAAGCCGTGTTGAGCAAGCAGCGCATCCTGGAGATCTACCTGAACAACGTGGAATGGGGTGAAGGCGTGTTCGGCGCCGAAGCTGCGGCGCGGCACTACTTTCACACCAGCGCGGCCCGGCTCGGCCCGGCTCAGGCAGCCCGACTGGCGGTGATGCTGCCGGCCCCCAAGCGCTTCGAGCAGCGGCCCGAATCGGCCTATGTGGTGGGCCGCTCGGCGACGGTCGTGGCGCGCATGGGCGCGGTCGAGCTTCCGTGAAGCCGGCAGTGCGCGAGCGGATCACTAAAATTCAGCCATGACCTCCACTGTCAGCAATGAAATCGCCGCCGCCGCCGCCCGCCTGGTGGTGGAAGAGGGCCTGGAATACGGCCCGGCCAAGCGCCGCGCCGCGCGTGACATCGGCAAACGCAGCACGCGCCAGGCCGAATTGCCGGCGAACATCGAAGTCGAAGATGAAGTGCGCGCCTATCTGGGGCTGTTTCGTGCCGACACCCAGCCGGCCGAGCTGGCAGCACTGCGCGCCGTGGCGGCCCAGTGGCTGCAGCGCATGGCCGAGTTCCGGCCGCTGCTGAGCGGGGCCGTCTGGCGCGGCACCGCGACCCGGCTCAACAACGTCCACCTTCAGCTTTACTGCGACGACTCGAAGGCGGCCGAACTGGCCCTGATCGAGCAGGGTGTCGACTACGAGGTCAACAGCCTCCCAGGCCCCAGAGGCGAACCGGTGGACGTGCTCAGCGTGGCCAGTGCGAGCCGCGAACTCGCAGAAATGGTGACGGTGCACATGACCGTGCTCGACTTCGACGACGTTCGCGGTGCCTTGAAGCCCGATGCCAGCGGGCGTTCCGAGCGCGGCGACCTGGCGGCGCTGCGCGCCTTGATGGAGGCCGCAGCGTGAACCGGCGCGTCTGGCTGTACGGCGGTGTCGCGGCGGCGGCCGGCCTGAGCGGCGCAGGCTGGTCCTGGTGGCGATCACGCGCTGCGCCGGTGGCCGACGATTCTGGCGACGCTGCGCAGGCGATCAACGTGTGGGAGCTGCGCTTCGAGCGCCCCGAAGGCGGCGAGGTGGTCGTCGCCGCCCTGCGTGGCAAGCCGCTGTTGCTGAACTTCTGGGCCACCTGGTGCCCGCCATGCATCAAGGAGATGCCGCTGCTGGACCAGTTTCAGCGCGACCACGCCGCGCAGGGCTGGCACGTGCTGGGCTTGGCGGTGGACAGTCCGACGCCGGTGCGCGAGTACCTGGCCCGCCTGCCGATGGGTTTTGCCATCGGCCTGGCCGGTGTCGACGGGGTCGACGTGAGCCGCTCTCTGGGCAACCGCAACGGAACGCTGCCGTTCACCGTGGTGTTCGACAAAAGCGGCGCGGCGGTGCAGCGCAAGATGGGCTCGGTGCACCCCGAAGACCTGCTGGCCTGGGCGCGCGACCACAGTTGATTCGCGCAGCCGCAGCAAGCCATTACATTTGCGTGAGCTGCCGTCTATTGCTGCCAAAGCGCGTAAAGTCCGCTCCTTCGTGCTGTTTCAGCTTTCTCTGCGCGGATGCCAAAACGACTCGGCAAGCCCCGGTTCAAGGCTTGAGCCCGGACGCGCAGGCCCTCGCTGGTTTGCCCTCAAAACACAATCCGTCGTTGGAGACTTGCATGGACCTCAGAAAACTCAAAACGCTGATCGACCTGGTCTCGGAATCGAATATCTCCGAGTTGGAGATCACCGAAGCCGAGGGCAAGGTGCGCATCGTCAAGGCCGTCCCGGTGATGATGCACGCTGCCGCTCAACCGGTCGCGATGATGTACAGCCCGGCCATGGCGGCCCCGGCTGCACCGGTGCCAGCCGTTGCGGCCGAGCCGGAAGCGCCCGAGGGGCATGTGGTGAAGTCGCCGATGGTCGGCACTTTTTACCGCTCGTCCGGCCCCGATGCCAAGGCATTTGTCGAGCTGGGCTCGGCGGTCAAAGAAGGCGAGCCGATCTGCATCATCGAAGCGATGAAGATCATGAACGAGATCGAGGCCGACAAGTCGGGCACGGTGACGCGCGTCCTGTGCGAGAACGGCCAGGCGGTCGAATTCGGTCAACCGCTGTTCATCATCGAATGAGAGCGGCTGCATGTTCAAGAAAATACTGATCGCCAATCGAGGCGAGATCGCGTTGCGAGTCCAACGCGCTTGTCGCGAACTCGGCGTCAAGTCGGTGGTCGTCTACTCAGAGGCCGACCGTGACGCCAAATACGTGAAGCTGGCCGACGAGGCGGTGTGCATCGGGCCGGCGTCGTCGGCGCTGAGTTACCTCAACATGCCGGCCATCATCTCGACCGCCGAGGTGACCGATGCCGAGGCGATTCACCCCGGCTACGGCTTCCTGTCCGAGAACGCCGACTTCGCCGAAAGAGTCGAGCGCAGCGGTTTCACCTTCATCGGCCCGACGCCGGAATCGATCCGCCTGATGGGCGACAAGGTGTCGGCC
>JAYVCL010000371.1:0-3744 GCA_043749975.1 Burkholderiales bacterium
CAGGTGGGCGACCGGGTAGACACGAAAACCGTACAGCGAATCGGCCACCCCGGCGCCCAGCGTTTCCAGGTTGGTCCACCAGTTCGAGACCCGCCGGCCGCGCACGCGCAGCAGCGGCGCGCTGGCGTCGAACACCGGGCGGCCGAGGATCATCGCGCTGCGGCGTTTTGCCGACGCGGCCATGAAGGCCGGAATCAATTCGGCCGGATGCTGGCCGTCCGAATCCATCGTCAGCGCGTGGGTGAAGCCGGCTGCCTGCGCCGCTCGCAAGCCGTGCAGCACGGCCGCGCCTTTGCCCTGGTTGTGCGGCAGCACGAAGACACGCAGGCCGGGGTCGCTCGCCGCCATCTGCTGCACCGTCTCGGCCGTGCCATCGGTGCTGCCGTCGACCACCACCCAGACGGGGCTCCACTGCGCCCGCGCTTCGCGCACCGTGTCGGCCAGCTTGCGGCCGGTATTGAAGCTCGGGATCAGCACCAGGTGGGTGGCCGAAGCGATCGGTGAAGCGGACATGGCGCAGGTCAGCCAGCGGCCGTGGTGGGCGGCTTCATGCCGGCAGCGAAGTATTGTTCGAGTTGCCGCAACAAGGCATGCGGGTCGGGCGACGGCGCGAAGCGCTCACCGGCGCGCACCGTGAAGACGATGGGCAAGGGCGGCAGCCGCCACAGCGGCCAGCCTTTGCCGAGGTAGGGCGAGACGGTGTCGATGAACACGGCCTGGATCGGCGCATCGGCCAGCTTGGCGATCAGCGTGACGCCGCTGCCGAACGGGTTGATCGGCCGGCGCGTGGTGCGGGTGCCTTCGGGAAAGATCACAAGCTGTCCGCCACGTTGCAGGTCTTGCACAGCCAGGCGGATCATGCTGCGCGGCGAGTCGTTGCGGATATAGCGCGCCAGGCGCGCGCCGGGGCCGAGAAAGGCGTTTTTCATCAGCGCCGCCTTCATGATGCACGCGCTGCGCGGCAGCCGCGCCACCAGCATCAGCGCGTCCAGCATGCTCGGGTGGTTGGCGACGATGATCAGGCCCGGCTCGTCGCGAAAGCGCTCCAGCGCTTGCGACTCCAGCTTCAGCATGCCGGTGAGCCTGGCCAGAGTCCAGAACCAGCGGTAGCAGCGGCTGATGGCACTGCGGCCCAGCACCAGGCCACGCTCACGCGACAGCAGCGGGTACAGCAGCGCGGCGAGCAGGTTCCAGCCCAGCGACATCAAGCCCAGCAGAAACAGCAGGGTCAGCAGCAGCGCTGTCGACAGGCCGGTCTGCACAAGGTCCATGGCCCGGCCCAGGGTCCTGTCCGTGGTCTTCATTCGGGCACGGACACAGTGTCGGTCGAGGTGCGAAGCACCCACGACACCGCAAAGCCCAGCGCCACGTTGTGGCGTTGTCGCACCAGCGGGCTGTCGACGAAGCGCGCCCCTTGCAGGCTGTCGAATTTGGCGAAGAAGCCCATCCAGCGGTTCTCGACGCGGCGCGACAGCGCGGCCGTGAGCTGCCCGCCGCCGAATCCTCCCGCCGAGCTGTAAGCGGGGCGCTGGGTTGTTGCGTCTGCCATCGAGACGTCGTAGAAATGGCCGTTGAAGCGCCGGCTGGCGAACACGGCGCCCGCCTGCAAGCCCAGGTTCCAGCCCTGCAGCCGGGTCAGGTCGAGGTTCAGGTTGGGCGTGGCGATCCAGCCGATGTTTCGCGGCCTCGATTCGAAGGTGAGGGCTGCCCGCAGCGGCGCGCGCAGGTCCAGCTGCCAGCCGGCGCCGCGGGCCAGCGTGAGGTTCAGATTGGGCCCGATCTCGAAGCTCGGCGCCAGGTCGGCCATGCCCTGGCGGGCCCGGTTGTCGCCGCTGCGGGTCGGCGCGCTGGCGGCCAGGCTGAGGTCGATGTCGACACGGTCCGACTCGAACACCACGGCGCGTGCGCCGTCGCGGTCGGCTTTGAAGATTTCGCCGCGATAGACAACGTACGGCGCCGGCAACAGCCAGTTGTGTGACTGGTCGGAGCCGCGGTAATGCGGCAGGCGCAGGCCGGCCACACCGATGCCGAGTTCCCACAAAGGGCGTTCCACCGCGGCGGCCGATGCAGCCCATGCCACGCCTGCCAGCAATGCCAGGGCCGGCATCCCCCGCCGCAAGGCGATCATGCGGTCACCGCGCCAGGGGCAAAGGCAGTTTGTGCCGCGAACGATTCGGCGCCGACTGCGGCCTCCAGCTCGGCGCGCAGATTGGCCGGCGTTTCACGGGTCTGCGCGGTCACTGGACCTCGACCACGCGTTCACCGGCCAGCGGACCCGTGTCGCGGATGAGCTTGCCGCGCTGGCGCCAGCCCCGATAGCTGCGCCCCAGGTTGCGGATCGAGATCAGGTAGTAGATGGCTTTCAGCACCCACAACGAGGGCTGGATCGGGCTCTTGCCATACAGGTCGCCGGCCAGCAGCGACAGCAGCGCTTCTTTCGTGCGCAGCGGGTTTGCCGGGTACATGAAGAGCTGGCGGATGGTCGGATTGGTGACGCGGAAGATGAACCACGAAAACTCGCGCGGCCCTTTGCGAATGGTCGCCTCGAAACGCTTGCGCGCGGCCGCGCCTTCGCCCGGCCGGTCCAGGCAGGCCGCCACCACGTCAGCGCCCTGAAAGGCGTTGTGCATCGCCAGATACACGCCCGACGAAAACATCGGATCGATGAAGGTGAAGGCGTCACCCAGCAACAGGTAGCGCTCGCCGCTGGCGTGTGTGCTGCTGTACGAGTAATTGCCGGTGGCGTGCACCGCACCGTCGACCAGCGCGGCGTCTTTCAGCCGGTCGGCCAGTTCGGGGCACAGCGCAATGGTGTCGTCGAAAAACGCACGCATGGGTTTGTCGCGCGACTTCAGGTAATGCGGCCAGACCACGGCACCGACGCTGGTGCTGCCGTCGGCCAGTGGAATGAACCAGAACCAGCCGTGCTGGAACCACATGATGCTGATGTTGCCTTCTTGCTGCCCCGGCAACCGGCGCGCGCCGGTGTAGTGGCCGAACAGTGCCGAGCTGTTGTGGCGCGGATTTTTCTGCTTGCAGCGCAGCTTGTTGGCGAGGAAGGTGTCGCGCCCCGAGGCGTCGACGACGAAGCGCGCGCGCCAGCGGCGGCGGGCGCCGTCGTCGAGTTCGGCATGCACCGTCGCGCCGTCGGCGTCGAACGCGACCTCGCGGACGCGGCAGCCCTCGAGCGTGGTGGCGCCGCGCGCGGCCGCGTTGCGAAACAGCAGTTCATCCAGTTCGGAGCGCCGCACGTGCCAGGCCGAAGGCTGGCTCTTGTCCCAGGCGTCGCTGAATTCGAGACAGCTGCGATGCGCGTGTTCAGGCGAGACAAACTCGATGCCGAACTTGGGCATGCCGATCTTGTCGACCTGTTCGCGCACGCCCAGGCGCTCGAACAGCTCGACGTTGCCCGGCAGCAAAGACTCGCCGATGTGAAAGCGCGGGTGCTCGGCCTTTTCCAGCAACACCACGTTGCGGCCTTGCTGCGCCAGCAGCGCGGCCATGGTCGCGCCGGCGGGGCCGCCGCCGATGACGAGCACGTCGCATTGGCTGGGTTCTGGGACGGTCATCGGTGCATTCATGCCAGCCTGTTCATGCCGGTTTGACTGCGCTGTATTCAGAGAAAATACCCAGCTCGACATGGCGCTTCACGTCTTGGAAGCCGGCGGCGCGCAAGGCTGCCAGCACCGCGTCGGGCGCCATGCAGGCCTCGATCGTGTCCCAGTAATAGCGCCACAACTGGGC
>JAYVCL010000372.1:0-3312 GCA_043749975.1 Burkholderiales bacterium
CGGCCGCTCATCGACACGCGCTCAAGGTTTGCCGGCCGGCCCGGCGGCATAGGCCTGCGGGTCGAGCCGGTGCATCTCGGCCTCGATCCAGGCCTCGACCTCGCGCATCAGCTCGTCGGGCTTGCGGCCGACGGAAGGCATCACCGGGCCGATAGACACATCGATCACCCCTGGCCTAAGCAACAGCGACTTGCGCGGCCAGCAGATGGCCGAGGTGACGGCGATCGGCAGCACCGGCGTGCCCGTGTCCACGGCCAGCCGCGTGCCGCCGGCCTTGTAGACACCTTGTTTGCCGCGCGCGATGCGTGTGCCTTCCGGGAACATGATGACCCAGGTGCCGTGCGCCATGTGCTTGCGACCCTGCTCGGCCACCCGGTTCCAGGCGTCGGCCCGCTTGCTGCGGTCGATGTGGATCATGTCCATGCGCGACATGGCCCAGCCGAAGAACGGGATGTACAGCAGCTCGCGCTTGAACACATACGCCAGCGGGTGCGGCATCAGGCCCGGGAAGGCGAAGGTTTCCCAGGTGCTTTGGTGCTTGGGCAGCACGATGACGGCGCCGGCTCGGTGGGCGTCTTGCAGATTCTCGAGCCCTGTCATGCGGTGCCGCACGCCGCAAATCATGCGCGCGCCCCAGATGGCGGTGCGCAGCCAGCCGACGCACATCCAGTACACCGGGTCGCCGCGCTTGAAGATCGAAAACACCAGCACCGCCAGCGCCCAGGGCACCACGGTGATGGCCATGAACAGGAAGAACAGGGCAGAGCGCAGGCGCCAAAAGAATCGTTGCATCAGTTCAGTCGTCCGTAGCCGGAATCGGTTTCACCGGTCACCCCGCGAAGCCTGCGTTCACGCAGGATCATCGCCTCGGCGAACGCGGCCAGGTCGGCGTGCACCTGCGTGGCCGGGGCCTGGGCCAGCACGTGGGCCAACTGCGCCTCGTCGTACCTGGCGGCCTTGCCGGTGCGCACCAGGTGCGTGGAGCAGCCCGCCGCCGCGCCCGCCAGCAGGTCGCGCAGCGAATCGCCCACCACCGCCACGTCTTTCAAGTGCAGGCCATAGCGCTCGCCGACCTGCAGCACCAGGCCCGGCAGCGGTTTGCGGCAATCGCACAGGTCTTCAGGCGTGTGCGGGCAAAAGAACACCGCGTCGATGCGCCCGCCCTGCTTGGCCAGCAGTTGATTCATCTTCAGGTGCATCGCGTTCAGGGTCGACATGTCGAACAGCCCGCGCCCCAGCCCCGACTGGTTGGTGACCACCACCGTGTGCCAGCCGGCGTGGTTGAGCCGGGCGATGGCTTCGAGCGCGCCGGGAATCGGCACCCATTCGTCGGGCGTTTTGACGAAGTCGTCGCGGTCTTCGTTGATGGTGCCGTCGCGGTCGAGGATGATGAGTTTCAGGGGCGTCATGCGGTGGCCTCTTGCGCCCGGCGTCTGGCCCAGGCGACGTATTTCTCGATCGGCAGGGTTGCGCGGTCGAGAGCGTTCAATCGCTCCTCAAGGCGAGTTGCTTCGATCATTCGATGACGCAGCAGGCTGCGCACCCAATCAGCGTCCTTGTCGCGACCGGCGACGCATTTCGAGACTGCAATGTCGTGCAGGTCGGGTGATACCACCGTGATGTCGCCGATGTAGTACAGCACCGCAAAGCGCATCCAGTCTTGCGGCATCGTTGCCGTGTCGGGACCCACGCCATCGGCGAAATAGCCGAAGGTGTCGTGAAACATGGACATCTGGCCGATGGCTCCGTCGATCAGTTCTGCCCGCTCAGGATGCATGGCGGGATACAGATCGACCTCGTTCGACAACAACAACTCGGCCGGCGCATCGGGATAGGGGAGCAACACCGCCTGGCTTCCGATCACCACGAAGGACAAGTCGGTCGTGATGCTTGCCGACGCACGAAGAACGTGCTCCAGCTCTTGCCGCTTCATGCGGTTTCGCGAACTGGAGCAACTTGACGCGAGTCCCGCAGCAACTGATTTCGTTCTGCGGTGGAAATGAACCGACCCAATGGCGACACGCTTCGCAGCGTGTTTGCATGATCTGATGGATTGCACACCGCGAGTTCGACAGCATCGACACCTCGGTGAAGAAGCTGGTCCCACTCATCCCAGTACGGGCCGCAGTGAGCAGGTTCTCCAGCTTGCGCACGCCATCGGCGGATCACGGCAAGTGCCTCTTGCAAGCGCTCAGGGCGCTCGCGCAAGCGGATCACCGCAAGCCGGTGTGCCGCGAGCGAAAAGACATTGATTTGCGCTTGGCGATCCATGCGTCGATTATCCGCGCCCGATCCTCAAGACGCCAGCTTCGACAGGTCGGCGATGCGGTTCATCGCGGCATGCAAGATGGCGAGCAGGGCCAGGCGGTTGTTGCGCAGGGCAGGGTCTTCGGCGTTGACCATCACCGAGTCGAAGAACGCATCGACTGGCAGCCGCAACGCGGCGAGTGCCTTCAACGATTCGGCGTAGTCACCTGCCTTGAATGCCGCTTCGGCGACGGGCTGCACTTCTGAAAGCGCTTTGAAGAGGGCGGCTTCGGCGGGCTCGTTCAGCAGGGCGGTGTGAACCTGCGACGGCACATTGCCCTCCACCTTCTTCAAGATGTTGCCCACGCGCTTGTTGGCCGCCGCCAACGCAGCCGCTTCGGGCAGGGCCGCGAAGCTGCGCACTGCGGCGAGGCGGTCGGTCACATCGACCAGTCGGTCGGGTCTGAGCGACAGCACTGCATCGACCTCTTGCGCGCTGTAGCCCTGCTCGCGCAGGTTGCCGGCGAGACGGTCGTAGATGAAGGCCAACAGCGGCACGGTGGGGTCGGTGATGCCGGCCCCGAACGGTGCCACCGACAACGCGATGAGCTGCTGCAAACCAAGCGGCACCGAGCGCTCGGTCAGCATGCGGATCACGCCGAGCGCATGGCGGCGCAGCGCGAAGGGGTCTTTGTCGCCGGTGGGCAGTTGACCGATGCCGAACAGGCCGACCAGGGTTTCCAGCTTGTCGGCCAAGGCCACGGTCAAGCCGACATTGCCGCGCGGCAAGACGTCGCCGGCGAAGCGAGGTTTGTAGTGGTCTTCGATGGCCTCGGCGACCGCTTGATTTTCGCCGTCGTGCATGGCGTAGTAGCGGCCCATCGTGCCTTGCAGTTCCGGGAACTCGCCCACCATGTCGGTGAGCAGGTCGGCCTTGGCGAGTAGCGCCGCGCGGTCGGCAGCAGCCGACAATTTCTCGTACGCGAAGGCCTTTTCGGCGATGCCTTTGGCAATCGTTCGAACCCGCGCCACGCGCTCGCCCTGCGTCCCCAGCTTGCCGTGATA
>JAYVCL010000373.1:0-4777 GCA_043749975.1 Burkholderiales bacterium
GGCGAACGTGGTGGCCGCTGGTCTGACTTTGAACATCGTGGCCGGGCGCAACAGCGGCGCCACATTGATCGATTCGCGCTGCCCACGCTAAGCCCGCGACCTGCCGCAGCCCACCCACGCACCGAGATCCCATGGAACGCCCTTACATCCTCCACATGTTCACGCCGGGCCGCCAGATGAGCCCGTTCGACATCAACATGGCGGCCGATGCCGGCTACCAGATCATCGTGCCGTACAGCGACGTCGGAATTGACGCCATCGGTGGCCTGACGCAAGACACGATCTTCTCGCGCGGCCCGAAGGGCGTGGCGCGCACCGGCATCTTCATCGGCGGGCGCGACGCGCTGCTGGCGGCCGACATGCTCGAGGGCTCGAAGGCGTCGATGGTCAAGCCCTTCATCGTCTCGCTGATGGCCGACCCGAGCGGCGCCTACACCACGGCGGCGGCGATGCTCGCGTGCGTCGAGGCGGCATTGCAGCGCCATCACGCGCACGGGCTTGCGGGCCAGCGGGTCGTGATTCTCGGCGGCACCGGACCGGTGGGCCGCATCGCCGGCGTGATTGCGGCTGGCGCGGGGGCCGAGGTGTTCCTGTCGAGCCGCAACGGCATCGACACGGCCAAAGCGGCGGCGGTCGAGACCGGCAAGCGCTTTGGTGTGACCTTGCACGGCTTGTCCGGCGGTGACCCGGCCGCAGTGCGCGCGTCGCTCGCCCAGGCCGATGTGCTGCTGGCCTGCACGGCGGCCGGCGTGCAGGTGGTGTCGGCCGAGGCGCTCACGGTCGCCACGCGGCTCAAGGTCGCGGCCGACGTGAATGCGGTGCCGCCGGAAGGCATTGCCGGTGTCGGCGTGATGGACGACGGCGTGGCCTTGGCCGGCACGGCGGCGGTCGGTATTGGTGCACTCGTGGTGGGCAACGTCAAGTACCAGACCCAGCACCGGATGCTGCTGCGCATGCAGCAGGCCGAGAAAGCGGTGCTGCTGAGCTTCCCCGAGGCATTTGCGGTGGCGCGCGAGTTGCTGGCGGAGAAGGCGGCCGAGAAAGCGGCCAAGGAATCTGCCGACCCATCGGCGGACAAGCTCGCCTGATTCGCCACGCGCGATGACTGTCCTCGCCGTCGCAGCGCTCAGCGCCCGCATGCTGGCCGAGGCGGCGCGCGACGACGGCATCAAAGTCGTCGCGCTCGATGTTTTCGGCGATGCCGACACCCGGAGCGCCAGCTCGCAGTGGGCGCCCATCGGTGCGCCCGCAACGCTGCGCATCGACGCAGCCATGTTGTTGTCCGCCCTGCGCGCATTGGCGCAGCGCGGCGACGTGACCGGCTGGATTGCGGGCAGTGGCTTCGAAGGTCAAGCTGATTTGCTGGCGCGCGGCGCGGCCGTGTTGCCGCTCATCGGCACGCCCGCCGAAGCGGTGCGGCGGGTGCGCGATCCGCAGGTGTTCTTCGAATTTCTCGATCGGCAAGGCATCCCGCATCCACCGGTTCGAAAGTCGGCACCGCTCGACGCGTCAGCCTGGCTGGTGAAAGACGCGGGCGGCTGTGGCGGCTGGCATGTGCGACGAGCGGCACCGTCTGAAACCGCACCTGAGCACCACTACGTGCAGCGCGAGGTGCCCGGCACGCCGATGTCGGCCACCTTCATCGCGAACGGCAGCGGTGCATGCGTGCTCGGCTTCAATCAACTCATCGTGCGGCGATTCGGCACGCGGCCCTTCGTGTTCTGCGGGGCGATGGGTCCGGTGCCGCTGTCGGCCGAGCTGACGAGCGACGTGACGGCCGCCGTGCGCGCACTGGCTGCCGGCTTCGCGCTGCGTGGTTTGGGCAGCCTGGATTTCATGCTCGACGGCAATCGATTCAGCGTGCTCGAAGTCAACCCGCGGCCGCCGGCCAGCATGGCGCTGTACGGCCCACGGCGCGTCTTTGCGGCGCATCTGCGGGCCTGCGTTGACGGCGAGTTGCCGCTGGATTGGGCAACCCCTTCGAGCGGCAGTGTGCACGGCACCGAGATCGTCTTCGCGCAGCGTCCGACCTCGCTCGACGAGCCCGCCGCACGGCGTATTGCCGAACTTGCCGGGTGCCATGATCTGCCCTTCGCCGCCACGCGTTTCGACGCTGCAGACCCGGTGTGCAGCGTCAGCGCCCGGGGCGAGAGTGCCCACGCCGTTCGTTCGCTGCTGGAGCGCCGCCGCGAGGCCGTGCATCAATTTCTGGAGACACTCGCATGACCGACCCCACGCCCGACACCACGTCCGACATTGCAACCACCGCCACGCCGCCGCTGGCGGCCTCGACGCTCAGCGTCAACCTGCTGGCCCGGCCCCTCGTCGAGCGGCTGCTCGCGCAGGCCGAAGCGCTTCAAGTGCGGGTGCGCCGCGACGACACCGGCGTGTGCATCGTCGACGCCGGCATCACCGCCTGCGGCAGCATCGAGGCCGGTTTGTCGGTGGGCGAAATCTGCATGGGCGGTCTCGGGCAAGTGCGGCTGCGCCCCGCTGCACTCGAGGGCTGGCCGACCTGGATCGAGGTCCAAAGCGCGCAGCCGGTGCTGGCCTGCCTGGGCAGCCAGTACGCCGGCTGGAGCCTGGCGGCAAGCAAGGAAGAAACCGGCGCGAAAAAGTTTTTCTCGCTCGGGTCGGGCCCCGCGCGTGCGCTGGCAGGCAAGGAAAAACTGTTCACCGAACTCGGCTACCGCGACCGCGCCGAGGCCGGTGTGCTGGTGCTCGAGGTCGATCGCGTGCCGCCCAAGATCATCATCGATAAGTTGCTGCACGACTGCGCCTTGAAGCCTGAAGGGCTGACCTTGATCCTGACGCCCACGACCAGCCTGGCCGGCACCACGCAAGTGGTTGCGCGGGTGCTGGAAGTGGCGCTGCACAAGGCACACGAGTTGGGCTTTGCGCTGGGCCACATCGTCGGCGGTTCGGCTTGTGCGCCGCTGCCTGCGCCCAGCCCCGACGGCGTTCAGGCCATGGGCCGCACCAACGACGCGATTCTGTACGGCGGGCGCGTGCACCTCACGGTGCGTGGCGACGATGCGGCGGCGCGCAACCTGGCCAAGCAACTGCCGTCCAGCAATTCGAGCGATTACGGCCGTTCGTTCGCCGAGATTTTCAAAGCCGCCGAATACGACTTCTACAAGATCGACGGGGCCCTGTTTGCGCCCGCCGAGGTCTGGGTCAGCAACCTCGACAGCGGCAACACCTGGCACGGCGGCGCGCTGAACATGCCGCTGCTGACCGGCCTGTGGCTGAAGGAGTCGTGATGCCCGGCTTGAGCGTGGCCATCATGACCGACGAGATCGGCTGGCACACGCGGCAACTGCAAGCGGCCTTGCGCGCGCGCGGGCACCTGGGTCGCTGCGTCGACCTGGCCGACTGCCGCATCGACACCACGGCGGCATGGCATGGCCTGGTGATTCCCGGCTTCGGCCGCGAGCTGCCCGATGCAGCGCTGGTGCGCGGCATCGCCGGCGGCAGCTTTGAGCAGGTCACCAAGCGCCTGGGCGTGCTGCACGCGCTGCGCGAACTCGGCGTGCCGGTCTACAACGATGCACGTGCCATCGAACGCAGTGTCGACAAGTCGATGACCAGCCTGCTGCTGCACGCGGCGCGGATCGCTACGCCGCCCACCTGGGCTACCGAGTCGCAAGCGCAGGCGCAGCGCATCGCCATGCGCGAGGGCGCCGCCGGCCACGCGCTGGTGCTCAAGCCCTTGTTCGGCTCGCAGGGCAAGGGCTTGCAGTTGGTCGGCCACGTCAACGGCGTTCACCACCCGCTGCCCGAGATCGACACGGCCTACGGATCGCTCGCCTACCTGCAGCGCTTCGTGCCGCCGCTCGGCAGCCCCGGTTTCGACTGGCGCGTGTTGGTGGTCGGCGGGCGTGCCGTGACTGCGATGCGGCGGGTCAGCCTGCACTGGGTTCACAACGTGGCGCAAGGGGCGCGCTGCGAACCCGCCGAGCTGTCCCGGGAGCTGGCTCGACTGGCCGAAGCTGCGGCGCGCGCGTTGGGCATGGACTACGCTGGCGTGGACCTGATTCCTGCGGCGGCTGCGGGCGCAACGGCGCAGGGCATCCAGGTGATCGAAGTCAACGGTGTTGCCGCCTGGCAAGGCTTGCAACGGGTGACCGGCTTCAACATCGCCCACGCCATCGTCGACGATCTGCTCGATCGCAAAGTCGCGCGTTCACAACCCGCCGCGCAGTTCGAGACACGCCGGGCATGAACTCGACCGATCGAGCCCGAGCTTTCTTTGTGCGTGCCTGCGAGCTCGACGTGGCGGTGCGCAAGCCGGGCAACGTGAGCCGGGAATCAAGCGGTCACGGCATGCACGCCGACCTGTTCATCGCCAGCGCACACGCCGCAGCCGGCCCGCTGTTCGAGCCCGGGGCGCGGGTGGGCCAGCGCATCGAGGCGGCGGTGGCCGCGACCTGCGAGGTCGCTGGCTGCAACACCAACCTGGGCATCGTGTTGCTGTGCGCGCCGATTGCGCTGGCGGTCGAGCGGCAGCCCGACGCGTTGACCGCTTCAGCCTTGCACCGGGCGATCAAGGCCGTGCTGAGCGATCTCGACCTTGCCGATGCGCAAGCCGCCTATCGCGCCATCGCGCGGGCCCGCCCCGGCGGTTTGGGCACGGCCGCCGAGCAGGACGTGCACCAGCCGCCTAGCGTCGACCTGCGCGCCGCCATGGCGCTGGCGGCTGATCGCGACAGCATCGCGCGCCAGTACCGCGACGGTTACGCCGACCTGTTCGACGCCGCTCTGGCCGCGTCGGTAA
>JAYVCL010000374.1:0-5333 GCA_043749975.1 Burkholderiales bacterium
GGTAAGTCTAGTGGCCTCCGAAAATGGCGCGAAGTCACATGCCAAGCGCGAGCACACAAAGAAAGGGCTTGCAACACAAGCGCACTACACTGCAATACATTGTCCGACAGGAGCCCTTCATGCCCGCCTCATTGAAAGACAGCCAGCTCAGCCTGCGCCTGCCGAACGACTTGAAAGACAGGATGGAGGCCTACGCCCAGCTCACGGGGCGCACCAAGAGCTACGTGGCGATGGAGGCGCTGGGCGCTTACCTCGAGTGGCGAATCCCGCAGATCGAAGACCTGAAGGCGGCCGTTCTGGCTGCCGACGAAGGCGACTTTGCGACGGATGCCGAGGTGTCCGCCGTGCTTGCCAAGCACACGCTGCGCAAGACTTCGCGCGTTGCTGCCAAGTCCGCCGCGAAGCGCCGCGCAGCATGAAGTTGCGCTGGACGCGGCGCGCTCTGGCAGATCTGAACCGAATCGCGACCCGAATCGCCGCCGACAAGCCTACCGCCGCCAGGGAGTTCGCGCTGGCGGTTTCGAGCCAGGTCGACCGACTGCGTGAGTTCCCATTGCTTGGCAGGACAGGAGCCTACCAAGACACGCGCGAACTCGTCGTCCACAAGAACTATCTCGTCACCTACCGCGTCCGCGCAGACGAAGTTCAGGTGCTGCAGGTCTGGCACCTCGCGCGAAATCTGCCGCCCGGGGGTCAACGTTGACGCCGGGCGAGGACGACGGGTGGCTGCGACCTGCCCGAGCTACCCATACTCCGCCTCTCGCTCATGCCGTGCCGACACGAGGTAGACCGCGCTGGAGCTTCGGTAGTACAGCACCCAGAAATCGCTGCAGTGGGCGTGGCGTGGTTATGCAGCGGCAATGCGCTGTGCTTTCGCCCGAAGCTGGGCCAGCCTGGGTTCGAACTCGTCCAAGGTGTGGACGCGCCCCGCTGCGATGTCTTCCGCGGCCTCGACCAGCGCCTTCAGCATCGACACCTGCGCTACTTGCTTGAAGCGGCGACAGTCGTCGAGTTGCTTGGCGGTGATCAAGGCCACAGGGCTCTCGTCGTTCGTCATGAAGACCTTTGCGCGCCCCGGATTGGAGGCCTGATGGACAAGTTCCAGTCGATCCGGGGCAATCAGCAAGAAACGGATCTCAACCCGCCGCCTTCACCCCCAACCGCGCCGCATGCAGCAGCGGCTCGGTGTAGCCGCTGGGCTGCGCCAGGCCCTTGAACACCAGGTCACTGGCGGCCTGGAACGCGGCTGACGTATTGAAGTTGCCGGCCATCGGTCGATACAGCGGATCGCCCGCGTTCTGCTGGTCCACCACCTTGGCCATGCGCTTCAACGTCGCGCGAACCTGCGCCTTGCTCACCACGCCGTGCAGCAACCAGTTGGCCATGTGCTGGCTGCTGATGCGCAAGGTGGCGCGGTCTTCCATCAGGCCGACGTTGTGGATGTCGGGCACCTTGGAGCAGCCCACTCCCTGGTCGACCCAGCGCACCACGTAGCCGAGGACGCCTTGCGCGTTGTTGTCGAGTTCTTGCTGTTTGTCGGCGTCCGACCACTGGGCTTTCTTGACGACGGGGATCGTCAACAGGCCGGTCAGAAGTTCAGGCGCGGCCGCCTCGAAATCGGTCTTCTCCAGCGCCTTTTGCACCGCGAACACATCGACCTGGTGGTAGTGCAGCGCGTGCAGCGTGGCGGCGGTGGGCGACGGCACCCAGGCGGTGTTGGCACCGGCCTTCGGGTGGACGATTTTCTGCGTCAGCATCGCGGCCATCAGGTCGGGCATGGCCCACATGCCCTTGCCGATTTGCGCCTTGCCGCGCAGGGCGCAGTTCAAACCCACCAGCACGTTGTTGCGCTCGTAGGCTTGCATCCAGGCGCTGGCTTTCATGTCGCCCTTGCGCAGCATCGGCCCGGCGCGCATCGCGCTGTGCATCTCGTCGCCGGTGCGGTCGAGAAAGCCGGTGTTGATGAAGGCGACGCGGCTGGCTGCGGCGGCGATGCAGGCCTTCAGGTTGACGCTGGTGCGCCGCTCTTCGTCCATGATGCCGAGCTTGACGGTGCTGGCAGGCAGGCCGAGCAGCTTTTCGACGCGGCCGAACAGCTCGCTCGCAAACGCCACTTCGGCCGGGCCGTGCATCTTCGGCTTGACGATGTAGACCGAGCCGCTGCGCGAATTGCGCAGCGTCGGGTGGGCGCGCTTCAGGTCGTGGACGGCGATGGTGGTGGTGACCACCGCATCGAGAATGCCCTCGGGGATTTCTTTGGCGTCGTCGCCCCACAGGATGGCCGGGTTCGTCATCAGGTGGCCGACGTTGCGCACGAACAGCAATGAGCGGCCGGGCAACGTCACCGCTTCACCGCGCGGGCCGCTGTACGGGCTTTGATAGACACGATCCGGGTTGAGGCCGCGCGTGAAAGTCGTGCCGCCCTTCGAGATGCTCTCGGTCAGCGTGCCTTTCAGAATGCCCAGCCAGTTACCGTAAGCCTGCACCTTGTCTGCGGCATCGACCACCGCCACCGAGTCTTCGAGGTCGAGGATGGTCGACAGTGCCGACTCGAGCACCAGGTCGCTGACACCCGCCGGGTCGTCGCGGCCGATGGGCGCGCTGCGGTCGATGCGGATGTCCAGGTGCAGGCCGTGATGCAGCAACAGCACCGACGACGGCGCGGCAGGCTCGCCCTGAAAGCCGACGAACTGCGCCGCTTTGGCCAGGCCGGTGACGCTGCCGTTCTTCAAGGTCACGCGCAGCGCGCCGCCTTCGACGCGGTAGTCCGTCGAGTCGACATGCGATCCCTTCTTGAGCGGCGCGGTGCGGTCGAGCACATGGCGCGCATAGGCGATGACCTGGGCCCCGCGCTGCGGGTTGTAGCCGCTGCCCTTTTCGGCACCGCTGGCTTCAGGCAGCGCGTCGGTGCCGTACAGCGCGTCGTACAGCGAGCCCCAGCGCGCATTGGCGGCGTTCAACGCGTAGCGCGCGTTGGTGATCGGAACCACCAGTTGCGGGCCGGCTTGCAGGGCCAGTTCGGCGTCGACGTTTTTCGTCGTCACTTTCACCCGGGCCGGCACCGGCACCAGGTAGCCGATCCGTTCCAGAAAGGCGCGGTACTTGCGCATGTTCTTGATCGGGCCGGTGTGGGCCTGGTGCCACGCGTCGAGGTCGGTCTGCAAGCGGTCGCGCTCGGCCAGCAGCGCGGCGTTTTTCGGGGCCAGGTCTTGCACGAGCTGGCCGAAGCCTTGCCAGAACGTGGCGGCGTCGACCCCGGTGCCGGGCAGCACCTGCTGGTCGATGAAGTCTTTCAGTCGGGCGTCGACCTGTAGGCCGTGAACGGAAATGCGTGCAGTCATGGGAGGGTGTCAGGAAGGAAAGAAATCAAGCACATCGCGCAGGCTGCTGCCGGTGCGGGTGGGCGCGGTGTCGAGTTGCTCCAGCGGCAAGCCGGCGCGGTTGACCCACAGCGTGGTGTAGCCGAACCAGGTCGCGCCGATGGCGTCCCAGCCGTTGCTGGAGACGAACAGAATATTTCTTGCGGCCAGGTTGAAGGCCTGCGTGCCCAACGCATAGGCAGCCGGGTCGGTCTTGTATTTTTTGATCGGGTGCACGCTGATGACGTGCGCCAGCAGGCCGCTGAAGCCGGCACTTTTCACGGCCACGCCCAGCATCTCGGGGTCGCCGTTGCTCAAGATGCCGGCTGGAATGTTGCGCGCCTTCAGCTCGCCCAGCACCTCGCGGTTTTCCGGGAAGGCACTGAGGTGGCGGTACTGGTTCATCAACTGTTCTTCAGCCTGCGGCGTCAGGTTCAGCCCCAGGCGCAGGGCGGCAAAACGCAGGCCGGCGCGCGTTAAGTCCCAGAACGGTTTGTAGTGCTCGCCGTTCGGGCCGCTCATCGAGGTCAGCCGCGTGTAGTCGATCTGCTTGTCGCGCCACAGCAGGGCCAGGCGTTCGCCTAAACCGGGGAACAGTTGCTCGGCCAGCAGGCCCACGCTGTAGACGTCGAACAAGGTGCCGTAGGCATCGAACAGCACCGCCTGCGGTGCGACGTGCTCGGCTTGAATTTCGGGTGGTTTGCTCATGCCCGAAATCTATTCGATGTCGACGCCGGCATTGGGTACGCCAATGGTCTTGGATTGATGACTTTTGCGCACGGTCTGGCCAGCGTTGAGCGTAGTCTTCGGCCATGGCCAAGCTCAAGCAGATCGAGTCTTTTGTTTCCGTTGTCGCCAAGGGCAGCCTGACCGCTGCGGCACTGGCCGAAGGCGTGGCCCCGGCGGTGATCGGCCGGCGCATCGACGCACTGGAAGAGCGCCTTGGCGTGAAGCTGCTGGTGCGCACCACCCGCAAAATCACCCTCACCCACGAAGGCAGCGCGTTTGTCGAAGACTGCCAGCGCCTGCTGGCCGACCTGGCCAATGCCGAGGCCAGCGTGAGCGCCGGCGGCGTCAAGGCCAGTGGCTACCTGCGCATCACCGCGCCGGCCGGCTTCGGGCGTCGCCACGTGGCGCCGCTGGTGCCGGGTTTCATTGCGATGCACCCGGATGTGAACGTGTCGCTGAACCTGTCGGACCGGGTGGTCGACATCGTCAACGAAAGCGTCGACTGCGCGGTGCGCGTGGGCGACCTGCCCGACAGCAGCCTGGTCAGCGTTCGGCTGGCCGACAACCGGCGCCTGTGCGTGGCCACGCCGGCCTACCTGAAACGCGCCGGCACGCCGCAACACCCCGGCGACCTGAGCCGCCACGAATGCCTGACCCTGAGCAGCGACGCCAGCCAGACGCGCGGCTGGGCCTTCAGCGTCGACGGCGCGCTGACGCACCTGCGCCCGAGCGGCCGCGTCGATTGCAGCGACGGCCAGGTGCTGCACGACTGGTGCACGGCAGGTTTGGGGCTGGCCTGGCGCTCCACCTGGGAGGTCGAGCACGAAGTGGCGTCGGGCCGACTGGTCAGCGTGCTGGACGACTTTGCCGCGCCGCCGAACGGCATCTACGCCGTGTTCGCGCAGCGCAAGCACCTGCCGCTGCGGGTGCGCTTGTGGATCGACTTCCTCAAGCACAGCTACGGCGACGCGGCCTACTGGCGGGCCGCGCAGCCGGTGCAGTCCGCGCAAAGCGGCGCTTGACGCGCTCACACACCGAGCGCTGACGTCTGGCGGCAGGCCCGTCGCGGGCAGCTTGCGGCAGGCCCAGCAGCACCCCCTGACCCCTAGTACTAGGGGGCCTAACCCGCAAAGCTAGGTGGTGCAGCGTCGCCACCTGCCAACTAATCTTCAAACAGACAAACGCAAGGCGATCCTGTCTCGGGAAAACATTTTTCATGGTCGCCGGCGGCTATCCCAGCTTGCT
>JAYVCL010000375.1:0-8804 GCA_043749975.1 Burkholderiales bacterium
TCGCGGGAGATTTCGACTTCGTGATTTCGGTCTCGCGACCGTGACGCACGAGTTGGTTGATGGTTGGCATAGAAGTAACTTGTTCCCGTTTGAAGTCACACGCTCGGATCGAATTCGTCCCAAGAGACGCCGAGCACTCCAGGTGGGAGATCAGCCCGAAGCCGTGCGTGATGTCGTCAATCATCTGACGATTTGCATGGTGGGCTGCCCGACAAAGAGCGCAGCAGTGCCTGCTGAAAAGCCCTCGATTATATTCTCATGCAGGCGTGCTCGCAAGTTTGACCCTTGAGCAGCCCTTATGGCAGCGCCCCGCCGCGTCGATGACCACCGCCCAATTGCCCCCTTGCCTGCCCGTTTCGGTTGATGGGCATCCGCAACCCGCATTGCCGCCCGCGCTGGTGCTGGACACCAATGTCGTGCTGGACTGGCTCGTCTTTCGCAACCCATGCTGCCAAGCACTGGCCCGTGCGGTGGCCTTGGGAAGTGTGCGTTGGCTCGCAAGCCCAGCCATGCGGTGCGAGCTGGCACACGTGCTCTCGCGCGGAGTGGTCGACCGGTACACCACCGACGCATCGACGTTGTGGGCGTTTTGGACCCGCCACGCGGTCGAGCTTGCCGACCCGCCCGCCGTCGACCTTCCTCAGCGCCTGCGCTGCACCGACCCGGACGACCAGAAGTTCATCGACTTCGCCTTCAGCCACCGCACCCGCTGGTTGCTCAGCCGCGACAAGGCTGTGTTGAAGCTGGCGAAGCGCGCGCTTCGCGTGGGTTTGATCATCGTGCCGCCCGAAGACTGGTCGGCCTCTTTATGATCATCATAAATCGCGTTCAAATGTACGGAAATCATGCACATCAGCGCGGTCACACCACGGGTTCGGGCCGGATCAGCTTCGAGGGCGACGCTGCCATTGGTAGCGCGGTTTCGACGTTGTCTCGGTTGGCGAAGACAGGGTTGGCGCAGCAGTCCTCGCGCAGCGCCTTGCACAAGTGATCGGCGGGGTTCAACTCCGGGCTGTAGGAAGACAATAGCGCCACCCGCATGTTCTGCGGCACGGCGAGGTCACCGGCGATGTGCCAGCCGACTTGATCCATGACCCTCACAATGAACTCTTCGGCGTGACGCTGCGCACTTCGTTCAGGAACATCGACAGCGTCTCGGCGCCGACCCAGGGGCAGCACGAGGCTATCGAGCGAGGCGTCGTGCGGGCTGACGGAGCTGAAGCGTTGAGGTCTTCATCCACGACTCCTCGAAGTTCGTGGAACAACGTGACATCTGATTTATTCATCGCAGCAACTTGGCATGAGGTAGGGCCTGGCCCTTGCGGCGCTCACCCTTTGACACACTTTGTTGCCGCTGCCACACGGGCATGTCGTCCACGACACGCTTCGAAGCGTTGTGCCCTTGCTGACGCAGCATCGCCCATGCTTCAATCCGCGTTGGCAATCACGCCGTTGTGCATGCAATAAGGAGACCCCATGAAACACCTGATCACCGTCCTCGCCATTTCGGTAGCCGCCTTTTCAGGCTCGGTCTACGCCAACGCCCACAAGGAAGCGCCGACCATGCAGCAGACGAAGATGGGGATGTGCAACAACGAGGCTGGCGAAAAGAAGGGCGACGAGCGCAAGGCGTTCATGAAGAGTTGCCTGTCGGCCAAGAAAGAAACCCAGCAAGGCAAGATGAAGAGTTGCAACGCCACCGCCACCGGTAAAAAAGGCGACGAGCGCAAAGCCTTCATGAAGGAATGCCTGAGCAAATGAGCTGACTCCCTCGCTCGCGAAAAGCCCGGCACTGCCGGGCTTTTTTTCGACTCTGCGGTCACCGCGAGCGGGCCTGCCGATGGCCTTGCGAAGCGGACCCGCATGGTACAAAACCCACATGCTTTTGAACCCACTTGGCCGGCTGCGCACGCTGCGCACGTTGCGCAGCGTTTCGCACGCCGCGCGCCGTCGGCATGACTGAGACCCGCGCCGCTTCGAGCTTGGCGCGCTTGAGGGCGCTCCCGCATGCGCCGATGGCCGTGCTGGCCACGTTTTTGTGGCTCAGCGCAACCAACTGGATGCGACCCCTTGCCTTGCCCGACGAGGGGCGCTACGTCGGCGTCGCCTGGGAGATGCTGCGCTCGGGGGAGTGGCTGGTGCCCACCCTCAACGGCATGCCGTACTTTCACAAACCGCCGCTGTTCTATTGGCTCAGCGCGGCGTCAATGTCGATCTTCGGTGCCAACGTGTGGGCGGCGCGGCTGCCCTCGGCGCTGGCAGCGAGTGCCGCCGCATGGCTGCTGCTGTTGTTCGCGCGGCGCTGGGTCGACGCGCGAACCGCCCGCACCGCCTGGCTGGTCTTGCTGACCACGCCGCTGTTCTTCGCGGCGGCACAGTACGCCAATCACGATCAACTGGTGGCCGGTTTGATTGCCATTGCCGTGCTGGCGGCGGCGCATGCCGTGCTGGCGTGCGAGGCGGGCCAGCCCCACAGAAGCGCCTTGCTGGTCGCGTTCGCCGCTGCCGCGCTTGCTGTCTTGTCGAAAGGGCTGATCGGCGCGGTGTTGCCCGCCCTGGTCATCGTCGCCTGGGCTGTCGCGAGCGGGCGGCCACGGGCGCTCAGGTTCATCGTCTGGTGGCCGGGGTGGGCCGTGTTCGCGCTGATGGCTGCGCCGTGGTTCGTGGCGATGCAACTGCGCTTCGCCACTTTTTTCGACTACTTTTTCATTCACCAGCAGTTTCAGCGCTTCACCGGCAGCAGCGATTTCAACAACCCCCAGCCGGCGTGGTTTTTCCTGCAAGTGTTGGCCCTGCTGAGCTTGCCGTGGTTCATCTGGATCTATCGGGTCTGCCGCCCAGCCTATTTTCGCGATTCGGCCCGGCGCGACGTTCGCCTCTTGATGTGGGTCTGGCTGCTGGTGGTGCTGGTGTTCTTCTCGGTGCCGAAAGCCAAACTCATCGGCTACATCCTGCCTGCCGTCGTGCCGCTGGCTTTCTTGCTGGCTGAGGGCATGTTGCTGGCGGTCTCGGGGCGGTCGCGCGGCCGGCAGGTCGAGCGATCGCTTGCCGTGGCAGCGGGGTTGTTTTGCGTGAGCGCGGTGGCATCCGTCGCTTGGTTCGGCAACGAATCGACCCGGCCGGTGGCAAACAGCCTGCGCGCGCAGATGTCGCCCACCGACCAGGTGCTGATGCTGGACGCCTACATTTTCGATGCCCCGTTCTACCTGCGCCTGTCGCAGCCCGTGTGGCTGGCGGGTGCTTGGTTGGCACCCGAGATCAAGTCGCTCGACAGTTGGCGGCGCGAGCTCGTCGACGCGCGCGAGTTCTCGCCCGCAGGCTCGGCGCAACGCATGATCGAGTTCGACCAGGTGGCGACGGTTTTGTGCCGGCCCGGCACCACCTGGGTCTTCGCCGGCACGGAGGCGGCAACCCGGTTCGCCTGGCTCGGCGCAGGCGAAGTTGCCGCCACCGCGAGTCGCTTTCGGGTCTGGCGTTGGCGAACCCCTGACGACGCCACGCCCGACTGTCTGCGCACAGACCGGTAACCACCCGCACCGGGGCTTGGCAAAAGTTCCCGACGTGCGGTGCAGTGGGCGCCAGGCCGCCTCCTTCGCCGTCTGGGCCACTGCGGGGAAGTCTTACTTTTGACGGCGCTTTGGTGGCTGGGTCGTCCGGCCGTAATAGTAGTTGCGTTCCTCTACCATCAGGGCTTCAGCGCGCGCCTCGTCCATTTCCAGCGGAGTGAGCGTTGATTCTTTGGTCAATTCCAAAGTTTCCTTGACCGGGTCATCACCCTCGAAACCAACCTTTACGTATCCAACACCTGGAGCATAGTATTTCAGTTGGAGCGCGCCCTTTTTTTTCTCTCCACTGGACCATTCTTCAATCACGATCACATCCTTAAAAGTGCCCCCCGGAACCATCACCTTCTCGCCGACCTTCCGCACCTGTCCTCGGTCGTCCCATTTGTACACCCCCTTGGCGTAGCCTTGCGACAGGCTTGGCGTGCCCACGGCTGTTTTTGCCTGCATGATGATGCCCGCCTTGGCACCCAGGCGCCCTTCCATCCAGACCTTACCTCCGACCAGTTTCAAATTCTCATCATAAACTTCCTTGACTTCCCCGAAATGCCAGACATTGCCTTTGTCGTCCTGCGCGCGAAAGGCCAGTTCCGACTCCTCAAGCTTTCCATTTACAATATCGCGCTCCCAGATAATGACGGTCTCAATTCCATTGATCTCCTTAACGAGGTCGGTGACGATATGAATGACCTTGTGCGGTACCTTCTTGTCCTCGTCGTCGATCGTCCAGCCCTCATACACCACCTGCGAGCCTGGCTTCAGCGGCATATATTTGTTATTGATGACAGTTGGCCGACTGAAGTTCTTAGCATTAACCTCGAGCAGATCTGTACGATCATCCATCGCAAGAACTGGCAAGGCGAAGCCAGCAACTATCGCTGCAGTGGCAACAGTGATAATTTGTACTTTGGATGTCTTCATGATCGTGCCCCTCTCGTCAGAATGATTGGTTGAAAGTATCCGGGTTTTCATGTCATATTCTCCCTTTGAGTCAGACTTACTACTGATGAATGGCAATCCACAACCTGCAATGCAATCGATGTCTAAATGCTTCAACCGGCTCGAATGACCGGCCCTCCGCCCGGCAATTACCACGCGTAGGTCAGCGTCATCTGAACTCCGTTCCCGCTCGCACCGGTGCCGCCTTCGCTGGTTGAATAATCTTGAATGCGCGAATATTCGAGCTGCACCTTCAAGCCCTCCAGCACCCATTCGCCGGCGGTCAAGGTCAGGCGTGAACGCGGCAGCGAACCGACCCGGTTGCGCTCGGTGCCGATGAGCTGGGTCGCACCCCCGGCCAGATCGTTGCTGCGCGAATAGCCGACCGACACATGCGTGCCCTGCCCGCCGATCGTCTCGACCCACGGATTCCAGTCGAACTGGTAGCCCGCAGAGACCTGCCAGGCGCTCGGCTTGATCCGAAACTGCGTGCCGATGTCGTCGGTGAACACGGCCCGGTTGATCGCGCCGTTCCACTCGCCGGCCAGCAGCACCGGACCGAGCGACAGCTTGAGCGTCGACGCCACGCCGCGCACGGCCCCGATCTGGGCCAGGAACGGGCGGTATTCGGCTTCGAGAAAGCGGCTGTCGAAAACCGAGCTGTTGTAGTCGACGTTGAAGTCGAGCGCCCAGGGGCAGAAGTCGCTGCTGTGCAGTTCGCTGTAGGGCCGCCCGCAATGCCCGCCGGCGCGGTAGCCGAGTCGGGCATTGATGTTGCGATGGAAACTGCGCTGCGCGCCGATGTTGTGGCCTTCATAGAAAAAAAGGCTGCCGTAGAACGGCGGCGCGTCGGGGGGCAGGCTGATCGCAGTCGGCGGCTTGATGCGCACCGGCGGCGGCGTGTAACCGAGTTGCGTGCCGAATGCGCCCACCAGCGGCCCCAGCAACAGCGGGCGCACCGCCGGCGCGACCACCGGCAACGCCGCGCGGGTCAGCGCGGGCGTGGGCAGGCCGAAGCCGACACCGACGGCGTTGCGCCGCAACTCGAAGGCGTCGGTCGTCAGCGGGCTCTCGATCGAAAGCACGTCGGAGCGGTGCACGCCAGTCGAGCTGCCGAAGGCGAGATTCATGCGGCCCGCCTTCAAGACCAGCGGAAAACGCTGCACGTCGCCGATGCTGATCTCGGCGGTGTCGAGGTTGAAGCGGTCGACCCCGGCGTCGAACCCGCGCGTGCTCGCAAACAGCAGGTTGCTGCCGTCGACGTACTCGAGCTTCAGTTTGAGCGTGGCCCACGGGCTGGCCTGGATGTCGAAGTCCAGCTCGGCAGTGTTGAGTTGCAGCGTGCTCTTGGAGGCACCCGAAAAGTCCTTGCTGCGGCCAGCGAGCATTTCGACGGCGCCGCCGAAGGTCACCGCTTCGTTGATCTTGGAGCCGACCTTCGAGAACGAGTCGCTGATGATCGCCCGGGTCGCGTCTTCTTGGGCTGTCTTGGTGATTTCGAGTTCTTTCACCCGACGCGCCAGGTCGTCGGTGTCGGCGACTGGCGGCGGCTGCGCGGTGGCGTTGTCGGCGGCCCGCGGCACCGCCGCGTCCTTGGTCGCTTTCTCTGCTTCCAGCGTGGCCAGGCGATTGGCCAGCGCGTTGTTTTGGCTGCGCAACTCGTCGATGGCGCGCTTCATCGCCGCGATGTCGGCGTCGCGCGGGTCAGCCGCGTGGCTGGGTGCGCACAAAGCGGCGAATATCGCGACACACAAGCATGCCGCGCCGGCGCTGCGGGCCAACGGTGGGTCGAGGTTCATGCGCATTCCATCGCTCAATTGCGGAAGGCGTCGGCCGGTTCGAGATTGGCCGCGCGCAACGCCGGGTAGATGCCCGACAAGACGCCGATCACGCCGCCAATCAGCGGTGCCAGCGCGGGTGCCGCCGGGTCGAGCACGGGGCTCCAGACCTGGTAGGCGGCCACGCCGATAACGATCAGCACGCCCAGGCTGGCACCGATGACGCCGCCGATCACCCCCATCGCCGCGCTCTCGAACAAGAACTGCATCGCGATGTGCCGGCGGGTTGCGCCGATGGCGCGGCGCAGGCCGATCTCGCCGGTGCGCTCCATCACGCCGACCAGGGTGATGTTCGCGATGCCCAGCGCACCGACGATCAGCGACAGCCCGCCCAACATCAGGAACATCAGGTTCAGGTCGGTCTGCACCTCGTCGCGCACCCGCTTCGGCTCTTGCGGCACCTGCACTTTCAGCAGCCGCGGATCGTCCGGGCGCAGCGCGTAGCGAGCCTGGTCGGCAATCAGGTAGGCCGCGCCGATCTTGGTTTCGACGACCACGGTGCCCGGGCCGGCGAGGCCGAAGTACTGCCGCGCCGTGCCCTCGGGAATGATCACCGAGCCGAGCAGCTCGGGCTTGCGCGCCACATCGCGCAGGATGCCGATGACCATGTAGAGCTGGTCGCCGATCGAGACCGCGGGCAGCCGTTCGAGCCGTGCGATGCCGAGCCGCAACGCCGCGTCGGGCCCGAGCACGGCCACCCGATCGGCACGGCTCGAATGCCCCGCATCAGGAAAGCGGCCGCTCGCCAGCTCAGCCCGCACCGCGCGAAACATCTCGGGCGAGGCGGCGCGCACTGCGAGCTTGACGGCACTCTGGTTCAGCGGGTCTTTGACCGGCGACGAGCTGACCATCGCATCGCCCACATCGACCTCGCTGACCAGACCTGCCGCCACCACGCCGTTCAGGCGCTGCAGCCGCGCCGGCGCGTCCCACGGAATGGCGCGCGGGTCGACCATGCCGGTGGCCGTACCGGGCCGCGGCGTGACGAACAGCTCGGTTGCGGCCAACTGGTCGAACTGGCTGATGATGCGGTTGCCCGCAGTGCGCGTCAGCCCCAGTGTGGCCACCAGCGCCGACATGCCGATGACCACGCCCAGCACCGTCAGCGCCATGCGGCCGGGCCGCGCGAACATGCCGGCCAGCGCTTCGTTCAGCAGATCGTGCAGGCTGATGCCGGAGCGCGGCGGGGTGGTGGTTGCGGCGGCTGGCGCTGGCTGGACGCCTTCGGCAGCGTTGTCGGCGCTGCCGTTGCCTGCCGCCCCCGTTTCGGTCAACGCACCGTCGACGATGTGGACCCGGCGGCGCGCCCGCCGGGCCACGTTCTCGTCGTGGGTGACGATCGCCAGGGTCAGCCCGTCGGCATTCAGTTCGGCGAAGAAATCGAGGATCGCGGCCGAGCTTTTCGAGTCCAGGTTGCCAGTCGGTTCGTCGCACAGCAGCAGGCTGGGCGAGCCGACCAAAGCGCGCGCAATGGCCACCCGCTGGCGCTCGCCGCCCGACAGTTTGATCGGCAAAAAATCGGCCCGGTGCGTGAGCCCGACGCGCTCGATCGCGGCCAGCGCGCGCTCGCGCCGGCCAAGCTGCGGCTCGTTGCGATAGACCTCGGCCAGCATCACGTTTTCGAGCACGCTGCGGTAGGGCAGCAGGTGAAACGACTGGAACACGAAGCCGATGCGCCGGCTGCGCAAGCCGGCGCGTTCATCGTCGCTCAGGCTGGTGGTGTCGATGCCGTCGATCAGGTACTGCCCGCTGGTGGGCGTGTCCAGGCAGCCGATGATGTTCAGCAAGGTCGACTTGCCGGCACCCGACGGGCCGGTGATCGACAGCCAGTCGCCGCGATACAGAGACAGGTCGATGTCGACCAGCGCATGCACGGCAGGCTCGGTGCCGTACTGGCGGCCGATGCCGCGCAGCTCGAGCACCTTGTCGGGGCGGCCCGGCTCGGGCGGCTTGGTGGTCGGTTTGGCGGGCGGCGTCATTTCGCGGCCACTCCGCCCTTGGGTTCGCCGCCTTTGGGTTCGCTGCCCTTCGGCTCGCCGCTCTTGAGCTCGCCGGCCTTGGGCTCGTTGTAGCCGACGACCACCAGTTGCCCGGGTTCGAGCTTGCCGTTCGTCGGCGTCACTTCGACGAAGCCGTCGGCCGACAGCCCGGGTTTGACGATCACGTAGTTGAGCCCGCCTTTGTCTTGCACCTGAACGCGCGAGGTGCCGTCGGCGGCGAGCGAGAGCGCACTGATCGGCACCGCCGTCACCGCGCCCTGCGTCGACTTGATCGGAATCGTCAGCCGCACCGAAAAGCCTTCGAGCCGCACCGGTGTCGGGTCGACGCGCACCTCGAAGTAGATGTGAAAACCATCGGCGCCACGCGTGCCCGGCGTGCCGGCCACGGTCTGCACCACGCCGGTGGCGTTGACGGCGAGAGCCTGCTCGTCGATCAACACCTTCATGCCCGGCTTGACCAGCGG
>JAYVCL010000376.1:0-8660 GCA_043749975.1 Burkholderiales bacterium
TCTACGTTTTTGGGCGCGCAGAGATTTGACCGCCCCCCCCCGTTGCCCAGTCGGCGCTGGTCGGCTGGCCAGCGGCAGGTGAACAAAGTGAAGGACGAAGAGGAATAGAAGAAGAAGGATTGACTCTCTCTTCTCTTCTTCTTCTTCTTCACTTCGCCTTCCCTTTCCGCTGTTCCCGTTCTGTTCCCGTTCTGTTCCCGCCTCTTCCAGACCGAGACGGGAACGCCAACACCTAGCACTGGTGCCGCCTGCAGCCTGATTCGGCAGTCTGTTCCCGCCGTTCCCGTCTGAAAGTGCAGCTCAGTCGACGTTGATTCGCACTGCACGCCCGCCCACGCACACGCGAGCCGCCCGCCCATTTGCTTTTCTGGTGCATGACGCCCGGTAAATCCAGCGCGAAGAGATATCCGCCACCACCGCCCAAGGCGGCACCTTGAACCCTCGCCGGCCGAACGGCCCGGCCGCCGCACGCACAGCGAGCGCGGCGAGCGGGCACAGGGCCAACTGCATGCAAAGACAAGGTCAGAAGGACAACGCCCGGCACAAGGCCGGGCGCAGCATGCGGGCATCGGAGCCGCCATCGGTCAACCGGCACGCTCACGAATGGGCACAACATCGGCGCCCTTGCGCAGACGGTCAAGGTAGTCGGCCCACGTCTGCATCATGGTGCGGCGCTGCTCCATGAACGTAGTTCGGTTGTAGGCCCTGCCCAGGCTGTCGCTCACGTCGTGAGCGAGCTGGGCCTCGATGACGGATTCTTCAACGCCCAGGCGCTCGGCCAGCATCGTGCGGGCCATCGCTCTGAAGCCGTGGCCCGTCATCTCGTCCTTCGGGAAGTTCATGCGGCGCAGCGCCGAAAGCACCGCGTTGTCGCTCATCGGCCGCGCGTCGGTGCGTGCGCTGGGGAAAACGTATCGAGCGTGCCCAGTCAGTGGCTGCAGGTCCCGAAGCACGGCCACCGCCTGCACTGCCAGCGGCACAACGTGGTCGGCGCCCGTGGCCTTGCCTTGCTTCGTGCGCTTCATGCGTGCGGCGGCGATGGTCCACACGCCGGCGTCGAGGTCCATCTCGGCCCACTCGGCACGGCGCAGTTCTCCAGGCCGCTGAAACACCAGCGGCGCGAGCTGCAGCGCCGCACGTGTGACCGGATGACCCATGTACGCATCCAACGCCCGCAGCAGCTCGCCGACGCGCTTTGGATCGGTGATTGCAGGGTGGTGCCGCTTCACGCCACGCGAAGCCAGCGAGTCGCGCAAGTCGGCTGACCAATCGCGTTCGCACCGGCCGGTCGCGATCCCGTAGCGGAACACCTGACCGCAGGCCTGCTTCACGCGGTGGGCGGTGTCGACAGCACCTCGCGCTTCAACGCGGCGCAGGCACTCCAGCAATGCAGGCGCCTTGATGCTGGCCAGCGGCAAGTGACCAAGCCACGGAAACACCTCGCGCTCCATGCGAATGCGTGTGCGCTCGGCCTGCCCTTCGCTCACCTTGGTGGCGTGCGTGACCAGCCACTCCCGCGCACCGCCTCGAACGAATCGACCGCAGGCAGGCCGGCGTCGACCAGGTCCTGGACCTCTCGCAAGCGCAGCGCCTCGGCCTTCGCGGCCTTGCGCACGTCGCTCGGGTCGGTGCCTGCGCTCACCAGCTTGCGGGCGTCCTGAGCCTTTCGGCGTGCCAACGCCAGGCCAGTGTCCGGGTACGTGCCGAGGCTCAAGGTCTTGCGTACACCAGCAATCGTGTAGTCCAGGCGCCAGCCATGCGAGCCGCCCTTCACGAACAGACGCAGGTAGAGCCCGTCGCCGTCGCTCAGCCGCGCGCGCGGGTCGCCGGCCTTGATGCTGCGGATCGTTACGTCACCGGGGATCAGATCGCGGGCCATGCAGGAACTTTTTGAGTGCAGGGGCCTGCATTGTGAGGTTCCTGTAAAAGTTCCTGCATTGAAGGCCGGAAGCCGGCGGAAGTTCCTGCACTTCGGCGGACAACGAAAAAGGCCCAAGCTGTTGATTTCTTGGGCCTTTTGGACTTTGGCGGACTTTCGCGAACGCTCACTTGGTGGGCGGTGAGGGTTTCGAACCCCCGACCCCAGCAGTGTGAATGCTGTGCTCTACCCCTGAGCTAACCGCCCGAAACCGGTGTTCTGGCGGGCCCAGAACAGCCTTAAATTATGCCATACGGCTGCGCCACAGCGTCTTCCCGCCAGACGCCTTGTCCAGTTCGACCAGCATGGCGCTGTGCGCAGCAGCCTCGTCTTCATTCGCGGCCAGCACCGGCAATTCGAAGGCGCTGAAGTCAATGGCCTGAAGCGCCATGTCGCCGACCGATGCGTCGCCTGCGTCGATCACCAGCGAGTTCTGCCCGCGCGTCATGCGGATGTACACCTCGGCCAGCAACCCGGCGTCGAGCAGCGCGCCATGCAAGGCCCGGTTCGCGTTGTCGACTTCGAGCCGCTTGCACAGCGCGTCGAGCGAATTCGATTTGCCGGGAAACATGTCGCGCGCCATCGTCAGGCTGTCGGTGACGCGCCCGACGCTGCCGGCGAACAGCCCGCGCCCGAGGCGCTTGAGTTCGGCGTTCAAGAAGCCGATGTCGAAACCGGCGTTGTGGATGATGATTTCGGCCCCGCCAACATAGGCCAGCAACTCGTCCGCCACCGCTGCGAACAAGGCCTTGTCGGCCAAGAATTCATCGGTCAGGCCGTGGATTTTCACGGCGTCTTCGTGGTTGCGCCGCTGCGGGTTCAAGTAGAAGTGCAGGTTGTTGCCGGTGAGCCGGCGGTTGAGCATTTCAACGCAACCGATCTCGATGATGCGGTCGCCCGATTCAGGGCTCAGGCCGGTGGTTTCGGTGTCTAGAAATATCTGTCGCATGCTGCGTTTTCCGGTTTAGTTCAGCGAAGCTCGGCCAGTCGCCGTTCGGCATCGTCACGGTTTTTCTGGCTGCCCTTGCCTGCACCCATGAAGCGGGTCAGCGCGGCACGCGCGGGCCCCGGCTTCCGATTGGCTTGCAGGGCAACTCCCAGCCGGTAGTCGACCGGCAAATCGCCCGCCCCGCGCAGGCCCGCGGCGAGGGTCAGTTCGTCGATCGCCTCGCTCCACGACCCCGCATCGCTCAACACCCGGCCCAGGCCGTAGTGGCCGATCGCGCGGTCAGGCCGTTCCTTGACGAGGCGCTCGAAGATCGGCCTGGCTTTGGCGGGCTGCTGGCTGCCGAGGTAGTTGAACGCCAAGCGCGCCCACAAGCCATCGGCGTCCTCGATCAGCTCTTGATCCGCACCCGGCCTGGCTGCAGCCAGTTCGCGCTCGGCCACGTCCGGCAGCTTCTGGTCCAGCGCGATCAGGGCCAGCAACAGCTTGGCGTGCTCCGGCTGGCGGGGCGTTGCGGCCTGCGCCACCTCACGCGCCTTGGCCACGCTGCCACCGGCCACCCCGGGAGCGAGCAGGTAGAACTGCACCAAGGCGCTGCGAGCGGCATACAGCGACGGATCGAGCCGGACCGCTGTGCGCAACGAATCGCCAATGCGAGATGCGCCGAATGCGGCCTTCAACAGGCCTTGCGAAATCACCTGCGCGCCCAGCACACTGCCCACACCGCAGTGGCAGATGGCCGACTGCGGCGTTCGCGCCACGCAAGCGTCCAGCAGCTTCAGGGCCGCATCGCGGCGGCCCGGATCACCCAGCCTCAGCACAGACCGAATCAGCGCGGCGTGAGCGTCCATGTCGTCGGGCTGCGCTGCGGCGCGTGCACCGGCGCTGCGCTCGACCTGCGCGAAGCGACCGGCGTTCAGGTCGGCGTTCCACTGGGGGTCGCTCACGGGTTGAGCCACTGCCCCATCACTCGTGACAGCCATCGCGAGGGCCAGCAGCGCGCCCGCGATGCACTTCATGCGCGAACGTCGGGTTGCCGCCCGCCCCAGGCCCATATCGCAACCCCTACCGCCACCATCGGCACGCACAGCCATTGCCCCATGCTCATGTTGAAGGCGAGCAGGCCGAGAAAACTGTCGGGCTCGCGGAAGTATTCGGCCGTGAAGCGCAGCACGCCGTAGCCCACCAGGAATGCGCCGGACACCTGGCCCAGCTTGCGCGGTCGACGTGCATACAGCCACAGCAGCACGAACAGCAGCAACCCTTCGAGCGCGAACTGGTACAGCGACGACGGGTGGCGCGGCACACTGTCGAACTGTGGATACACCATGGCCCAAGGCAGGCTCGGGTCAGCGGCGCGGCCCGGCAACTCCCCGTTGATGAAGTTGCCGATGCGCCCCGATGCCAGGCCGGTCGGCACACAGGGCGCGATCAGGTCGGTGACTTCGAGAAAATGCCGCTTCTTCTGCCGTGCAAACAAGGCCATCGCCGCCAGCACGCCCAGCAAGCCGCCGTGAAAGGCCATGCCGCCCTTCCAGACCGCGAAAATCTCCAGCGGATTGGCAGCGTAGTAGCCGGGCTTGTAGAACAGCACATAGCCCAGACGCCCGCCGATCACCACGCCGAGCACGCCGTAGAACAGCAGGTCTTCGATGTCGCGTCGGGTCCAGCCGCGTTGCGCGTACGGCGTGTGCCTGACCCGCAATGAGCCGAGGTACAAAAACAGGCCAAAGGCCACCAGGTAAGTCAGGCCGTACCAATGAATGGCCAGTGGGCCGAGCTTGAGAGCGATGGGGTCGAACTGCGGGTGGGTGAGCATGTGCGGTCAGGTCTTGAAGTCGCCGCGATGATAAGCGGGCAGATATCATCGAGTGCTGTGCCAACCCTGCCACTTTGCGAAAACGCGAGACCTCCATGAGCATCAACCGCCGCTCGAAAAACATCACCGAAGGTGTCGCCCGCGCACCGAACCGGTCCATGTATTACGCCTTGGGCTATGTCGAGGGCGACTTCAAGAAGCCGATGATCGGGGTGGCCAACGGGCACTCGACCATCACGCCGTGCAATTCGGGCTTGCAAAAGCTGGCCGACGCGGCCGTGGCAGGCATCGAAGCGGCGGGCGGCAACGCGCAGATCTTCGGCACGCCGACCATCAGCGACGGCATGGCGATGGGCACCGAGGGCATGAAGTACAGCCTGGTCTCGCGCGAGGTGATTGCCGACTGCGTCGAGACCTGCGTGGGCGGCCAGTGGATGGACGGCGTGCTGGTGGTCGGCGGTTGCGACAAGAACATGCCCGGCGGCATGATGGGCATGCTGCGCGCCAACGTGCCGGCGATCTACGTCTACGGCGGCACCATCCTGCCGGGCCGCTACAAGGGTCAGGACTTGAACATCGTCAGCGTGTTCGAGGCGGTGGGCCAGTTCAGCGCCGGCAAGATGAGCGAAGAAGACTTCACGCAGATCGAGAAGCGCGCCATTCCCGGCAGCGGCTCGTGCGGCGGCATGTACACAGCCAACACCATGAGCTCAGCCTTCGAGGCGCTGGGCATGAGCTTGCCGTATTCGTCGACGATGGCGAACCCGCACGACGAGATTGCAGCAGCCGCCACCGAAGCCGCGCGTGTGCTGGTCCAAGCGGTGAAGGCCGACCTGAAGCCGCGCGACATCGTGACCCGCCAATCGATCGAAAACGCGGTCGCGGTCGTCATGGCCACCGGCGGCTCGACCAACGCGGTGCTGCACTTTTTGGCCATCGCCCACGCGGCCGAAGTCGAGTGGACCATCGACGACTTTGAGCGCATGCGCAAGCGCATTCCGGTGCTGTGCGACCTGAAGCCATCGGGCAAGTACCTGGCGGTCGATTTGCACCGGGCCGGCGGCATTCCGCAGGTCATGAAAACCTTGCTGGCCGCCGGGCTGCTGAACGGCGACTGCATGACGATCACCGGCAAAACCGTGGCTGAAAACCTGGCCGGCCTGCCCGACGCGCCGCGTGCCGATCAAGACGTGATCCGCCCCATCGGCAAGCCGATGTACGCGCAGGGCCACCTGGCGATTTTGCGAGGCAACCTGTCGCCCGAAGGCTGCGTGGCCAAGATCACCGGCCTGAAAAACCCGGTCATGACCGGCCCGGCGCGCGTGTTCGACGACGAACAGTCGGCGCTGGCCGCGATCATGGCCAAGAAGATCGTGGCCGGTGACGTGATGGTGCTGCGCTACCTCGGCCCCAAGGGCGGCCCCGGCATGCCGGAAATGCTGGCCCCCACCGGCGCACTCATCGGCCAGGGCCTGGGTGAAACGGTGGGCCTGGTGACAGATGGCCGCTTCTCGGGCGGCACCTGGGGCATGGTGGTCGGTCATGTCGCCCCCGAGGCCTATGCAGGCGGCACGATTGCGCTGGTGCATGAGGGCGACTCCATCACCATCGACGCCCACACGTTGAGCTTGCAGTTGAACGTGGCCGACGACGAGCTGGCGCGCCGCCGCGCGGTGTGGAAGGCACCGCAGCCGCGCTACACCCGCGGCGTGCTGGCCAAATTTGCGAACAACGCGTCGAGCGCCAGTTCGGGCGCGGTGCTCGACAAATTCGAGCGGCGCTAACGCGCACCGCGATTGCTTTCTGTTCCGGCTTCGAGGGCGCTGACGACCGCTGCGAACTCGGCGTGGTTCAGGTCCGAGATCACCCAATGGTTCATGCCGCTGCGCGACCAGTGGGCGATCTCGAAGCCCCGCTCAGCCGAGAAGTTGGGGCGGCTGTCGGCGGCGCTGCCCGGCCACACGAACGAGTTCACGACGTGCTCGCCTTGTCGGTACACCAGGGCTGCGACGGGACGGCCATCGAGGTAGTCGACCCGGCCCCCCAAAAACACCGAGCCGGGCACAAGCGTCTCCTGAATCGGCGGAGAAAAATCGAGCTTCGACGACAGCCAGGGCTTGACCGTGTGATGGTCTGACGACGCCACATCGACCAGATGCTGGCCCAGCGTCGAGCGAACATGGCTGGCCACCACGTCCTGCATCAGTCGCCCACCCTGCACCGCATTCCAGCCCGTCGGCTTCAGCGCCAGGGCCAACAAAACCACCATCCCGAACGCGGCCAGCATCGGCCGCCAGCCGAACCAGCGCTGCACGGCCAGGGCGCTGTCGGTCACCTGGTTCGACCGGTCAGGTTGGAGGCCACCGATGGCGGCGACGCGCTCGCGAAACGCCGTCGACGCGGCGTGATAGTCGCCGCCGTCACGCACCCTCTGGCGCAACTGGCGCAGCGCCTGCACCTCGGCACGCAGCGGCTCGTCTTGCTGCATGCGTTGCTCAAATTCGCGCTGGTCGAGCGCGTCCAACTCACCGTCGACGAAGGCGTTCAAGGTCTGCGGTTCGATTTCTGATTTCGTCATTTCAATACGCCCTGGGTTGATGGCTGGACTTCAGGCGGGACTGCAATCGCAGCAGGCCGCGCATTTGGGATCAAGGCCTGTCGCATGAGATCGCGGGCACGCGCCAGCCGCGACATCACCGTACCGATCGGAATGTCGGCAACGCGCGCGATGTCTTTGTACGAAAGCTCCTCCAGCTCGCGCAGCACCAACACTTCCCGGTAGACGATAGGCAGCGCGGCGATGGCCCGGTTGATCTGCAAGCGATCCGCGTTTCGCATCGCGATCGCCGGCGGCTCGTCGGCTGCGGGGGCGGCAAGCTCGTGCCACGCATCGTCGGTGTGGTCGAACGCCACCAACTCGGCAGGCCGGTTCTCCCTCAGCCACGAAAAGCAGGTGTTGCGCACGATCTGCAGCAGCCAGGCACGTGCGTTGTCGCCCCGAAACCCGCCGATGTAGCGCATCGCACGCACGAAGGCCTCCTGCACGACATCCTGCGCGTCATGGTCGTTGTGCGTCAGCCATCGCGCCAGGTTCAAACCCGCGTCCAGGTGCGGAAGGGCCAGCAGCTCGAAGCGCCGCCGCTCCTCGTCATCGCTCATCGCGGATCCTTTCTGTCAACCCTTACCTGGAGCGCCGCGACTTTATTCCCAAACCCGAGTGAATCAGTCGGGTGTCGCTGGAACGCGGGAATATTCAGCACGCGGTTTCGGTATAGCACCCGAGGCCCAGAAGCCGAACATCACCGGCACGCAGCGTGTCGCTCAACCAGGAAATCACCATGAACAGTTTTGACCGCAGACAGTTTTTGCAATTGGCCAGCGTCGGTGGCGCGGTGTTCGTGTCCGGGCTCGGGGGTGTCGCGAACGCAGCCGACGCATCGACGGCCGAAGACTTCTTCTTCGTTCAACTGTCTGACCTGCATTGGGGCTTCGAGGGTGCGCCCAACCCCGACGCCAAGGGCACGCTGCCGAAGGCGATTGCTTCGGTCAACGCGCTCACGCAGGTGCCCGATTTCGTGATCTTCACCGGCGACCTGACGCACACCACCGATGACCCGAAGGAACGCCGCAAGCGCATGGGCGAGGTTCGCGACATCATCGGGGAACTGAAGGTCAAGACCGTGCGCTTCATCCCGGGCGAGCACGACGCCTCGCTCGACAACGGCAAGGCCTACAAGGAATTCTTCGGTGCCACCAACTACACGTTCGAGCACAAGGGCGTGCACTTCATCGTGCTCGACAACGTCAGCGACCCTGCAGCCAAGCTCGGCGACGAGCAACTGGCCTGGCTGGCAGATGATCTGAAGAAGCAGGCCAAGGACGCACGCATCGTCGTCTTCGCGCACCGCCCGCTGTTCGACCTGTACCCGCAATGGGACTGGGCCACGCGCGACGGTGCCAAGGCGGTCGACCTGCTG
>JAYVCL010000377.1:0-7409 GCA_043749975.1 Burkholderiales bacterium
GTGATGATGGCGGCCAGCGTGTCGCGCTGCTGGTTCATCAGCTCCAAAAACTTGAACATCACGCGGCTGCGGCGAATCGGCGGCATGTCGGACCAGGCCGGGAATGCCGCCACGCCTGCGGCCACGGCGGCGTGCACTTCGGCCTCGCTGGCCAGCGCGACCTGGCGCGTCACCGCGCCGGTGGCGGGGTTGTAGACCGCTTGGCGGCGGCCGCTGCTGCCGGCCACCGTGCGGCCGTCGATGTGGTGGCCGACTTCGGTGCTGGTGGTGAATGCTTCGGTTGCGCCCATGAAAGTTCTCCTTCAGGTTTGTCTTCAGTCCAGGCGCGCGGCTTCGCTGCTGCAGGTCTGCAGGTCTGCAGGTCTGCAGGTCTGCAGGTCTGCACGTCTGCCAGCGTGGCCCGGCCAGTTTGATTATTCACCAGCGCGACCCGACCGCCACGCCGGCGAGCCCGCTGCGTGGCTATGCTCGGCACGACCACCCCAGGAGCCCCCATGTTGCGAGCCGCCGCCAGCATCGAGCAATTTCATCAACGCCAGGCGGGCTGCCTGCCCGACCGCTACGGCCTGCGGGTGACGGCGCTTTCAGAAGGTCGCATGGACGCGCAACTGGAAGTGCAGCCGTGGATGTTGGCACCGAACGGTTTTCTGCACGCCGCCAGCGTGATCCTGCTGGCCGACACCTGCGCCGGCCACGCCAGCCTGGCGCACCTTCCCGACGGGGCGAAGAACTTCACCACCATCGAGCTGAAGAGCAACTTTTTGTCGACCGTCAAGGAAGGCCTGATTCGCACCGAGTGCACGGCCGAGCACCTGGGCCGCACGACGCAGGTCTGGTCGGCGAGCGTGTTCAGTCAGGCGGGCCGCAAGATGGCCTTGTTCCGCTGCACGCAGATGATTTTGTGGTGAGCTCGGCGCGCGCCGAGACGTAAAAAAACCCACCTGCTTGCGCAGATGGGTTGTGCAAGTCCTCAAAGCAAGGACGTCGTTGGGACCGGTTCAAGCCTCTCACCCTGTGAATATCTGCGGGCGTTGCGGACCTTGTTGCGAATGCCTTTCGAGAGGCTCCGTGTGACAGCACCGGAACAGACTCTAGGGGCAGCTTTTGCCCGCGACCATCCCCAACACGTGGGATGGAAAAAACACCGGCTCGCAGCACCGGAAACGAACCGCCGGTGCGCACAGGCACGGCAACGGCCGGCGGCGGCGCGACAATCCGGGCATGGCTGCACCCCCAAACCGTCCCCGCCCCGCTTTGCGCCAGGCTGCGCAGCGCCCGTCCATGCCACCGTCGGCCCCCGTGCAAGGCTTGACGGAGGACGACATGGACGAGTTGCAAGCCCTGCTCGACCGCGTGCCCGCGCCGCTGGAAGCGCTCGACGTGAGCATGCTCGACGGCTTTTTGTGCGGCGTGCTGGTGCAGCCCACCCGCGTGCCCGACAGCCGCTGGCTGCCGCACATCACCGATGTCGATGGCCGCGCCTTGCCGGCCAGGTTCAACCCGAGTGCCCTGCACGCGCTGGCGCTGCGCCGCTACGCGGAGTTGAACGACGCCATCTCGCGCCGCCAGTGGTTCGACCCCTGGGTGTTCGAGCTGCACAGCGACAGCGACGGCGACGCTGACGATGACGCCAACCCGGAAGACGGCCTGGCCCCGCCCGAGGTGGCGGCCGTGTATCCGTGGGTGGCGGGCTTCGCCACGGCGGTCGAGCTGTTTCCGGCGCTGCTGCGAATGGACGCGCAAGCGCTCACCGAGCCGCTGGCGCTGTTGTACCGGCACCTGGATGCGGATGACCTGGAAGACGCCGACGCGCTGCTCGAAGAAATCGAATCGCTGGAGCCGCCGGCCGATTTGAGCGAGGCCGTCGAAGGCCTGGTGCGCGCCACCTTGCTGCTGGCCGATGTGGGCCGGCCGCTGCCGAACATGCTCACCGGCGCCGCCCCGCGCCGGCCTAACCCGCGCCCGCGCGGGCCGCGACGCTGATCCCTCGCACCGGCGCAGACCGCGAGCGCATTCCACCAGTTGACCCCAAGCCGACCGATGGCCAAAGCCCCGAACAAGCCCAAATCACAAGCCCCTGCCTTTGTGAACCTGCACGGCCAGCCGATCGACCTGCGCGCATTGAAGCGCGCCTTTGCGCAGGCAGGCGAAGCTGCTTTCGCGTCCGTTCCCAAGCCGGCTCCCAAGCCTGCCCCCAAGCCCACCGTGGTGCTGGCCCAGGACGATCTGGACACGGTCTTCGATGCGCTGTGCCTGGCCGGTTGCGCACGCAGCAAGACCTGGCTGCAGCAGTTCCTGCGCATGCTGGAGCGCAAGACGGCGCACGGCGTGTATTTTTCAGCCGCCGACGTGGACGCCGCGGTGCGCTCGCTGCGCGCGGCCGGCCGCGTGATCGACACCGAAGGCGTCGGTTTGGATGTCGCCCCGGCGCTGCGCACCGAGCACCTGCCAAGCCTGCTGGCTGCCGATGGTGCGCCCGACATCTGGAAGGCCTGGGCCCGGGCCAGCGCCCCCTACGGCCAGCATTTGCCCGAGCCGCCGATGCCGGAGCTGCGCTACCACCATGAGGCAGTCGCCCTGGCGCGGCTGCTGTTGTACAGCGGCGTCAGCCTCGACCCATTTCGAGCCAGCTCGCAGCGTGTGCTGGGCCACATGGGCACGGCCACCGTGTTGGCCGAGGCGCTGTGCTCGCCCTTCATGCCGGCGCTGTTCGAGCGCATGGACAGCGCGCTGCGCGACTGGCTGCTGCACCGATTCGAGCAGCAGTTCAACCTCGACGCGCCGATCTGGCAGCCGCTGCGCAAATGGCTCGACGAACAGATGGTGCGCGCGCCGGGATCGGTGTCGCCGACGCTGCGCTATTCGATCGCCGAGCGCCGCTTTCATCTGGGCGACATGGTCGGCGTCGAGACGGCGCTGGCCGGCCTCAGCGGCATCGGCGTGCCGCTACTGCGCGCGGCAATGCTGGCTTGGGCCGGTCGCTGGGCAGATTCCGCCGCCGCCTTCGGCCCGGCCCTGAAAGACGCCGCCAAGGCCATGAAGATGAAGCGCGGCATTGCGCCGCCCAGCACGCTGCAGTGGTATGTGCTGAGCCTGCTGGCGCAGCCCGAGCCGGCCGCGTGGGCGGTGGCGCAGAAGTTGTGCGTGGCCGAGTCGGGCATGCGCCAGCCTCCCGCCAACCAGGGCTGGGGCCGCTGGGCGCATGCCGCCGCCGCGCGCCTGGGCGACACCAGCCTGCAGCCCGCCGCCTTCGCCTGGCCGCGTGAGGCCTACCTGCAAGCCGACTTCGACGAGAACGCGAACCGCCTGCTGCTGGCCGCCTGGCTCGGCCATCGGCCCGAGCGCTGGACCGCCGAGGCCACCCAGGCCACGGTGCGCGCCCTGCACGCCGCCGGCAAACCCTGGAAGGCCGACCTGGTGCGCCAGGCCAGCCAGCGGCTCGACCTGCCGGTGCCCGCGCGGGCCACCGACGATCCGCCGCCGTGGCCGACGCAGTTCTACGGTGCCGCGCAAGAGGCCTGGCGCGACGCGCTGGCGGCCATCGAAGCGCTGGGCATCACCCGAGGCAGCGCGGCGCTGGCGGCCGAGCCGGCCACGCTGCAATGGCACCTGTCGCTGGACAAAGAAGGCCGCGTCAACCGCGTCGAACCGTTCGAGCGCAGCCTGGGCGCGCGCGGCCTGGGCAAGCCCAAACCGGTGACTTTGTCGAAGCTCAAAAAGAGCGCCCGGCTCGACCCGCGCGACGCCGCCGTGGCGCGCTGCATCGAGGCCTGGCGCTGGTCGCCGGGGCAACTGGCGATCGACGCGGTGGGTGCGGCGATGGCGCTGGTGGGCCACCCGGGGCTGTTCTTTGCCGATGCGCCCGAGCAACTGGTCGACCTGCGCGAGGCGCTGCCGGTGCTCGAAGTGCAACGCCGCCGCGCCGAAGACGGCACCGAGAGCTTCGTCTTCCACCTGGCCGACACGCTGATTGCCGAGCGTGCGGCCGACCCCGGCGTGCGCTTCACCAGCACCGACACCAGTGTGGAGAGCGAACGCCGCAACAGCATCCGCATCGTGCGCGACAGCGCCGACCGCGCGCGGCTGATCCGCATCAGCCCGGCGCAGCGCCGCGTGGCCGAGCTGGTGGCCAAGCAGTGGGCCGTGCCGGTGGACGCCAAGGCCGAGCTGGACGCTGCGCTGCGCGTGCTCTCCGGGCACTTTCAATTGCACAGCGACGCCGCAGCCGGCCAGACCGTGCAAAGCGAATCAAAGCTGCGCGCGCAGCTCAGCCCGATCGGCGACGGCCTTCAACTGCGCCTGCTGGTGCAGCCCTTCGGCTGCTTTGGCCCGGCCCTGCTGCCCGGGGCGGGGCGGGCGCGGCTGATCACCTTGCACGAAGGCCTGAGCCTGTCGACCGACCGCGACCTGGCCGCCGAGGCAGCGCACCTGGCCGAGGTGCTGGACGCGATGCCGTTCCTGGCTGGCAATGAAATCGGCAACAGCGCGGGCGACACCACCTGGCTGCTCGACGACCCCGAGCAGGCGCTGTCTGCCGTGGAGCGGCTGCCCCAGTTGGGCGGCGTGGCCGGCATCGACTGGCCGCGCGGCAAGCCGGTGCGCGTCACCTCGCTGGCACCGAACGCGGTGCAGGTGTCGGTGGCCAGTGGTGCCGACTGGTTTGCGCTGGACGGCGAAGTGCGTGTCGACGAGCAACGCGTGTTCAGCTTGCAACGGCTGATGCAGTTGGCGCATGAATCGAAACGCAGCCGTTTCGTGGCCCTGGGCGACGGCGAATATTTGGCGCTGACCGAACACTTGCGCCAGCAACTGGCCGACCTGAACGCGTTGGCCCAGCCCGACAAAAAGGCCCTCAAACTGCCCGCCTCAGCCGCTGCCTGGTTGGCCGAAACGCTGCAAGGCACCGAATTCCGAGGTGACAAGGCCTGGACCCAACGCCTGCTGCGGCTCGACGAAGCCGCCGCGCTCGAACCCGAGGTGCCGGCCGCGCTGCAAGCGCAACTGCGCAGCTACCAGACCGACGGCTTCGCGTGGATGGCGCGCCTGGCGCACGCCGGACTGGGGGCCTGCCTGGCCGACGACATGGGCCTGGGCAAGACGGTGCAAACGCTGGCTCTGCTGCTGCACCGCGCCGACGCCGGTCCGGCGCTGGTGCTGGCCCCCACCTCGGTGTGCGGCAACTGGCTGGCCGAGGCCGAACGCTTTGCGCCCGGCCTGCGCGTGAGCATCTACGGCGAGGGCGAACGCGCGAAGCTGCTCGAATCGGTCGGCGCGTTCGATGTGGTCATCGCCTCGTATGCGCTGGCGCAGATCGACGCCGACGATTTCGGCAAGGTCGAATGGAGCACCCTGGTGCTCGACGAAGCGCAGGCGCTGAAAAACGCCGCCACCAAGCGCGCCAAATCGGTCGCCACCTTGCGCGCGGGCTTCAGGCTGGCACTCACCGGCACGCCGGTGGAAAACAGGCTGGCCGATCTGTGGTCGATCATGAACTTGCTCAACCCGGGCTTGTTGGGCAGCAGCGCGCAGTTCGGCGAGCGCTTCGCCAACGCCATCGAGCGCGGCCGCGACGACGCGGCGCGACACCGCCTGCGCCGCCTGGTGCAGCCCTTTTTGCTGCGCCGAACCAAGGCCCAGGTGCTGACCGACCTGCCGCCGCGCACCGAGATCGTCCACCGCGTCGAGCCCGGGCCCGAGGAGCGCAGCTTTCTGGAAGCCGCACGCCGCAGCGCGATCGAGCGCGTGGCCCAGGTCGGCGGTGAAGGCGGTGCGTCGGCGAATCAGGGCCAGGCCGCCTTCCACATGCTGGCCGAGCTGACGCGCCTGCGCCGCGCCGCCTGCGACCCGCGTCTGGTGGCCCCTGAACTGGGCATCGTCGGTGCAAAAACGCAAGAGTTCGAGCAACTCGCCATCGAGCTGGTGGCCGGCCGCCACAAGGCGCTGGTGTTCAGCCAGTTCACCGACTTCCTGAAGCTGCTGGCCGAACGTTTGCAAGCCTGCGGCATCGCCTACCAGTACCTCGACGGCAGCACGCCCGCCGCCGAGCGAACCCGGCGCGTGGCCGCCTTCCAGCGCGGCGAGGGCGACTTGTTTCTCATCAGCCTGAAGGCCGGCGGCTTCGGCCTCAACCTGACCGCGGCCGACTACGTGCTCATCGTCGACCCGTGGTGGAACCCTGCCGCCGAAGACCAGGCCATGGGCCGCGCGCACCGCATCGGGCAGCAGCGCCCGGTGACGGTGTACCGCCTCGTCACGGCGGGCTCGATCGAAGAACGCATCGTCGAACTGCACCGCGACAAGCGCAGCCTGGCCGACGGCATTCTGGAAGGGCAAGACAACACCGCGCCGCTGGGCGCGGCGGAGCTGCGCGATCTGCTGCGCGGGGATTGACGGGCGTGGCCTGTCAGGTCAGGTCAGGTGAGGTGAGGTGAGGTGAGGTGAGGTGAGGTGAGGTGAGGTGAGGTGATGCACCGGTACCGGGAAACTCGATCCGCGGGGGCCTCGCCACGCAGGCCGTTCAGGCAGGAAGACGGAGAGATTCAAGACCCTCATGCCCGCGGCTAGCGCTGTGGTGACCGCTTCAAGGTTCAGCTTCGGCGACGTGTTGCTGCGGCCGTTTCCGTTGACCGACCAGTCGGGTATGGCCGGACAGGGGGTAGGGGCAACTGGCAAGACCTGGCCCCATGAGCGTCACTCGGACGGGCGGGGGAACGATGGGCAAGCGCGGCCCACCAAAGTAACGCCGAACCGGCGCTCAAATCAAAACGAGACTTGAGAAGTTCACTGTAAAAAGATCCAGCATTTCGGATCCAGCTTCGTTATCATGCTCGACACAATGCAGACCTCTCCCACCGCTGATTTCACCCGCTTCGTCGCGGGCCGAAAATTCAAAACCATTCTTGCGGACCCGCCTTGGCAGTTCCAGAACAAGACGGGAAAAGTTGCCCCGGAGCACAAGCGTCTCGCGCGCTACTCGACCCTTCAGCTTGACGACATCAAGGCGCTGCCCGTGGAGCAAGCTGCTGCCGACGCGGCACATCTGTACTTTTGGGTCCCGAACGCGCTGCTTCCCGAGGGCCTGGCAGTGTTGGCAGCTTGGGGGTTTCGCTACAAGTCGAACATCGTCTGGCAGAAGATTCGCAAGGACGGCGAGCCGGACGGCCGGGGCGTCGGCTTCTATTTCCGCAACGTCACCGAACTGCTGCTCTTCGGCGTGCGCGGAAAGAATGTACGAACGTTGCAACCCGGTCGTACGCAGGTGAACACGATTGCAACCCGAAAGCGCGAACACAGCCGCAAGCCGGACGAGCAATACCCGCTCATCACCAGTTGCAGCCCCGGCCCCTACTTGGAGATGTTCGCCCGCGGCGAACGCCCCGGCTGGTCGATCTGGGGCGATCAGGCCAACG
>JAYVCL010000378.1:0-6769 GCA_043749975.1 Burkholderiales bacterium
CGACCGAGAAGGCCGTCGCACTCGCAAAATCAGTGGGTGCCGAAGTGTTCACCGTCAGCGTGAAGGAGCCGTTTCCGTACAGCGCGATTTCCGAGATGCAGCCCACGCCGCCGCAAGATTTCTTCGACGCGCAAGAGCGGATCGCAGATGAGCGGGTGCAGGCGGTGTCCAACCTGTGCAAGGCGGCAGGCGTGCCCTGCAGCGCCCACACGGTTGAAGCCATCCATGCCTGGGAAGCCATCATCGCGCACGCCGTGGCCATGGACTGCGACCTGATCGTGATGGCCTCGCATGGTCGGCGCGGCGTGTCGGCCCTGCTGCTGGGCAGCGAGACGCAAAAGGTGCTGACCCACACCAAGGTCCCGGTGCTGGTGGTGCGATGAGCCGATGCAGCGTTGCACCTGCGAAGCTGTGCAGCGAAGTCGGCTCGCTCAGGCCAGTGCACAAGCTTCGATCAACCACGAACGTTGCGGCCTGAGCCGGCGCAGCGTCGCACCTGCGAAGCTGTGCAGCGAAGCCGGCTCGCTCAGGCCAGCTCGGTGCCGTCGTACAGGTGAAACGTTGCGGCCTGAGCCGAGGCTGGCGTTTCAGTGATGCCGCAGCGTGCTTGTCGCCAGCAACACCAGGCCCAGGCCGCCGGCCAGCCACATCAGTTGCGCTGTGGTGTCTTTCAACGACAGGCGGTGTTGCAACTGCGGAATCAGGTCGGCCACGGCCACATAGACGAAGCTGCTCGACGCGATCACCAGCAAATACGGGAACAGCGATTCCCAGGGCCCGACCACGAAATAGCCCACCACGCCACCGACCACGGCCGACAGCCCCGAGGTGGCGTTGTACAACAGCGCCTTGCGACGTGACAGGCCGGCGTTGAGCAGCACGATGTAGTCGCCCACCTCTTGCGGAATCTCGTGCGCGATGATGGCCAGCGATGTGGCCACACCCAACTGCACGTCGGTCAGGAAGGCGGCGGCGATGATAATGCCGTCGCAGAAGTTGTGGATGCTGTCGCCCAGCAGCACGCTCCAGCCGCCGCGCCCGGCCTGCTGCGCGTCGAAGCCGTGGTGATGGTGGTGCTCATCGCCCTCGTGGTGGTGCTGGTGGCGGTACAGCTCGCCCTTCTCCAACAAAAAGAAAAACAGCAAGCCGCACAGCAAGGTGGCAAACAGGCTTTGCGGACTGGCCTTGCTCTCGAACGCTTCAGGCAGAACGTTCAGCAAGGCGGTGCCCAGCAGCACGCCGGTGGACAGGCTCACCAGGTGGCGTACCACGCGGCTGAGCACGCTGACCGTGAGGCTGGCGGCGATCACGACGGACAGGAGGCCGCCGGCGAAGGTGGCGAAAACGATGTAGGCAAGAAGCATGTGCAGGCGATCAAAAAAAGGGCCTCTTCATGCGGCCCGTTGCAACCCGGTTCCTTGGCGCCAGTATCAGACCATCAGCGCCTCAGACCATCAGCCCATCAGCCCACGCCGTTGGCCTTGAACCACGCCACGCAACGCTTCCATCCGTCGTCGGCGGCTTCCTTGCGGTAGCTCGGGCGGTAGTCGGCATGGAACGCGTGCGGCGTGTCGGGGTAGACCACGAACTCCGACTTTCTGGCGGCCGCGTTGCCGCTGGCCAAGGCCGCTTTCATCTTGTCCACCGTGTCTTGCGGAATGCCCGGGTCGTTGCCGCCGTACAGGCCCAGCACCGGCGCGCCGAGCTGGCTCACGACATCGATCGGGTGGGTCGGCGACAGGGCCGAAGGCGCGCCCACCAGCCGTCCATACCAGGCCACGCCAGCTTTCACCGCCGGGTTGTGCGCCGTGTACATCCAGGTGATGCGCCCGCCCCAGCAAAAGCCGGTGATGCCCAGGCGAGACGTGTCACCGCCATTGGCCTTGGCCCAGGCCACGGTGGCATCCAGGTCGCCCATCACCTGCGCGTCGGGCACCTTGTTGATGACCTCGGCAACCAGCTTCGCGATTTCGCCGTACGACTGTGCGTCGCCCTGGCGCACGAACAGCTCGGGCGCGATGGCCAGGTAGCCCAGCTTCGCGAAGCGTCGCGCCACGTCGGCAATGTGCTCGTGGACACCGAAGATCTCGGAAATCACCAGCACCACCGGCAAGCCAGTTTTGCCGGCCGGTGCCGCGCGGTAGGCCGGCATCTTGAAGTCCCCCACGTCGATGGTCACTTCACCCACAGTGAGGCCTGCGGCGTCGGTCTTGATGGTCTGCGCGCCCACCGGCAAAACGGCGGCTGCAAAGCCGCTGCCCACGACCGTGCGAACAAAGCTGCGGCGGTCGAAGTCGTGCGCTGGAACCAGGCTGTCGAAGTCGTTGTCGAGCATGCTTGAATTCCTTGGGGTTGAATCGAACAAGAGCGCCGATTCTAGAAAGCTTGCGGCCGCGCCCGCAGCAGGGTTTGCCGTGACAATGCCGGCCATGTCCGAACGCGTCAATTCTTCCGTCACCTCGCTCGACCCTGCGGCCGTGCGTTGGCCGGGCCAACTGGCGGCGATCGACATGGGCTCGAACAGCTTTCGACTCGAGATCGGCCAAGTGCATCAGGGCCGCTACCGGCGCATCGAATACCTGAAAGAAGCGGTTCGCCTGGGGGCAGGTCTTGACGAGCAGGGCATGCTGACCGAAGAGGCGGCGCTGCGCGGGCTGGCCTGCCTGGCCCGCTTCGCCCAGCGGCTCCAGGGTTACGCGGCGTGGCAGGTGCGCGCGGTGGCCACCCAGACGCTGCGCGAGGCACGCAACCGGAATGCCTTTCTGGCCCGTGCGCAGGCGGTGCTGGGGCTTCCGATCGAGGTGATTTCAGGGCGCGAGGAAGCGCGGCTGATCTTTGCCGGCGTGGCGCGCCTGCAGCCATCGAGCCTGCCGCGTCTGGTGATCGACATCGGCGGCCGCTCGACCGAAATGATTTTGGGGCGGGGCCGCAAACCGTTGCGCGCCGAGTCGTTCCAGGTCGGCAGCGTGAGCTTGTCGATGAAGTATTTTGCCGATGGCCGCTTCACCGAAGCCGCCTTTCGCAGCGCCCAGGTGGCTGCCGGTGCTGAACTGGAAGAAGCGCTGGAGCCGTTTGCCGCCGAGCACTGGAAAGAGGCGCTGGGGTCGTCGGGCTCGGTCGGAGCGGTGTCGCAGTTGTTGGCCGCCAACCGCATCACCGACGGCCGCATCACGCCCGACGCGCTGCGCTGGCTGATGCAGCAGTGCCTGCGTGCCGGGCGGGTCGACAAGCTGGCCTTGCCGGGGCTGAAGGAGGATCGCCGCGCCGTCATCGCCGGCGGCCTGTCGATTCTCTACACCGTGGCCACCCACTTCGGCATCGACGAGTTGAAGCCGGCCCGCGGCGCCCTGCGCCAGGGCGTGATCTTCGATCTCGACGAGCGGCTCGAAGCCGCCGCCGACCGGCCCGCAGGTCACGACATTCGAGACGTGTCGGTGCGCGAACTGCAGCGCCGCTTCATGGCCGACCAGGCACAAGCTCAACGTGTGAGCGAGCTGGCGCGGCGGCTCCACGAACAGGCGCAGCCCGCTGCCGCGCACGACGCGCAGCGCGAGCTTGAATGGGCCTGCGCGCTGCACGAAATCGGCATGATGGTGTCGCACCACGACCACCACCGGCACAGCGCCTATGTGCTGGCGAATGTGGACGCGGCTGGCTTCTCGCAATCGCAGCAGCGCCAGTTGGGCGAGCTGGTGTTGGCCCAACGCGGCGGGCTGCGCAAAGTGGAAACCGGGCTGGCGAGCGAGGTCTTCGCGTGGCAGGTGCTGTGCCTGCGGCTGGCAATCATCAAGTGCCATGCACGCGGCGAGGTGGACAGGTCGGCGTTGCGGCTGCGCCGTGACGGGGGGCAAGCCTTGCTGGCGTTCACGCCGGCGTGGGCCGAGACGCATCCGCGAACCTTGCATTTGCTGCGCGAAGAGGCGCTGGCATGGGAGCGCGGCGGGAGCTTGAAGTTGCTGTTGCCGGAGTGACCCTGTCCTTCGCCACTACAATGCCAACCATCGCAAGGTCCATGCTGAGCAGCGCGAAGTAAAGTGCTAACTTAAAGATAGTCCGGTGCCTGCATCACCTGCAACACCACCTGTGCCGAGCCTTCGCGGTCGCGGTCGCGGTTGCGGTTTCGCAGCCACCAGACGGCACCCTTCTTGATGGCCCAGGCCTGCGGCATCTCGGCCAGCAGATGCGCCGCCACCAAACCCAAGCTGGGCTGGTGGCCAATCACCAGCGCAGGCTCCGGCCCGTCCGGCCAGCGAGCGGCCAACAGCAATGCGTCGACGCTGCCGCCGGGTGCCAGCGCGGCCACGGTCTTGAAGTTGCGATCCAGCGCCTTCGCGGTTTGCTGCGCCCGGCGCGCCGGGCTGACCAGGATGCGCGTCGAATGCGCCAGCCTCTGGTTCAACCAGTCGGCCATGCGGTGGGCCTGGCGCTCACCCTTGGCGGTCAGCGCGCGGTCCATGTCGTCCTGCCCTTCGGGCACCTCGAAGGCCTCGGCATGACGCCACAGAATCAGGTCCATGAGGTGACCCTCAGGCAGCAGCAAAACGCCGCAGCAGCGCCTGCTGCGCGCTCGGCCCGTCGGTGTCCACGCGCCGGTAGCGGCCATCGGATTGCAGCGCCCACGCATCGCACGCGTCGTGCAGGTAAGGCACCAGGCACTCGTCGATCAAACGCTGGCGCAGCACCGCGTCGCGCACCGGCCAGGCCACCTCGATGCGCCGGAACATGTTGCGGCTCATCCAGTCGGCGCTCGACAGGAACAGCGCTTCGTCGTGTTCCGATTCGCCCCAACGAAAATACATCACCCGCGAATGCTCCAGAAAGCGCCCCACCACGGCGCGCACCCTGATCCGGTCGGTGACGCCCGCGATGCCCGGCGGCAGCATGCAGGCACCGCGCACGATGAGGTCGATGTCGGCCCCCGCCTGGCCGGCGCGAATCAGCGCCTCGATCAGCGGCACGTCGGTCAATGCATTCAGTTTCGCCACGATGCGCGCAGGCAGGCCGGCCCGGGCGGCGTCGGCCACCCGGGCGATGTATTGCTCGGTCTTGCGGTGCAAGGTGAACGGGGCTTGCAGCAGGCAGCGCAGCGGCTTCATTTTGCCCAGGCTGGCCAGTTGCTGGAACACCGCGTCGGCGTCGGCCGTCAGTTCCTTGTCGGCCGTGAGGTAGCCCACGTCGGTGTACAGGCGCGCGGTTTTCGGGTTGTAGTTGCCGGTGGACAGGTGGGCGTAGCGACGCAGTTTGGTCTTGGCCGATGGGCCGATCGCGCTGCCACCGGCGGTTTCGCGTCGCGTTACCAGCAGCAGCTTGGCGTGCGTTTTCAGGCCCACGATGCCGTACACCACTTGCGCACCCACGGCCTCCAGGCGCTCGGCCCAGTTGATGTTGGCCTCTTCGTCGAAGCGCGCCTTCAGCTCCACCACGCACATCACTTCCTTGCCGCGCCGCGCGGCGTCGATCAGCAGGTCCATCAAGGGCGACTCGCTGCCGGTGCGGTAGATGGTTTGCTTGATGGCGAGCACATCGGGGTCGAGCACCGCTTCGCGCAAAAACTGCACCACGGGCTCGAAAGAATCGAACGGGTGATGCAGCAGCACATCGCGTTTGCGCAAGGTGGCAAAGATCGATTGCTGGCGCGGCAGGCTGGCTTCGGGCCACAGCGGATCGTGCGGCTCGAAGCGCAACAGCGGTGGCTCGGCGCGCTCTTGCACCTGGTCGATCAACTGGTTCAGGCGCACCAGGTTGACGGGGCCGTTGACCTTGTACAGCGCGGCCAGCGGCAGGCTGAACTGCTGCAACAAAAACTCCGACAACTCGGGCGGGCAGGTGTTGACCACCTCCAGCCGCACGGCCTGGCCGAAGTGCCGGGTTGTCAGGCCAGAGCGCAAGGCCTGGCGCAAGTTGGCCACGTCGTCTTCATCGACTTCGAGGTCGGAGTCGCGGGTGACGCGGAACTGCGAAAACGCCTCGACTTCGCGGCCCGGAAACAGCTCGGCCAGGTGGGCCCGAATCACACTCGTCAACAGCACGAACGCCTGGTGCCCCGGCACCAGCGCGTCGGGCAGCCGAATCACGCGCGGCAGCACGCGCGGCACCTTGACGATGGCAATCGTGTTCTCGCGCCCGAAGGCGTCTTTGCCGCTCAGGCGCGCAATGAAGTTGAGCGACTTGTTGGCCACCTGCGGAAACGGGTGCGCCGGGTCGAGCCCCACCGGCACCAGCAGCGGGCGCACCTGGCTGGCAAAAAACCGGTCGACCCAGGCGCGCTGCGCCGCGTCGCGATCGGCATGGTTCAGGATCACGATGCCCTCGGCCTGCAGCCGCGGCATCACATCGTCGTTGAAGGCGGCGTACTGGTCGTCGATGATGGCGTGCGCCTCGGCTGCCACCGTGGCCAGGTCGCGCACCAGGCCGCTGGCGCCCGGCTGGCGCGCGGCTTCGAGGTAGTCGGCAAAGCGAACCTCGAAGAATTCGTCCATGTTCGACGAGACGATGCAGATGTAGCGCAGCCGCTCGAGCAGCGGCACGTCTTCACGCCGCGCTTGCGCCAGCACGCGGCGGTTGAATTCAAGGATGGCCCGCTCGCGGCTGAGCAGGGTAGGCATGGGTGGTGCATTGGCTACCGCAAGCGCCGCGGCGCTCACAGAACTGTCGTCAAGTGTCATGACGCCAGTTTATGAAGGTTTTGCGACCGTTCGATGACAGGAATTTTGGTGACAGGCGTGACGGTGCCCTTGCGGGCCGCAACGAGGTGGCTGACGAACTGGTC
>JAYVCL010000379.1:0-3348 GCA_043749975.1 Burkholderiales bacterium
CTCATTTCGAAGACCAGCTTTTTCTGTTCGGGAATGTCGATGCGCATGGCTCAGTCCAGGATTGGAAGTTCAAATCGAAAGCAGTCTTCCACAGCGGGCAGGCCTTCGACATCGAAGGTGGCGCTGTCGACGACCAACCCACCCAGGCGCGCATAGAACGCATCGGCCCGGGTGTTGCCGCGCACGACCCAACAGCGCATGGCCGCAAAGCCGGCCTGCTGCAACCAGGCACTGGCCGCCTTCACCAAACGGTAGCCGACGCCCTGGCCTTGCACACGTTGCAGCAGATAGATTGCACGCAACTCGCCTTCGCCTTCGATCGGCGGGCCTGGCACGCGAAGAAAGCCCAGGCTCGCAAAGCCCACCACCGTGTCGCCGTGCACGGCCACGAACATCGTCTGCCGGTCAGCGGGTTCACCGAAAAAGCGCGTCCACAGCGCCACCCGACGCGCAAGCGTTTGGCCGGCGATGGTGGCAGGTGCAAAGATGCCGGGATAGGTGGTGTGCCAACTGTCCACGTGAACCTGCGCAATCTGCGGCACATCGGCCAGCACGGCGCGGCGAATCATGATGGCGCTTTCGCTGGTCATCGTCGAAGACTACGCGCGCGCAATGCCCAGTTCGCCATACAGGCGATCGACAAGTTCACGCAAGGCGTGCAGTTCGGCCTGCATGGCGGCCTGGTTCGACTTGAGTGCGGCCAGCTCGGCGGCGGCCACGAAGTCGTCGGCATCGGTGGCCATGTCCAGCGTCAGTGCAAAATTTGCGCCACTCAACAGATGCCCCCAGCGCGCCTCGCGCGAGCCGGCTGCACGCGGCAGCCTGAGCACCAGCGCGCCACCCTTGTCAGCCGCACGCTCGGCCAACTCATTCAAAAAGCCTTCCACCGACGACACGTCGGCGAACCGGTGCAGCCGCTCGGTGCTGCCGCGCAACTCGGCGCTGGTCTGCGGTCCACGCAACATCAGCGTGGCCAGCAACGCCACCGATTGCGCCGGCAAGCCCAGCGCGCGCCCCAAGTTGTGCTCGTGCCGCGTCACGCGGGAGCCGCTGCTCTCGAACACCAGGTTCAGGGCCTTCAGCGCATCGGCCGCGCCTTGCACCTCGGCCTCGGTGGCGTTCATGACCGGGTCGCGTGCGGTCTTCTGGTTGCAGCCCAGCAGCAGCGTGTTCAGCGACAACGGATAGCTGTCGGGCACGGTCAGCGCCTTCTCGACCAGCACACCCAGAACACGTGCCTCGAGAACAGAAAGGTCTCTCACGGCTGTGCCTGCGCGCCCGAACCGAGGCTCAAAGCGCGAAGCCGTCGTCGGCCTGAATGACGGCCCCGTTGATGAAATGGCTTTCGTTCGCGCACAGCATCATCAGCACCGCGTCGAGGTCTTGCGGGTTGCCGACGCGTTTGCGCGGCAGCATGTCGATCAGGCGTTTGCCTTGCTCGGTCTGCCAGTGATGGTGGTTTATCTCGGTGTCGATGTAGCCAGGGCAGATGGCATTCACATTGATGCCGTACTTGCCCCACTCCAGCGCCATCGCGCGCGTCATGTGAACGACGGCCGCCTTGCTCATGCAGTAGACGCCGATCTGGCCCAGCACCTTCAAGCCCGCCATCGATGCGATGTTGACGATGCGCCCGCCGGTGAAAGTGCCCGGTGCCGAGCCCTTGGCGCGCGCCAGCATGCGCTTGCCGACCTCTTGTGCCACGAAGAACGAGCCCTTGGTGTTGGTGTTGAAAATGAAGTCGTAGTCGTCCTCGCTCACGTCCACCAGCTTTTGGGTGGTGCTGACGCCTGAGTTGTTGACCAGGATGTCGATCGTGCCCATCTCGGTCTCGGCGTGGGCCACGGCCGACTTGATGCTGTCATGGTCGGTCACGTCGAGTGCGACCACATGCGCATCGCCGCCGTTGCCTTCGATCTCGGCACGCAGGGTCTTGAGCCGCTCGATTCGGCGCCCCGCCAGCACCACCGCAGCGCCAGCGGCAGCCAGCGTCTTCGCGAACTGCGTGCCCAAGCCGCTTGACGCGCCGGTGACCAAGGCGACCCGGCCCGACAGGTCGATGTTGTAGCTCATGATTTTCTTTCTTCAGGGGTGCGGATTGCGACGCAGACAGTATGCACGCCGATGCGTCGCGGCATCGTTTCGGGCTGCCGGTGCGGCACACGGCAGCGCAAATGCAAACCCCGCCGAAGCGGGGTTTGCAGGGTCGCGGCGCGCTGAATTCAGCCTGCGCTTTGCCTTTTGCGGCGAACGATCAAGCCGACAGCCGCAAGGCCCGCCAGCATCAGGGCGTAGGTCTCGGGCTCGGGCACCGCATTGGCGCGGAAGTTGTCAGCGGACGCGTAGTCTGCTGTTGTGCTGCCTTTTTCTTGCGAGCCGCGGATGTCGAGCCAGACGCAAATGTTCACCGGGCAGGGTTTTTCAACCGTGAACGTGCCAAAGCCTGTCGCGTGCTTGCCGTCGCCGCTGACATCGAACGAGACGTTGGTCCGCACGCCGTTGGCATACGAGAACAGATCGACGAAGGCGAACTCCAGCGTGTCGATCGCATCAATCTGGGTCGAGAACGAATAGGTGCCCGGGAGCATTTCTGAAACGTTGATGTTCCAGGTGTCGAAGAAGGACACACGACCCGGGGCCAATGCCCGCGCCGCAAAGCTGTTGGGCGCGAAATTCGGAGCCAATTCTGGTGCCGCAGTGACGCGACCGAAGCCCAACAACTCGTAGCGCGAAGCAGATCCGTCGACCGGCACGAACTTTGCCTTGCTGTAGACAGTGGCGAAGGCGCTCGAGCCACAGGCCGCGAAGATCAAACCAAGCAACATCGCGCGCAATTTCATGTCGTTCCTTTGAGAGTTTTCTGGCTCCGTTGTTGTGCGATATGTCGCGAACGGAGTCAACAATTTCAAACTTGCTGAGAAGTATGCACGGTTTGATTCGGAAACGACAGTTGCCCGCGGGTGCCGACAACCCCCCGTTCACGGGGGGCAAGGCCGCTTCGAACCGCCGCAGGATGATTTCGGTCTTCTGCGCCGGCGGGGCTGCCCGAACAGCGAGACCTGTTCACACAACGGCGGTATCTACGATGATTGCGGCATGACAGAGCACGAGCAAATCGAAGCGGGCATCGCGGCCCTGGAGGCGCAGCGTGGCGTTCTCGGAGACGCCGTGGTCGACATGGCGGTGACGGTGCTGCGCGCCAAATTGGGGGCGCTTTTGGCACCGCCGACCGAGCACGCAGCCCCAAATCAGCAACTGACGCAGGCGACCGTGCTGTTCGCCGATGTCGTCGGGTCGACGAGCCTGAGCCAGCGGCTCGACCCGGAAGACATCCACGTGATCATGGAC
>JAYVCL010000380.1:0-10055 GCA_043749975.1 Burkholderiales bacterium
TCGGCCGTGGCCGCGAACGTGAACGGCGTGGTGATGACCTCATCGCCGGGCTTCAGGTCGAGGGCCATCAGCGCGATCAACACGGCTTCCGTGCCGCTGGCCACGGTGATGCAGTGCTTCGCACCGGTGCGCTCGGCAAGCGCCGCTTCCAGCTCCTTGACCTCGGGGCCCATGATGTACTGGCCATGGTCCAGCACCTGCTGCATGCGCTCACCGATGCGGTCTTTCAACGCGGCGTATTGGGCCTTGAGGTCGATGAATTCGAGCTTGCCGTTCATGGGGTTGCCTCGTTGGCAAGCGTGCACACGCCGTCACGCAAAAGATAGTGTTCGCCGGTGGCCGGGCACGCCGCTTCGCCGTGCACCGAATCGGCAAACGACAGGCGTTCGCCGTGGCGGCTCATCCAGCCCGCCTGGCGCGCCGGCACGCCCATCATCAACGCGAAATCGGGCACGTCGCGGCTGACCACGGCACCGGCTCCGACGAAGGCGTAGCGCCCGACCGTCACGCCGCAGACGATGGTGCAGTTGGCCCCCAGCGTGGCGCCCTGCCGCACCAGGGTGCGCCGGTATTCGTTCTTGCGCGGCACGGCCGCGCGCGGGTTGTGCACATTGGTGAACACCATGCTGGGGCCGCAGAACACATCGTCTTCCAGCGTCACGGCATCAAACACCGAAACATGGTTCTGCACCTTCACGTTGCGGCCGATCAGCACGTCGTTGCCCACATACACGCCCTGCCCCAGCGAACAGTCGGCACCGATGCGCGCACCGGCACACACATGCGCGAAGTGCCACACCCGCGTGCGCTCGCCGAGCTGCGCTCCGGCATCGACGATGGCCGACGGGTGGATCATCAAAACAAGGTCCACGCTAAAAGACGAGGGGCAGGCCGACCCGCACGCCGTCGCGCGCCGAACGGTAGGCTGCTATCAGCACCTCCAGCGAGCGCAGGCCTTCGTAGCCGTCGACTTGCGCATGCGCCTCGCCGCGCAGGGTGTTGATGACGTTGTCGTAGTACAGCGGGTGGCCGCGGCCGTAGACGCTGGTGACGCCGTAACTGGCCTCGGCCACCTTGGCGTCGTCTTCATGCGGCGTGTCGAATTCCCAGTGCTCGATCTTGTTGACCGCCACCCCGCCCACGCGCACGGTGCCGCGCTCGCCCAGCAGGGTGATGCTGCCTTCGAAGTTGCGCTTGTGCGTCAGCATGGTCACATTGACCGAGGCCAGCGCGCCGCTGCGCAGGCGCAGGCTCATCACGCCGGTGTCTTCGGCCTCGATGTTGCGGGCCAGCGTGGCGGTGTAGGCGTGCACGTTGTCCACCGGGCCGACCAGCCAGTCGACCATGTCCACGTAGTGGCTGGCCTGGTTCATGAAGGCACCGCCGTCCATGTCCCAGCGGCCACGCCAGGGCGCATCGTCGTAGTAGCTTTGCGGACGGGTCCAGAACACGTTCACGGTGACCATTGCCAGGCGCCCGAAGCGGCCCTGGTCGACGGCCCGCTTGACCAGTTGCAAGGTGGCATTGAGACGGTTCTGCTTGACGACGAACAGCTTCACGCCAGCGTCTCGGCAGGCGCGCACCATCGCCACGCCCTCGTCCCATTTGGTGGCCATCGGCTTTTCGCTCAGCACGTGGCGGCCCGCCTGCGCCACCTGGATGGCCTGGCGCGGGTGCAGGCCGCTGGGCGTGGCCAGCACCACCACGTCGGTCTCGCTGCCGGCCAGCAAATCATCGAGCGAGGTGAAGCCTGTGGCACCGGTGGCCACAACCGCTGCGGCGAGCGCCTCGGGTTTCACATCGCACACCGCGACCAGCTCGACGCGCTCGTCATGCTGGCGAATCGCGGCGAAGTGATTTTGTGCTATGCGCCCGCATCCCACCAGCGCCAGGCGCAGCTTGCGGTCACGAATCACGGACGGGATCGGCATGTCGAGGCTTCTCTTGGGGCTGACGCTGAGAACACGCGATTTTATGGGTGCCCGGGCACACCGGCCAGGTCGACCCCGGCCCGCCTAAAATTGGTGTCGACACGAGAGCTTTCGCATGACGCCCAACACCCCACCGCCAGTCCCGACCCCGCCCATCGAAGAAAACCAACTGATCGCCGAACGCCGCGAAAAGCTGGCCGCCATTCGCCAGCAAGGCATTGCCTTCCCGAACGACTTCAAGCCCGCGCAGCGCGCCGCCGAGCTGCTGCGCCTGCACGGCGAGCAGACGAATGAAGCGCTGGACCCGCTGGCGATCGCCATCAGCGTGGCGGGCCGGATGATGCTGAAGCGGGTCATGGGCAAGGCCAGTTTCTGCACCCTTCAAGACGGCTCGATGGGCCCCACCGACGGGCGCATTCAGTTGTTCATCACCAAAGACGCACTGGGCGACGCGGCCTACGAAGCGTTCAAGCACTGGGACCTCGGCGACATCATCGGCGCGGCGGGCATCTTGTTCAAGACCAAGACCGGCGAGCTGTCGGTGCGGGTGAACTCGTTGCGCCTGCTGACGAAGAGCCTGCGCCCGCTGCCCGACAAGTTTCACGGCATGGCCGACCAGGAACAAAAGTACCGCCAGCGCTATGTCGACCTGATCACCGACGCCGAAGCCCGTTCCCGATTTCTGGCGCGCAGCAAGGCGATCAGCTCGATCCGCCAGTTCATGGTCGAGCACCACTTCATGGAAGTGGAAACGCCGATGCTGCACCCGATACCCGGCGGCGCGAACGCGAAGCCGTTCGTCACGCACCACAACGCGCTGGAGCAGCAAATGTTCCTGCGCATCGCGCCCGAGCTGTATTTGAAGCGCCTGATCGTGGGCGGCTTCGAGCGCGTGTTCGAGATCAACCGCAGCTTTCGCAATGAGGGCATCAGCGTTCGGCACAACCCCGAATTCACGATGATGGAGTTCTACGCCGCGTACTGGAATCACCACGATCTGATGGACTTCACCGAAGAGGTGTTGCGCCACGCCGCGCGCGTGGCCACCGGCTCGGCCGCCATCACTTACGCCGGCCGACCGGTGGCGCTGGACCAGCCGTTCGCACGCCTGTCGGTGCGCGATTCGCTGGTCGCGCATGCGGGGTTGGGCGAAGCCGAGGCGATCGATGCGGCGGTACTGCACGCCAGGCTCAAGTCGCTGGGCGTGGAGCCGCCGGCGCACTGGACGCTGGCCGAGCTGCAGTTCGGCGTGTTCGAGGCGGCGGTCGAAGAAAAGTTGTGGCAGCCGACTTTCATCATCGATTACCCGGTCGAGGTGAGCCCGCTGGCGCGTGCGTCGGACAGCAACCCGTCGATCACCGAACGCTTCGAGCTGTTCATCACCGGGCGCGAATATGCCAACGGCTTCAGCGAACTGAACGACGCCGAAGACCAGGCCGCGCGCTTTCAGGCGCAGATGGCGAACAAGGAAGCCGGCGACGAAGAGGCGATGTTCTATGACGCAGACTTCATCCGCGCGCTCGAATACGGCATGCCGCCCACCGGCGGCTGCGGCATCGGCATCGACCGGCTGATCATGCTGATCACCGACAGCCCGAGCATTCGCGATGTGATCTTGTTTCCTTCCTTGAGGAAGGAATCGTGACTCATTCGTCACTGCGCAAAGAAGGCTGAGCGTGAAGGAACGCCTTTCGACCTTGCCCGAAATCGAGGCCGCGTTGTGGCAAGAACTCACTCGCGCCACCCACGACAAGCACCACGAATGGCGCACCACGGTGCTGGCCACCGTGTGTCAGCGTGGCACCGAGGTGGCTGCCGATGCGCGCAGCGTGGTGCTGCGCGAAGTGAACGCCGACGCGAAGGAACTGGTCGTCTACACCGACGCGCGTGCCGCCAAGGCCATGCAGTTGCGCCAGCACCCGCGCGGCAGTCTGGTGCTGTGGTCGCGCCGGCTGGGCTGGCAGTTGCGCTGCGATGCGCGGCTGACGATCGAAGACGAAGGCCTGGCTGTGTCGTCGCGCTGGGAGGCGCTGAAGCTCTCGCCCGCAGCGCAGGATTACCTGTCGCCGCTGCCGCCAGGAACGCCGCTGGACGCCACGCCGGCTGCGCTGTCAGAACGCGCCTGCTTCGCGGTGATCACCGCCCGGGTCGAATCCATCGACTGGCTGGAGCTGCACCGCGACGGGCATCGGCGAGCGCTGTTTTCAGGTGCCGCGGCGAAGTGGCTGCAGCCGTGACGTGCGCTGTCATTTGATGCGTTGATGCTATGTTGATGTTACGGTGCGAATCGGCCATCACTGTTCTTGGAGCACCCCATGCGAACCACGCTGAACCTCGCTGATGACGCCTTGCTGGTCGCCAAGCAGATGGCAGCACGCAATCGCATGTCACTCGGTGAGGCGGTGTCGCATTTGGTCAGAGTCGGAGCCGGTGCCAATTCGGCTTCACAGGCCCGCAGCGTGCCACTGCGGGGTCGCTTTGCGCTGCTGCCGCAGCGCGAAGAGATCGTCACCCCTGAGCACGTGCGCGAGTTGATGGAACGCGGAGGCATCTGAACTTTCCAGAGCCAACCATGCGCGCCCTGCTCGACGTGAATGTCTGGGTCGCGCTGTTCGATCTCGCGCTGGCCGTAAAGAACAAAGGCTGCCTGGCCACGTTCGACCGTGCCATCGCGTTGTCGGCCGCCATGGGTGCACAGCCCAGGCACCTGAAGCTGCTGTGAAGTGCCGGCCGTCAGGCCTGCCTGAACACCGGCGCCCGCTTGTTCATGAACGCGTCCATGCCTTCCTTCTGATCCTGCGTCGCGAACAGCGAATGGAAGTTGCGGCGCTCGAACAGAATGCCTTCGGCGAGTGAGCCTTCATAGGCCTGGTTGACGCATTCCTTGGCCATCATCACGCTCGGGCCGCTCAGCTCGCAGATGCTTTTCGCGGCGGCCAGCACCACGTTCATCAGCCCGGCCAGCGGCACCACGCGCGACACCAGGCCGGCGCGTTCGGCCTCGGCGGCGTCCATCATGCGGCCGGTCAGCACCATGTCCATCGCCTTGGCCTTGCCGATGGCACGCGGCAGGCGCTGCGTGCCGCCAGCGCCGGGAATGATGCCGAGCTTGATTTCGGGTTGACCGAACCTGGCGTTGTCGGCGGCGATGATGAAGTCGCACATCATCGCCAGTTCGCAGCCGCCGCCGAGGGCAAAGCCGGCCACCGCGCCGATCACCGGTTTGCGGATGGCGCGGATGGTTTCCCAGTTGCGGGTGATGAAGTCGGCCTTGTAAACGTCCATGTGGGTCTTGGTCGCCATCGCGGCGATGTCGGCACCCGCAGCAAAGGCTTTCTCGCTGCCGGTGATGACGATGCAGCCGATGGCCTGGTCGGCGTCGAAGGCCTTCAGCGCGGCACCCAGTTCGTCCATCAAGCCGTCGTTGAGCGCGTTCAGTTGCTTGGGGCGGTTGAGGGTGATGACGCCGGTTTTGAGTGGGCCGTCGCCGTGGCTGCTGGTGAGGATGAATTCGTGCGGCATGGGGGGTCTCCGTAGGGCTGCGACAAGGTCGACCGACTATACGCAAGCAGACGCAGACAGTAGAAAACGCACGCACGCGCGAACCCGTCACGGTGCTGCCAACTGCGGTCTGCGCTCGATCAACAGGTCGATGAAGGTGTCGCCGTCTTGCCGGATGCGGATGCGCGCGGGCAGGTATTGCAGGCTGGGCGCGATCCAGATTTCGGCTGTCAGGTCACTGCCCGCCTGCGCCACGCGGCGCGGCTTGAGGTGAAAGGTATCGACCCCGCCGAACGGCGTGCTCAGCGGCTCTTGTTCGATCACGTCATAGACCCAGGGCTCCACCTTGCGCGCCAGCGCCAGCGGCACCTCGACCGCGCCGCCCACCACCAGCAGCTCGGGTTTCACGCTGAACAGGTAGCTGAGCTGCACGAACTGGCTGGCGCTGTCTTGCACCCCCGCCAGACGCTGCTGGCGCTGGCCGTTGGCCATCACGACGGCGTCGGGCTCGAAGCGCATCGTCAGCCGACGCCGTTCGCGAAACATCACCTTGGTGTCTTCGTCATAGCGTTGCGGGGCCAGGCCGCCGGCGGTGATGTCGCCTTCGCTGCTCATGCGCCGCGTGATCAGCGGTGCGATGGGCAGACCCACCAGCACGTCGAGATGAACCTGATAGCGCGAGCCCACGCGCACCCACTCGACCTGCGCATCGCCATGAATCTCGCCGCGGTAGTTGCCGGTGAGCCCATAGCTCAGGCGGGTCGAGCCGGGCCAGGTGAAGGTGCTTGCTGCTGCCGCCTCGGGGGCCGACTCTGCCGATGTGCTCGACGTGGCCGGTGTGGCCACCACAGGCTCGGCACTGCTGGCAGCCGGCTGCGGCGGTGCCTCAACGATCATCGGCTCGGGCGGCGCGGGTACGGGCGGATCGGGAACCACGCTGGCCAGCGCTTCTTCGACCACCGCCAGCACGGGTGCGGGCGTGGCGGGCGTGGCGGAGGCAGCCGGCGCAGCGGAGGCGGCGGGCGCAACCGGCTTCGGGGCGCGCACGGCGCGCGGCGCGCGAGCCGGTCGTGGAACCCGTGCCGGTGCAGCGGGTGCCAACGCAGGCGGCGCGGCGGGTTCCATGTCGCGCACATAGACCACCTCGATGCGCACCGGCAGGCTGGCGGCCACGCTGAAGTCGGCCATGCGCTCGGCAATCTGGTTGCCGACGAAAGCATGCATCGCCACCACGGCCAGCACCAAGGCCACTGCGCCTAGCCAGCGACGCACGCTGGCCCCAGGCAACAGGCTCAGCCCGTGAGCCATGCCTTGCGCAGTGCCAGCGCCGTGCGCGTCGGCTTGGCCTCAGCCACCAGGGTGACGCTGCCCAAGGCTTCGGCTTCAGCCGGCCAGGCCATCGGCAGCTCGATCAGCCGCTGATCGCGCGACACCAGCCAGCGGCCGGTTTGGCCCGCAGCCATCAGCCGCTGCGCATCGTCGAGCCGGCGCAAACGCCAGCCGTCGAACGCCAGAATCTCGTCGCCCGCCGACATGCCCGCGCGCTCGGCCGCACCGCCGCGCAGCACATGCGTGATGCGCGCGCCGGTGAGCGCGCTTTCGCTGACCCGCACCCCCAGGCGCTGCGCCAGCGAGGCCGGCTGCGGCTTGCATTGCACGCCCACGCGCTCGAGCAGGGGCACCAGCGGCAACTCGTCGGTGCCGTGCACCCAGGCCTGCAATTCATCGGCCATCGAGCGGCCCGCCACCTGATGCAGCGCTTGCAGCACATCGACTTCGGTGATGGCAGCGCCGCCGCTGCGCTGCCACAGCAGGCGCATGACGGCGTCGAGCGAGCCGCTGCCGTTTTCCTGGCTGGAACTGCGCAACGTCAGGTCCAGCGCCAACGCCACCAGCGAGCCCTTGGTGTAGTAATTGACGGTGGCGTTGGGCGTGTTTTCGTCGGCACGGTAGTACTTGACCCAGGCGTCGAAACTGGCCTGCGCCACGCTTTGCACCTTGCGCCCGGGCATGCTCGCCACCGCACTGATGGTCTTGGCCAGCAGGCCCAGGTAGCGCGCTTCGTCGATCAGATTCGCACGCAGCAGCAGCAGATCGTCGTAGTACGAGGTGAAGCCCTCGAAGAACCAGAGCAGCTCGGTGTAGTTTTCTTGCGTGTAGTTGTACGGCTCGAAGTCGCGCGGCTTCAGGCGCTTGACGTTCCAGGTGTGGAAATATTCGTGGCTGATGAGGCCCAACAGCGTGACGTAGCCATCGCTGACTGGACTTGGTTCAGGCTTGCTGCGCTGCGGCAGGTCGCGCCGGGCGGCGATCAGCGCGGTGCTGTTGCGGTGCTCCAGCCCGCCGTAGCCATCGTCCACTGCATTCAGCATGAACACGTAGCGCGTCTGCGGCGGCTTCTTGGCGCCATGCCAGAACCTGATCTCGGTTTCGCAGATGCGCCTTGCATCGGCCAGCAAACGATCGCCGTCGAAGTCGGGCAGCGCGCCGGCCACGATGAATTGATGCGGCACGCCTTGCGCCGTGAAGTGGCCGCGCCAGAACCCGCCCAGCTCCACCGGATGGTCGACCAGGTCGTCGTAATCGTCGGCCTCGTAGATGCCTCGCCCTGCCGCATCGAGCTTGACCGCGCGCATCGCGGTGGCCGCTTGCCAGCCCCTGGGCAACTCGCGCAGTTCCATGCGCTGCGGCTCGGCCTCGCGCCCTTCGACGCGCAGGAACACGCTGGTGCCGTTGAAGAAGCCGCGCTGCGCATTCAAGAACGCGGCGCGCACCGAGGTGTCGAACGCGTACACGAGGTAGCTCACGACCAGCGCCGAGCGGCCGCTGCACGCCACCTGCCAGGTGGCCTTGTCGAGCTGCTCGATCGGCACCGCGCGCGAGCCCTGCGTGGCCGACAGGCTTGAGAGGTGGCGCGCAAATTCACGCACCAGGTAGCTGCCCGGAATCCACACCGGCAGGCTCAGGCGCTGCTGCGCGGCGGGCCGCGGAACAGTCAGCGTGACGCGAAACAAATGCGCGTGCGCGTCTTCGATGGCGATGCGGTGGGTGATCATGGATTGGGTTCGAGTTCAACTGCCGGCAGCGCCGACGAAGCAGCTCAGGCTGGCCACCACGGTGAGCCGAAAACGCAAGGTCAGCCACGCCGCCGCGCCGTGCCGTGGGTAGACCCGGCGGTCGACCAGATAGCAGCCGATCAGCGCCACGCCCAGCACCACCAGGCCGGCATACGGCGGCATCACCACGCCGACCCAGGCGATGAGCGAAGGCAGCACGCCCGAAACGAAACGCGACGCTTCAGCCGGCTGGGCACGAAAGCCCAGGCCCCAATGAATGCCGCCCAGAAACGACACGATCACCGCCGCGTAGGCCGACAGCGCCGCCGCCACATAAGGCTGCGCGTCGGCCCGCACGATCCAGATCAGCGCCGCGCCCAGCACGAAGGGCAGCAGGCCGGCGTAGCCCAGGCGCAAGGCTTTCGAGTCGGGAACAGCCGGGTCGGCAAGGCTCAAAAAAGCTCTCCGTTCAGCAGCGCAGGCAGGGAGCGTGATTGTCGCTTCACCTGTTCGTAGAACGCGCTGAACGAGCGGCACGTCTGCTGCGGATTGAGCAACAAGCGCGGCGCAGCAACGAGCTCGGCCACCGCTTGAAGCGCCGCGTCGTAGCCCGGCATCGGCGCGGCGGCGGCGCTGGTCTGGCCGTGCCCGGGCAACTTCAAGGCGGACACATCGCCGATGAAGACGGCGTCGCTCACCTGCTGCAGGCGCTGCATCACCCAGCGCCAGCGCAGCTCGCTCCACGGCAACGCTGCATGGGCCGGCAGGTGGATCACGCCCAGCCGCCACGCGCCAGTATTGCCCGCGCTGCTGCTGCGCTCGCTCATCGCCCAGGGGTGAATCAGCTCGATGCTGCGCCGGCCCCAGGGCTTGCCGACGTGGGGCATCGCGGCGATGTCGGCAGGCGGCACCGCCAGCAAGGCGGGCTCGGTGATCGCTGCATGGTCACCCGGCTGCGGCCCCACATCGCCCTGGTGCCGGGCGATGTCGTCGAGCGCGTCATAGCTCTGGTCGATCACGCTGCCCTTCGAGACCCAGGCCTTGAAGTCGCCCTGCGGCGCGTACTTGGCCACGTTGTCGGCGTTGAACAGGTACGGCTTGCTTGAAAAGGTGGCGGCCACCCACTGCCAGCTCAGGTGGTTGCTGGGCACGTCGCCGTCCAGCAGATGGCCGTACAACCAATCCGCACCGGCCCGCCAATGCACCTTGCGCAGATGCACCACGTAGCTGGCCAGCCACATGCGCGCATGGTTGTGCAGGTAGCCGGTGGCATACAACTGGCGCACCGCCGCGTCGATGGCCGGCACGCCGGTGCGGCCTTCGCGAATGTCGGCCGGCAGCGTGGTGGCATAGGCACCGGGCCACAGGTCGGCGCTGCGCATGTCGTGCAGCAGCTTGTCGCCCTGGCGGCTCCAGACATGGTGAAAAAACTCGCGCCACGCGAACTCGAACATCAGCTTGTCTTCGAAGTTCAACCGGTGCCGCTGCACCACGCGCGCCACGGCCTGGCGCATGCCGACCACGCCGTGCGTGAAGTAGGGCGACAAGCCGCTCACCGCGCCGTCGA
>JAYVCL010000381.1:0-6323 GCA_043749975.1 Burkholderiales bacterium
GCGCTGCGCGCGCACCTCAAGCAACCGCTGCTGATCATCTGGGACGGCTTGAAAGCGCATCGAAGCAAGCTCGTGCGCGAGTACCTCGACTCCACTGGCGGCGACATCCAGATGGCGTTCCTGCCACCGTACTCGCCGGACCTGAACCCGGTCGAATTCCTGTGGGCCTGGCTCAAGCGACACGCACTTGCCAACTTCTGCCCGGCCAATCTCAACGAACTCAACACCACCGCTCGCGCCAAGCTCAAGAGCGCACAGCGACGACCGTCGATCATCGCCGCGTGCTGAGTTCAAGCCGGGTTGTGGTGATGTCGTCATTTACGGAAAGCTCAATAGTGGCCGCCAGTTGCCTGACGCAACACGGTGGACCAAGAAGCTCGTTTGGGCAGCTATCTCAAGATTGCGCCACGGCGGGACGAATTCCGATCGCTCCGGCCAGGGCGCAAGCCGCCAGAGTCCAGACGATCACGGCACCCGATGGAAGATCGAACACCGCCGACAAGGCCAGGCCGAGCGCATAGCCGAGCGCGCCAAGGCCATAGGCGATCCCATGGCGTCGCAGGCCGAGATGCGCGCGCGTCGCGAGTGCCGGAATGATCAGGCTCGAGAACACGAGGTACACGCCCACCAGTTGCACCGATGCAGTGACCGCGAGCGCGAAGGCGGCGTAGAAGCCGAAGCGGCCGAGCCGCTCGACCCAACCCAGCCACAGCGCCGCAAGCAACACAGCGGAGATCCCGGCGAGCCACAGCAACTGCGTGGTATTGACCCAGAGGATCTGCCCGACCAGCAGATCCTTCAGATGCTCGCCGCCATGTGGGTTGCCAGCCAGCAGCAGGATGCCGGCGCAGGCCGCGAGGATGAACATCACGCCGATCAGCGCCTCTTGCTGCTGCGGCGCGCGCCGCTCGGTCCAGGTCAGCAGCCATGCGCCGAGCAAGGCCGCACACACAGCCGAACACTGCACCGCGATGCCACCCTCCGGCAGACCCACTGCATCCGCGGCGATCACACCGAGCCCGGCGATCTGCGCGATCGCGAGGTCGATGAAGACGATGCCGCGGTCCAGCACCTGGGTGCCCAGTGGCACGTGCGTCGCCAGCACCAGCAGGCCGGCGATCAGTGCCGGGCCAAGGATGCCCCAGTCGAGCGCGGTCCAACTCATGGCTTGGCGCCGGCGACGAGGAGGCGAGCCAGCGTGTCGTCAAACAGGCCGAAGAGATCCTTCGCGCCGTCGGTGCCGCCGACCGTGAACGGAACCTTCACCACGGGGATGCTGGCGTTCTTGCCCAGCCACTCGGACGCGCGCGGGTCCTGATACGCCGAGTAAAGCACCATGCGCGCCGGCGAACCCTTCAGCGCGGACAGCACCTCTTGCAAGTGCGTTGCGGTGGGTTCGACGCCGGGCTTGGGTTCGAGCACGGCGACTTCCTTCAGGCCGAGCCAGTCATAGAGGTAGACGAAGGCCTTGTGCTGCGACACGACGGGTGCGCCTTTCAACGGCGCGGCCTGCACCGTCCAGCGTGCGATCGCCTGCTGCCAGCGCTGGGCGAAGCTGGCCTGGTTCTTGGCGTACTCACCCGCATGCGTCGGGTCGACCTGTTGCAGCCGCGCGCCAAGCGCGGCGGCCACCAGCGCGATGTTGCGCGGATCGGTCTGGATGTGCGGGTTGCCGGCCGCGTGCACGTCCCCCTGCGAGCGGTCGAGCTGGCCCGGCACATCGAGCTTGCGCACGAAATCGGCGGCCGCAAAGTTGGCGGGCTGGCCCGCCTGCACCTTCGCGTTGCCCGACTGCTGAAGCAACACGGGCAACCAGCCGATCTCGAGTTCGGCGCCGGTGCAGACGACCAGATCGGCATTGCGAGCGCGTGCGATCAGGCTCGGCTTGGCCTGGATCTGGTGCGGGTCCTGCAGCGCGCTGGTGGCCACAGACACGTCGACGAGACTGCCGCCAAGCTCCTGCGCCAGCGCGCCCCACTCGGGCTCGCAGGCGAAGACGCGCAGTGCGGCATGCGCGGGAACGGCCAGCAGCAGCGATGCGGCGAGCAGTGCGAGTAGCGATTTGCGATTCATCATGAGGTGCACCCTGGGGAGAAGATCGTCAGTAGCTGTGGGCGCCGTGCGCGCCCAGGCTCATCTGGTACTGAAGAAAGAGCTGGTTGTCGCTGACGCCCTCGCGCGAGCGGTCTTGCGCGAACTGCAGGCGAACGCGCGAGAACTCGCTCGGGTTGTAGTCGAGCATCAGCGTGTTCTTGGCAGGCCGGTAGCCGTCGGCCGCGAACGAGGCCGCATTGAGCCCGTAGTTCGGCGCGCCGGCGTTCAGCCGCTCGGTGCGCACTCCGACACGCCAGCTCGGCATGAACTGGTAGACGGCCTGCAGGTACCAACCCGATTGCACCGCGCGGTAGGCGCCGATGCTGCCGGCGCCGGCCACGTCGTAGACCAGGCTGCCGCTGCGCGTGCCGCGCAGGTATTCGCCCTGCAGCTTGAAGCTCGTGCGCGTGGCGTTGCCGTTGGGCGCCCACTTCCAGATCGCATCGGCGACCCAGACGCGCGTGCTGCCGCTGAAGGCGTCGGTCACCGCAGCGCCAGCGGCATTGGTCGCCAGCAGACTTTGATCGACGGCCTTCGCGCTCAGCGTCGACAGGCCGGCGCGCCAGTTGTGGCTGGTGCCGATGTCGCCGCCGGTGTGGGCGAAGAGCGCGGCCATCCCGGCGCCGTTGCGGCCGGTGTCGGTGCCGGGGTAGCTGCGGCCGCGGCCCAGTTCGACGCCGAGTTCGACGAACTGGTCGAGCGGCGCGAGCCAGGTCAGTTGCACGCCGTCGTCGCCGTACTGCGTGCCGAGCAGGGCCTGGTAGACGAGCGGGTTGTCGACGAAATCCCAGGTGTGCGAATGCTGCGGGTTGAGATAGCCGATGCCCGAGAAGAAGCGGCCCGCCTTCATTGAGAGGCCGTTGCCGAGCGAGGTGGTCTGGATGAACGCCTCTTCGACCGAGACCTTGTTGTCGGGGTGCAGCGAGATGTTGGCGGCACCGCGCAACCAGGGGTCGATGCTGGCGGCGAAGCCGAGCTCCGATTCGGTGAGGCGAAAGCCGCGTGTGCCGGGGCCGATCTCCGCACCCGGCGGCAGCTGGAAACCGGTGATCGCGTAGCTCGCCGGGTCCCGTGAGGTATGCACGTACAGGCCCGAGAGGATCAGCGACATCGACGGGTTGAAGGCATTGGCGCCACCGCCGGACGCAGCCGCGACGGGTGTGGCCGAGGGCGGTGCGACGACGACCGGTGCCGCAGGGGGCACTTCCGCGGCGGCGTTCGGCGCTGCGGTGGCGGAAGCGCCGGGCGCGGCCGCTTCGGCTTTCTGCAGACGCTCCTCCAGGGCCTGCAGGCGCGCCCCATAGGCGGCGCGCATCGCCTCGATCTCCTGTCGAAGTGCGGTGACGTCAGAGGCGGTATCAGCAAAGGCACCGAACGGCGTGGCCAAGGCGAGCGCGACGCTCACCGGCAAGAGTTTGTGCATGGGGTTTCGCTCCAGGCAAGTGCGTTGAATGGCGTGCGGCCGCTGAATGCCGGCCGGACGCGACGAGCAACGATCAGCGTGAGGCGATGGGTGGTGCGCGGCTGAGGTAGGCGCGCGCGGGCGACGCCACCCAGAACGTAACGGGGGCGGCTCGTGGCCGCTCCTGGCGGCTCACCTCTTGCCTGAGCAGTGGCGGCTCACCCAGCGGCATACCGCCGTCGATCGCCGCGGCGATGAGGCACAGGTCGCAATGAGCCAGGTGCGGCGCGTACCGGGGATCGCGTGCGCCGCTCGCGTCTGCCTGCGCATGCGACAAGGCGTGCCAGGAGGCCGTGACTTGTGCAACGGGGAGCAGCAGCATGAGCCACAGCAGCCACGCGAGGTGACGCTGTGAGACAGTGCGGGAACGAAGTGGATGCATGGCGATGCGGCCGATCTTAGCCGGCGCGCGGTGATAGAACTCGATCAAGTGGTCTGCGGCTTGATCGGCAAAACCACCAGCGACTCACGCAGCGGCTCGCGCTTGGGCGCGATCCACAGGCGGAACACGAACCACGCCATCAGCAGCGCGCCGACGCTGAACACGGTGTCGCCGGGCACGCGCATCCACACCAGCAAATGGATCAGCGGCTTGCCCATGAATTCGGCCGAGCGCGCGTACCAGTAGCCATTTTCCAGTGCGGCCTGCAACTGCAGCACGCCCATCGGCAGCAAGGTGAGCAAGCCCATTAGCGCGAGGCCGATGTTGAGCGACCAGAACGCCGCCGCCAGCGTGGCGTTGTTCCACTGCACGTCGGGCTTCAGCCCGCGCAGGCAGAACAGCATCAGGCCCAGGCCGAGCATGCCGTAGACGCCGAACAGCGCGGTGTGGCCGTGCAGTGCGGTCAGGTTCAAACCCTGCATGTAGTACAGCGCCAGCGGTGTGTTGATGAGGAAGCCGAACAGCCCCGCGCCGACCAGGTTCCAGAAGCTGACCGCAAGGAAGAACACGATCGGCCAGCGGTAGCGCTGCATCCACGGCGTGGCCTGGCCGTGACGCCAGGTCTCATACGCCTCCAGCCCGATCAGTGCCAGCGGCACCACCTCCAGCGCCGAGATGCTGGCACCCAGTGCCACCACGGCCGTGGTGGTGCCGGCGAAGTACAGGTGGTGGAAGGTGCCCAGGATGCCGCCGGCCATGAAGATGATGGTCGCGAACAGCACGTTCACGGTGGCGGTGCTGCCGCGCACCAGGCCGAGCTTGACGAACAGGAAGCTGATCACCGCGATCGCGAAGACTTCGAAGAAGCCCTCGACCCACAGGTGCACCACCCACCAGCGCCAGTACTCCACCATCGACAGGTGGGTGTGCTCGCTCCACATCAGCCCGGCGCCGTAGAGCAGGCCGATGGCCACGGTGGACAAAAACAGCAGGCCGACGATGGACGACATCTCGTCCTTGCGGCGCAGCGCCGGCCACAGCGCACGGCCCACCAGCGTCAACCACAGCAGCAGCCCGATGAACAAAAACCACTGCCAGAAGCGGCCGATGTCGGTGTATTCCCAGCCCTGGTGACCGAACCAGAAGTTGTTGGCCAGGCCGAGCTTCTGCATCACCGCGAACCACTGGCCGGCGAAGGCACCAACCACGATCACCACCAGGCAGACGAACAGCGCGTTGACGCCCAGACGCTGGAACTTCGGCTCGTGGCCGGAGATCGCAGGCCCGATGTACAGCCCGGTGGCCAGCCACGCGGTGGCGATCCACAGCACCGCCAACTGCGTGTGCCAGCTTCGCGTGATCGAATACGGCAGCACCTCGGACAACGCCACGCCATAGGCGTCCTGGCCCTCGACCTGGTAGTGCGCCGTGGTGGCGCCGAGCAGGATTTGCACCAGGAAAAGCGCCAGCACCAGCCAGAAGTATTTGGCCGTGGCGCGCATCGACGGCGTGGGCACCAGGCCCTCCAGCGGGTCGCGCTGCGGTGGCGCCAGCGCCTCGGCCTTGTCCTTGTGGTGCCAGACCGCGTTGTGCCAGCCCAGCAGGGCGATGCCGGCAATCATGAACAGCACGCTGAACACGCTCCAGATGAAGGTGGTCGAGGTCGGCGCATTGCCCACCAGCGGCTCGTAGGGCCAGTTCTGCGTGTACGTCATGGCCTCGCCCGGGCGTTCGGTGACGGCTGCCCAACTGGTCCAGAAAAAGAACGCGCCCAGCGCGCGGCGGTGCTGCGCATCGGGCACGGTGTCTTCGCGCATCGCATAGCCCACGCGCAGCGCGTGCGTGGCCGGGTCGTTCGAGAACAGGCTGGCGTAGTGCGCCGCCACCTGCGCGATGGCCTGCGCCCGCTGCAGCGGAACGACGATGGTGTCGCTGGCCGCGTTGTAGGTGTTGCCGCGAATCAGCGGCCGCAATTCGGCCTGCACACGCGCCTGCTGACCGGCGTCGAGCCGGTCGTAGGCGAGAGCGTCCTTTTTGCGTGAGCGCAGGTCCAGCCAGGCCAGCGCCTCGCGGTGCAGCCAGTCGGCCGTCCAGTCGGGTGCCACCAGCGCACCGTGGCCCCAGATCGATCCGAGCTGCTGGCCGCCGATGCTTTGCCAAACCTGCCGGCCCAGCTCGATGTCGGCCCGGGTGTACACCGTGTCGCCGCCCGTCGTGACGACGGCGTCGGGCATCGGCGGGGCTTGCCGGTGGATCACGGTGCCCATCCACAAGAGGATGCTGAAGCCGACGATGAGCAGGGTGCCAAGGCCGATCCAAAGTCTGCGGGTGATCGACATGCCGGGTCTCCTTCCGAGTGAGCGCCGCCAATGATCGGCCGCAGCG
>JAYVCL010000382.1:0-12293 GCA_043749975.1 Burkholderiales bacterium
GCCGAGTTATCTCGAAGCGGTGCTCGGCGCGGCCGGCCTGCTTCGCAAGCAGATCAGCGGTGTGGTGCTGCGCGAAGAAGGTGGCCAGCCTGTGGACGGCTGGCTGGTGGTTGCAAGCAGCGCGGCAGGCAGCGCGGCAAGCACATCGGAGCACACGCCATGAGCGGTTCCCGACTTCCCGGCCCGGTGTGCATCGAGGCGCAACCCGGGTCGATTCTCGACGGCACATCGGCCTTGTTGCGCACGCCGGCACCGGTACCGGTGTGCGCGGAGTCGCCGCTGTTCGCGGGCAGCACCCCAAGCCTCGCGGCGGCTGCACCCGACCTGGGTTTTTTGTTTCGCCAATGCCTGAATCCCACGATGGGCCTGGCCGATGCGGACTACGCAGCCGCCGCAAAAACCCTGGCCGTGGAGGTGGCGACGATCAAGGCGGTGGCCGATGTGGAGACCTCGGGCAGCGCGTTCGACGCGATGGGTCGGCCGCGCATCCTCTTCGAACGCCACTATTTTCATCGGCTGACTGCAGGCCGTTTCGACGCCGACCATGCGCTCATCTCGGCCGAATCGGCGGGCGGCTACGGCAAGTTTTCGGCCCAGTACGGCAAGCTGGAAGAGGCTTACGGGCTCGACGCAGATGCCGCGCTCAGCTCGGCTTCGTGGGGCCGGTTCCAGATCATGGGCAGCAATTACCGTGCGGCCGGCTTCACGTCGGTGCGCCAGTTCGTGTTGGCGCTGTGCCGCGACGAGGCGGCGCATTTGAGCGCCTTCGTCAGCTTCGTCGGTGCCAACATAGCCATGGCGCAGGCGCTGCGCAAACAAGACTGGGCCGCCTTTGCCAGCGCCTACAACGGGGCCGGCTACAAGAAGAATCTCTACGATGCGAAGTTGAAAACTGCCTACGATCAGTTTGCCAAAGACGAAGTGAAGAAATGACCCAATGACCCCAGCCACTCGAACCGCCAACGCGTTGAAGATGCCATGAGCGCGTTGCGCTGCGCGTTCGTGCTGCTGGTGACGTGTGCGGGTTCGGTGGCGGCGAGCGGCCAACCGGCAGACAAGCAGGCTGCGGCAGGACAGACCGTGCCGGGCCTGTGTGCAGCGCACGAGACAAGCTACTTCGCCTGTCGCTCGGCGCGCGCGCGCTGGATCGGCCTGTGCGGCACGCCGGGCAAAGCCTTGCAGTACCGCTTCGGCGCTGTGGGCGCGGTCGAGTTGCAATACCCCGAGACGGCGGCGCAGGGCTTCGATCAGATGCTGTTCGCGCACTACGGCCGCTACCAAACCGACCGCGTCGAGGTGCGCTTCGAGAACCAGGGCAGCGACTACGTGGTCTTCGACCACCGCGAACATGGCCGGCGCGTTGCGGGTGTGCGGGTTACGAGCGCGGGTGCGAAAGAAACCGAAATCGCCTGCGCCGGGCGCGTCACGAGCCGGCTGGTCGAACTCAAGAGCCTGCTCCAGTGCGACGCCGAAAGCGCACTGAACGGCGGGGCTTGCCGCTGAGGGTGGCGACGGCACTTGCGCCTTTGAGTCATGACCTCCCCTTCAGGCAGTGGCGACGACGACCGCACGGTGCTCAGGTCGACTCCCGCGTCCCGCACGATCACCCTGGCGACCCCGGCGACCGGGGCCAATGTGCCCGACACGCACTCACTGCCCCTGGGCACCCGCCTCGGCGAGTTCGAGCTGACCGAGCGAATCGGCGAGGGCGGCTTCAGCATCGTCTACCTGGCCTGGGACCATTCGCTGGAGCGCAGCGTGGCGCTGAAGGAGTACATGCCGACCTCGATTGCGGCGCGCGCCGGCGGCACGCAAGTCAATGCCCGGTCGCAGCGGCACCGCGAGACCTTCGATGCGGGGCTGAAGAGTTTCATCAACGAAGCCAAGTTGCTGGCCCGGTTCGACCATCGCTCGCTGGTCAAGGTGTACCGCTTTTGGGAGGCCAACGGCACGGCCTACATGGTGATGCCGTTCTACGAAGGCTTGACCTTGAAGGACACGGTGCGTGCACTGGCGCAGCCGCCCGACGAGGCCTGGCTGCTCGGCCTGCTGTCGCCGTTGACCGAGGCGCTGTGCGTGATCCATGCGGAGCACTGCTACCACCGTGACATCGCACCCGACAACGTGATCCTGCTGGCCGGCAGCAGCCTGCCCTTGCTGCTCGACTTCGGCGCGGCGCGGCGCGTGATCGGCGACATGACGCAGGCGTTGACGGTGATTCTCAAGCCCGGCTACGCACCAGTCGAGCAATACGCCGAGGTGCCGGGCATGCGCCAGGGGCCATGGACCGATGTGTACGCCCTGGCTGCGGTGGTGTACTGGGCCGTCACCGGCAAGACGCCTGCGGTCTCGGTGGGCAGGATGATGAGCGACTCGCAGGTGCCGCTGGCCGAGTGCGCCGCCGGGCGCTACAGCGCCTCGTTTTTGCAAGCGGTCGATCGGGCCCTGGCGGTGCTGCCCGAGCAGCGCACGCAGTCGATCGACGCGTTTCGGCAAGACCTCGGGCTGACCGCGCTGGGGCTGTCCAATGCAGCAGGGTCGTCTCGGCCGCTCGATCCTGACGCCACCGTGATGCGCTCGACCGGCGCGGGCTCGGGAAGGTCGCCGGGCAGCGACGCACACCGTGCCGCAGCCGCCGTCGGCCCCGCAGCGCGCCCTGGCCGACAGCGCGCGGTGCTCGGCGCGGCCGCCGTGACCGTGGCGTTGTTGGCCGTCGGTGGGTGGTGGGCCTTGCAAAACGCGCCGCCCAAAACATCACCACCGCCGGCTGTGTCTGCAACCGCCGTTGCACCTGCGAATTTGCCCGCGACTGTGCCCATGCCCATGCCCATGCCTGCTCCTGAACCTCAGCCTGTCAGCGTTGTTCCCGTCGCACCGCCCTCCGCTGTCCCCGAGGCAGTGCTGGACGCAGTCGCTCCGGTCGAACAAAAACCCGCGCATGCGCGGCACAAGACCGAGGCCGTGAAACCCGACCGACGCGCCCAGGCTCCCGGCAACAGCGCCGAATGCGCCCGCATTCTGCAAAGGCAGTCACTCGGCGAGAGCAGCCCCGAGTTGATCGAACGCGTCAAGTTGCTCGGCTGTCGTTGAAGCTTGCTCTTTCCCCCAGCGGGGGAGGGAGCCGAACTGAAAAAACTCTCAAGCTCCCAGCCGATAGTCACATCTCAGCAAAATTAGGGGTACGGATTTCGGGTCGGCGTCATAACAATGCGGCACATCACGCGTTGGCGCAGGTTTGCCAGGCCGTGATCGTTTCATTCAGGAAAGGGTCGGCTCAGCATGAACACGCGCAATTGCTGGCGTCACGGACGCTTCGTCACGACCGCATCGGTCATGGGTCTGGGCCTTGCACTCGCAGGCTGCGGCGGCGGCACCGGCACTGAGGCGGACAGCGGCACCAACAAGACCGCCCTCAGCGTCGAAGCGACTGACGCCGACGGCGACGCGCTTCAGTACCAGTGGCGCGTCACCGCCGGCAGCATCGAAAACCGCAACGCGCGCGAGACGGTGTGGACGATGCCGGACGGCCCCGGGCTGCACTTCGCCTACGTCACCGTGTCTGACGGCAGGGGCGGCTACGCGGAGCAGCAATACGCGGTCGCCACCGACGCCTTGGGCACCACCGCAGCCGTGCGCCAGCCGCTCAGCCACATGGCACCCTTGGCGACCGACGCCACGGGCAGCAGCGGGCGCATGCGCTTCGTGTCGGGCGACGAGACCCGGTTTACCCCGCCGGGCGGCGGCGCGGCCGCGTCGCGCCTGGTCTACCTGCCCGACATGCCGGTGCAGGTGATCCAGCAAGCCAGCGGCCAGACTGTGTTCAGCGGCGTGTCGGACCTGGGCGGCGACGTGAGCCTGCCGATGCTGCAAAGCGGCCAACGCTACGCCGTCAAATGCGCCACCGCGCAAGACTTGCCGCTGGCCGACTGCGGCAGCTTCACGGCCAGCACCGAAGCGAGTGTGCGCACCATGGTGCCGACGCTCACGGCCGCGCGCAACCTGCGCCTGTTCGGCCACATCGGCTTCGCCGACGGCGGCATTTGCGGCACGCAAAACGAGTTCTTCAACCTGCAAAGCGCGGCCACCGTGCAGGTGCTGCAGACCGACGGCCAGGCGCTGACGCCGCCGGTGCGGGTGAACCGGTTCGGCGACTACGCCGTCGACGCCGCGGTGCCTGTCAAGGCCAGCCTCAAGCTGCAGGTGCAATGCGAGGCGTATCGCCAGACGCTCGATGTGCCCGCGTCCACTGACCCGGCCGGTTATGTCGGCAGCCAGCCGGTCGAGCTGTCGCACCAGGTGGCGAACAGCCGCCCGCGCGTGGTGAAGATGGTGGCCAACGGAGGCGACGGCAACGTGCGCGGGCGCATGGTCGTGCCGCAGGCGGGCGTGGTGTCGAACGGCCTGCCCGGTGCCCGGCAGTTCCTGACCTTCAAAGGCCAGGACACGCGGCTGAGCGCCTGCATGTACTACCGCGCCTTGGGGGCGGTGAAAGACTGCGACGCGCAGGGCCGCATGGTCGAGCCGATCTCGTTCGACGACTGGAAACGCCAGCACCTGTTCAAGCCCTACGGGATCGCCAATGGCGAGGTGGCGGCCAACTACATCAACAAGATGGACCTGAATCTGGTGCGCCGCATGGTGGCCACGCAGTCGGGGCCGAACGACATCGCCTTCTACGTCTGCAACCACCCCGGGCCCGAAGGCAGCAGCCAGAGCGAGGTCGACGCCGTGCTGGACGCCGGGCTGGCCGATGAAAAACGCGTCGCCTGCGTGGCGATGGAATGGTCGACCTTGCCTGGCGTGAACGGCAACCGGCCATTCACCAAGTTCCTCACCTTCGCGCCCGACGGTTCGCTGATTCCGTCGGTCAACCTCGATGGCCGCGGCGAAAAGTTCATGCCCGGCACCTGCGTGGCCTGCCATGGCGGCACCCAGTACAACGGGCGCTTTGCCGAGAAGGGCAACCCGTCGCCGTACCTCGGCTCGGGCTTTTTGCCATTCGACACCGGCAACTATTTGTTCAGCTCGAATGCGGCCCTCGGCGAGCCGGCCCAGAGCGCGTCGTTTCATGCGCTGAACCAACTGGTTCGTGGCACCGAGGCATCGGCCGACACGGCCGTCAGCCGCCTGGTTCAAGGCTGGTACGCCGACGGCAGCAAGACGCTCAACAAGGCCTACGTGCCCGACGTGTGGATGGCGGCCGACGCGCTGCCGCAGACGGCCGGCGCGGCGCGCTTCTATCGCGAGATCGTCGGTTCGTCGTGCCGCACCTGCCATGTTTCGCTGGGCCCGCGCTTCGACTGGGATTCGACCGTGCTCACGCCGTCGCGCGCACGCAGCCATGTGTGCGGCGGCACGGCCGACATCGCCGTCAACGCGTCGATGCCCAACGCGCTCACCTCGCGCGACCGCGTGTCCGAGCGCGTGGGGGCCGACCCCGCACTGGCGGCGCTGATGACCGCCTTTCTCGGCTGCGCCGCGCCGCTGCCCGACCCCGTCTACCCCAGACGCTGAACTTCGAATCGAAGCCCGCGCACCGCAAGGAACGTCGCCATGAATTGCTCACTTCCACATCGGGATTGGCGCGCTGCGCTGCTGGCACTGGCCGTTCTCGCGGGATGCAGCAGCACCGGCGCACCGGGCGGATCGGCGGCAACTGCGCCCGCGACCGCAACCGCAACCGCAACTGCGCCCACGCCGCCGGCCCCCAATGCCGCTGTCGTGACGCCGAAATCAGCCGCTGGCCCAACCCCGTCGCGCGTGGTGGAAGCGCCGCGCGCTGCGCCGGCCCCGCTGCCACCCAACACCTTCGTCGCCCCGGCACCGATCCGCTTCGAAGACGCGGTGGCCCGCGCCGGCCAGGAGCTGTTTGCGCAGGCGCGCGCGCAGCTCGGCGAAGAGGCGCGCGGGTTGGTGGTCGACCCGCTGATCGACGCCAACACCGGCGGCCAAACCATCGGCACCGCGCGCATGGGCAGCCAGCTCGAATCCATCGTCAAATCGCGCTACGCGGTGTGGTCGGTCAAGCCGCTGACGCGCCAATCGCTGGCCACGCAACCGCTGCTGCTGATCGGCACGCTGACGCCGGTCAACGTCGAACGCGCGGTCGACACGCCCCCCGACGCCTTCCGCGTCTGGCTCACCTTGATCGACCTGCGCACCGGCCGCGTGGTGGCCAAGCAACTCGACCGCGCGACCATCGATTCGGTCAACCCCGAGCCGCTGAAGTACTACGCCGACAGCCCCACCTGGCACAAAGACAAGACCGTGCTCGGCTACATCAACTCGTGCCAGATCAACACCAGAATCGGCGACCCGGCCGACCCCGACTACCTGGCGCGCCTGCCGGGCGCGGCGGTGGTCAACGAGGCCATCCTGGCGTACAGCGACGGCAAGATTCCGTTGGCGCAAAAGCTCTACAAAGAAGCCGAGCCGCTGGCCGACCGGGGCGACCTGCGCGTGCTCAACGGCCTGTACCTGACGAGCTGGCAACTCGGCCAGCGTGATGCGGCGAAAGATGCTTTCGGCAAGCTGGTCGAGTCGGGCCTGGAGCTCAAGCGCTTGCCGGTGAAGCTGCTGTTTCAACCGGGCAAGACCGCCTTCAACCCGGTCGGCGATCTGCCGCAGCAATACCAGATTTGGCTCGCCTCGCTGGCCCAACAAGCCGGCAAGGTCAGCGCCTGTGTGCGCATCGTCGGGCACACCAGCCGCACCGGCAGTGCACGCGGCAACGAGCTGCTGTCGCGCCAGCGCGCCGAGACCATCCAGAAGATGCTCGAGCAGAACAACCGCTCGCTGGCAACGCGCTTGAGCGCGAGCGGTGTGGGCTCGAAGGAAGCGCTGGTGGGCTTGGGCACCGACGACCAGCGCGACGCGCTGGATCGACGGGTGGAGTTTCGGGTGGTGGATTGTGTTTGATGAGGGAATGACCGATGCGTAGCTGCCTTAGTGTCTTGCGGTGGGCGAGATGGGGCGCACTGCTGTGCGCATGGCTGGCGATGGCGGGAGCGCACGCCAGCACCTACTCGACCGGCACGAATGCGTGCTCCGGCTGCCATGGGACTGGCGTTACCGGCACGCCGCCTAGGTTGCCATCTCAGTTTTCCAACATCCTGGTCAACGCGGATCTCAGCCAGAGCTGCACCAGTGGCCCTCAGCCTTGCAGCCTGCGCGAGCGCATCACGAACTATTCATCGATGAAGAACGCCATCCCTCCGGTTACCGGTTCATTTACCGATGCCGAGCTCGAGATCGTGCGGCTGTACCTGCTGAAGGTGCGCGACGCCGTGGTCACCAACACGGTGGCGTCCTTCACCCCGACAGTGCTGGGTCAGAGCAGCACGGCCACCCTGTCGATTACCGTGCACAACTATCGAGGCGACATCGTCAATCACAGCGGAGCTATCGGCTACAGCGTCAACCTCGCCAACACCGACTTCACCCTCGTCTCGCCCCCGGGCTCGGCGTCGTGCGCCGCGACGGCTGGCACCACGTCGACCAACTGCACCATCGATCTCACCGTCAAGTTTCAACCAACGGTCGCCGGACCGCGAACGGCGACGCTCAACGTCGTGCTCACCGCCGCCGACGGCGCCGACCCGGATCCGGCGGACGGCTCCATCAGCCTCTCGGCCGTGGGCGTGACCCCAACCTCGGGCTTCACTGCGACTCCGAATCCGCAGACCTTCACGGCGCGTGCCAACGGCCCCGCCGATTCACAGACCATCACGATCACGAACCCGAGCGGCGCAACCGCGAACTTGAACCTAACCGGCTACACGTTCTCGCGCAGCGAATACAAGCAGAACACGGGCAGCAGCACCTGCACGACTGCGAGCTCGCTAGCGCCGGGCGGCCCGGGCTGCACGCTCGTGATCGACTTCGTGCCGACCGCGGCAGGTACCGGCATCAATGGCAGCGTGGCCATCACCCACAACGCCGGATCCGGCTCGTCGACGCTGACACTGAACGGCACCGGCACGCAGTCCACGATCTCCCCGGTCACGAGCTCGATGACGTTTCCCGACACGCAACTCGGCGTGCCGTCGGCGTCGCAATCGATCACGGTCTCGAACACCGGCAGCGCGACGCTGAATTTCGCCGCGACGCCGATCGTCCGCAGCGGTGCGAACCAGGCCGACTACAGCTTCACCAGCACCTGTGCGACGGGCACTCCGCTGGCCGCGGTGGTCCCGCCTGCAGTCGTGGGCGGCTCGTGCACGATCACGGTCGTGTTCACGCCGGGCGCGGTGGCGCCGCCTTCGCGCGTCGCCACACTCACCGTGTCGTCGGATGCCACCAACGGCCCCTTGGTGATCAGCCTGACCGGCAATGGCGTGGCGCTGCCGTCACCGGAGGTGACCTTTCTGGCAACAGATTTTCCGGACACGGTGATTGGTGAGACGTCTGCTTCGTCGCAGCAAGTGACGATCAAGAACAAACGCACCCGCGCCGTCACCTACACGGTTGTCGCAGCGGCCGACTTCAACAAGGGCGCAGACCCATGCGCCGGCACGATCAGCGGCGGCGCGACCTGCACGATCGGCATGAACTTCGTACCCGTACTTGGGGCCGGCGAAGGCCGTCGAGTGGAAGCTGTCACGTTCAACTTTGCCGGCACGGGCGGGGATGCGAATCCCTCACCCGTACCCGGCAATCTTGCCGGCAAGGCGCTGCTGCCACTCGGCTTGTCCGCACCGACCCTGTCCCCCGCCGCCGTCGACGGCACACCGACGCTTGCGACGCTGGTGCTGAGCAACCGCAGCGTGGCCGCCGTCACGCTCGCCAGCTTCGGCTTCAGCGACACGTCGGCCGCCGAGTACACGCGCGATCCCTCCAGCACCTGCGCGAATGCCAGCGTGTTGGCGGCGGGCGGCAGTTGCTCGCTCGTGATCGCGTTCAATCCGCCTGCGCTTGCCAACGGCGTCCGCAACGCAACGCTCACGATCACGCACAGCGCGCTGGGCAGCCCGCAGACGGTCAGCCTGCGCGGCGTCGCCACGCCGGCGCCGCAGGGCGCGATCGCGCTCGACACGACGCCGCTGCTGTTCCCGGACACGCAGCTCGGTGGCAGTTCGTCCATCTCGCGCACGGTTCGCAACACCGGCACTCTGGCGCTGACCTTCAGCGCCTTCACGCTCACCGGCGCGAACCCGACCGAGTTCGCGCGCAGCGGGACGTGCGACACGGCCGCCCCGTTGCCGAAGACCACCGGCGAGTGCACCTTGACGATCACGTTCCAGCCCACCGGTCTCAGCACACGAACCGCGAACCTGACGATCGCGTCGGACGCGAGCAACGGGCCGGCGACGCTCAACTTCTCCGGCAAAGGCACTCCCGTGCCGGTGCCGGTGGTGAGCCTGCCGAGCAGCTTGGCCTTTGGCCTGCAGACGGCCGGTGGCCTGTACCCGACGCGCGGCGTGACCCTGACGAACAGCGGTAACGCGACGCTGAACATCGCGAGCATCGCGGTGCAGGGCGCCGCATTCTCCAGCGCCCCCACCAGCACCTGCCAGTCGACGCTGGCCGCGCTGGCCAGTTGCACGATCGACGTTGCCTACGTGGCCACCGCGGCCGGTGCGAACGACACCGGTTCGATCAGCATCGCGAGCAATGCTGCGGGCTCACCCCGTGCCGTGAGTCTCACCGGCCAGGGGACGGCCGCGGTCGTGCCGGTGCTGGTCTGGTCGCCGTTGGTGAGCAGCCTCGACTTCGGTACCGTGTCCGCCGGCAGCGTCTCCGCCACGCAGTCGGTCACGCTGGTGAACCAGGGGCCGGGCGGCGTCACGCTGTCGCTGGTTAACGCGGTCGGTGTGAACGCGGCGAACTTCGCCGTGGTCGGTGGCACCTGTGTGGCAGGGCTGACCTTGTTCCAGGCCGCGCCCGGCGCCACGAGTGGCGCCGGAACGTGCACGCTGAGCCTGCTGTTTGCCCCGGGTTCGTCCGGCGACAAGAACGCCGCCGTGCAGGTCGCCTCCACCGGCAGCTTCCCGCCGACCTTGGCGCTGCACGGTATCGGCCTGGGCGGCCCGGCGCCGAGCCTGGCCGTGTCCGCCACGTCGCTTACCTTCGACGCCATCCGCATCGGTACGCAGTCGGTGCCCACCGAGGTCACGCTGTCCAGCAACGGCTCCGGCGTGGTGCGGGTGACGGGGATGGTCGTCAGCGGGCCGTTTGCGATGCAGAACAAGACCTGCCCGAGCGCGCCGTTCACCTTGCAAGCCGGCGCTGAGTGCACGGTCACCGTCACCTTCGTGCCGCAGGCCGAAGGCGACGCGCCCGGCCTGCTGAGCGTGAGCACCGATGCATCGCCCGCGCTGCGCGAGGTGGCGCTCAGCGGCAAGGGCGAAGCGAAGGCCGATGTGTCCAGCGGCGGTTGTTCGATCGGCACCGGCGATTCGTTGGCCGACCCGACCCTGTGGGTCTTGAGCTTGCTGGCCGTGGCCGCGCTGCTGTACCGCCAGCGGGAACGCCGTCGGTCGCGTGTCCCGGCGCATCCTTCTTTGCACCAAGCGCAACCGCGCGCCGATCAACCCCGGCGCAGGCAACCATGAAGGGCACAGCAACTGCGCGCGCTGTCGTCGGCCCGCCGGGTGCGTCACACCACCTGTGGGGCGCAGGGGGCGCAGGGGTCGTGCTGCTGCTGCTCGCCGGGGTCGGTGTGGCAGCAGCCCATGCCGGCGCGGGCATGCAACGCGTGTGGGTGCTGCTGGTGCTGTCACCGTTGATCGAAGAGGCGGTGTTTCGAGCCGGCCTGCAAGAAGCCTTTCTGCGCCGCTGGAACGCGCCGCTGTGGGCCAATGTCTTCACAGCGCTGGCCTTCGGGCTGGCGCATGCCGCAGTGCGTGGCGATGCGGCGGGCTTTGCGGTGGCCGTGCCCGCGCTGCTGATCGGCGCGGTGTACGGGCGTTGGCGACAACTGCGGCTGTGCGTTGCGCTGCACGCCGCGATGAACGCGCTGTGGCTCACGTGGGGCCTGATCGGCCCGGCGGCGCAGTTCGGTCATTAGCCTGCGCCTCGAACAGCCACCGCACGCAGACATCCAAGGGACAAACCCATGACCCACCTCAGACGCTTTCGCAACGGCTTGCTCAGTGCGTTGCTCTTCTTCGCGGCATGGGCGGCACACGCTCAGGCCGACTATTCGGTCTACGGCGTGCTCGACTTTTCGTATGGCCGTTTCGAGCCCAGCGGTGCGCTGCGTCAACATCGTTTCAACAGCAATTCGATGTCGGCCAGCTTCGTCGGCGTAAACGCCAAATACGGGCTGGACGGCGGTTGGACGCCCGGCGTCACGCTTGAAACCTTCGTTCGCTTCCAAGACTTCAAAACGGGCCGCCGCGACAGCGACCCGCTGCTGTCGCGCAAGGCATTCTTCTCGCTCGCCAGCAACTACGGATCGGTCAACGTCGGCCGCTTGCAAACACTGCTGTTCGACACGACGACGCGCTTCAACGCGCTCGGCAATTCGGTGGCGTTCTCGCCAGCCATGCGCCATCTGTTTGCCAGCGGCAACCTCGAAGGCGTGCAGGGCGACTTCTACTGGAACCGCGCGGTCAGCTATACGTCGCCCACGGTTGAAGGCGTGACCGTGAACTTCATGTACGGCCAGGGTTTTGCAGACCAGCGCGGCAACCTGGCCGCAACCAACATCGTCTTGTCGCGCGGCCTGTTCGCCGCAGCGCTTTCTGCGCAGCGCGTGCGTGTCGACGACGGCATCAACGACCCGACGAACGAGTCCACATGGCAACTGGGCGCCACCTACAACTTCGGCCTGGCCCGCGTCTTCGGCCTGTACACGCAGACCAACGACCAGGGGCTCGACGTGCGCAGCAAACTCGCCTCGGCCGGCGTGGCCGTGCCGCTGGGGCCGGGCACGGTGCAAGCACAAGCCGGCTACACCACCGCCGCAGGCCCGGCGGTCGACCGCAAACACACCTCGGTCAGCGCCGCCTACCTGTATCCGTTCAACAGCGTGACCGACCTCTACCTCGTCGGCATGGACGACCGCGTGCGCGGCCAGACCAAAGGCCTGTCGGTCGCGGCCGGTGTGCGGTTTCGATTCTGAAGAACAGCCCGCAAGGCGCGCCATGACTTTGGTCGCTTTACCCGCCGTGGCCGTCACCGTACCTTCTGCGTCATCACGCCGATGCGCGTGCAGCCAAGCCATCCAACCCCAATTCCAACCCCGCGCCCATGCCCGTCCCCATCACGCTCAAGTCACCGCTGCCGGCGAAAGACCTGCTGTTCGAGTCGATGACTGCGTCGGCGGGTTTGAGCATGCTGGGCGAGAT
>JAYVCL010000383.1:0-8989 GCA_043749975.1 Burkholderiales bacterium
AGCAGGGTTGCGGTGATGAAAACCGGGCGGTTAGCTCAGGGGTAGAGCACAACATTCACACTGTTGGGGTCGGGGGTTCGAAACCCTCACCGCCCACCAGATACAACCGAGAGATTCGGCGTGTACCGGGCAAGAATCGGCGGCCACGGGCTGCCGATTTTGTTGGTGCCGGTCGACGCGGCCGAGGCGACCAGAACGCCCGAGCCGCCCGAACCGGCTGAAAGCGAAGCGCGATGGAAACGGTGGATGCGGTCGTGATCGGCGCCGGCGTCGTCGGTCTTGCGGTCGCGCGTGCCCTGGCACTGCAAGGCCAGGAAGTGGTGGTGCTGGAACGCAGCGACGCCATCGGTACCGGCACCAGTTCGCGCAACAGTGAAGTCATCCACGCAGGCATCTATTACCCCACCGGCTCGCTCAAGGCGCGCCTGTGCGTGCGCGGGCGGCGGCTGCTCTACGCCTACTGTGCTTCGCACGGAGTCGAACACCGGCGCTGCGGCAAGCTGCTGGTGGCGAGCAGCGAAGCGCAGCGCGTCGGTCTGGCCCGCATCCAGGTGCAGGCCGCGCGCAACGGCGTCACTGATTTGCAGTTGCTCGACGCCCCGCAGGCCCGCACGCTGGAGCCGCAACTCGACGCGGTGGCAGGCTTGTTGTCGCCGTCCACCGGCATCATCGACAGCCATGGGCTGATGCTCGCGCTGCACGCCGACATCGAAGCGCACGGCGGCGTGCTGGCGTTGCGCTCGCCGGTGCTGTCGATCGACAGCCGCGCTGCGGTGCATGTGCTTCAGGTCGGTGGGGAGGCGCCGATGGAACTGGGCGCGCGCCGCGTCGTCAATGCCGCCGGCCTGTGGGCGCCGGGCCTTGCGGCCGGTATCCAGGGCCTGGCCGCCGAACTCGTGCCGCAGGCTCGGTATGCGAAGGGCAACTACTTCTCCCTCAGTGCCCGGGCGCCGTTCTCGCACCTGATCTACCCGGTGCCTGAAGAGGCCGGCCTGGGTGTGCACCTGACGCTCGACCTGGCCGGCCAGGCGCGCTTCGGGCCCGACGTGGAATGGATCACGCCGGCCGCACCGGAGCAGATCGACTACCGCGTCGACCCGAGCCGCGCTGCGGCCTTCGAGGTGGCTGTGCGGCGCTACTGGCCCGGCCTGCCGGACGGCGCGCTGCAACCGGCCTACAGCGGCGTGCGGCCGAAGCTGGAGTCGCACGGCGAGGGGGTGCAGGACTTCGTGCTGCAAGGGCCGGCCGAGCATGCCGTCGCGGGCCTGATGAACCTGTACGGCATCGAATCGCCGGGGCTGACGGCGAGCCTGGCGATCGCCGACGAGGTGCTCAACCGGCTGGCGTAGCGTCGGCGTCCGACGGGTCCTGCACGCCGGCCATCTCCGCTGCGGCCGCTGCCGCCGGCGCCGCTTGCCAGTGCCCGTTCAGCAGCAGTTCATGCGGGTTGAACTGCGACTTGTAGGCCATCTTGCCGCTGCGGCCGATCCAGTAGCCGAGGTACACGTGGGGCAGCTTCAGCAACTGGGTCTGGCCGATCTGCCACAACACGCTGTAGGTGCCGTAGCTCTTGTTCGGCTCGGGGTCGAAGAATGTGTAGACGGCCGACAAGCCATCGTTCAGCACGTCCAGGATCGACACCATCTTCAGTGCGCCCAGGCCGTCGCTGGCGGGCTCGCGGAACTCCACCAGGCGCGAGTTGACGCGGCTTTGCAGCAGGAATTGCGTGTACTGGTCGATGCTGTCGTGGTCCATGCCGCCGCCGCTGTGGCGACCGCTTTGGTAGCGCAAATAGAGCTGGTAGTGCTCGGGCACGAAGCACAGGCGCAGCACACGCGCTTGCAGGTTGCCGTGTGCCTTCCAGGCGCGGCGCTGGCTGCGCGTGGGCTGAAAGCTTGCGACAGGCACGCGCAGCGGCACGCAGGCGCGGCAGCCATCGCAAAACGGGCGGTAGGTGAACATGCCGCTGCGCCGAAAGCCGTTCGAGACCAGCCCTGAGTAGGCGTCGGCATGGATCAGGTGGCTGGGGGTGGCGACCTGCGAGCGCGCCATGCGCCCGTCGATGTAGCTGCAAGGGTAGGGCGCCGTGGCGTAGAACTGCAGCGTTGAAAGGGGAAGCTCTTTCGGATAGGTCACGGGCCACGTTCCTCGGTTGCGGCGCTGCCCGTCTGCAGGTGCGCCCACAAGCGTGGATGATAGGTCCAGTCGGTGATGTCGGGTTCCTTCAGGCGAGGGATGATTTGCTGCTCGAACTCGGCCCGCGGCAGTTCGCGCCCGCCCATCGACGTGAGGTGCTCGGTGCGCTGCTGGCAGTCGATCAGGCCCACGCGGTGTTCGCGGCAAAAGCACACCAGCGCAGCCAGCGCGATCTTCGAAGCGTCGGTGCGGTGCGCAAACATCGACTCGCCGAAAAACAGCCGCCCGAAGCTCACGCCGTACAGGCCGCCGGTCAGCTCGCCGTCGACCCACACCTCGAAGCTGTGCACCCGGCCCAGCGCGTGCCAGCGCGTGTAGGCCTCGACCATGTCGCGCACGATCCAGGTGCCGTCTTGCCCCTCGCGCGGCGTGTTGGCGCAGGCCAGGATGACGCTGCGAAAAGCGCTGTCGATGCGCAACTCGCAGCCCGGCGTTCGGTTGAAGCGCGCGACCGTTTTGCGCAGCGAACGCGACAACTTGAACTCGTCCACCAGCAACACCATGCGCGGGTCGGGCGACCACCACAGCAGCGGCTGGCCGTCGCTGTACCAGGGGAACACGCCCTTGTTGTAAGCCTCGCTCAACCGCTCGGGCGTGAGCTCACCGCCTGCCGCCAGCAAGCCGGGAACATCACTGCCGGGCGGCAGCGCGCTGGCCGTGTCGGGCAGCGGCGTTTCAGGGTTGTCGAGCCACGGGATCATCGGGCGCGGGCAAAGCAAATGGCCATGGGCAGATTCTGCCCGCACAAGCTCAGCCTGGGACTGGCGGCCACCAGCCCACGCGCGGCGCGGCCTGGCACTGCGCCCAGTCGGTATCGCTGAGTTCGATGCGCATGCGCAGCAAGGCCGCGCCCATCGATTTGCCCAGGTTGAAAGGGCCGGCCCCAATTTGAGCACCGACAGCGTCATCAAGGCGATGGACACGATGAGCATTGGGCCCGACATGTTCGGCAGTGCGCCGGTGAGCTTCACGCCCACCAAACGGCTGGACAGCGACCTGTCGCGCCTGTCGCAAATCCAGGACGGGCGCCGGAAGGTGGTGGCGGATTATCCGAAGCCATAGACCACACAACTTCGAGCACCGATCAGGCGCTGTGCCAAGCCAAGCAAGATGGGGAAGAACCGGACCTGCGTCGGTTGACCCTCGGCCAGAACCGTGTCAGCCGCTCAGCCGGAAAGGTCGGCTCCTGTGTCGAGCCCCGGGTCGGTTGGCAGCTCGGTGTTTCGCCTTGAATCGTGTTTGGCAAGCGCCGTTGCAACTGCACGTTTGAGCTTGCCGATCGCCCCTTGAATGGCTTGATGGGCGGTGCCCGCGTGGTCTTTCACGACCACCGGATCCATCCCCACCAGCCTGGCCTCGAGGGTGCAATGGATCTCGTCGGGGTTGGCCTTGACATGGCTGTTCGCGTCTGCCAAGTGGGCTTCGACCCGTGTGATGTGCTCGCCAAAGCGACCCAGCGCGTCTTTCACCGTGGCCTCCAGGTGCTGCGCCATCTCATGGCGCCCGTCGGTGTGGGGGTCGGTGTTCAAGATGACTTGCATGAAGATTCTCCGGGGTCCGTGCGTTGAAACGTGCTGCGCCGATATTGCCCCAACGACCACCCGACCTGCCGCAGTGCTAGCGAGTGAAGCACCGGCCTGCGCAAACAGCGATCGCTCGGACTATTTTTTTCGCGACTGCGGCGGCTTTGTCTTCCCGCTCCAGAAGTCGACCACCTGCTTTGCGGCCTCGGCCTGGGCCGCTGCCAGTTGACGTTTGGCTGCCGCTGTGGTCTGCGCGCGGGCCGAGCCCAACGCCTTGTTCGCAGAGCTGAGCCACAGGCTCATGAATGGATTCTTCGTGGTCCACGGGTTGCGCATGTCGTCCTCTCCCTGGCCACCTTGGCCGCTCCAATCATGTTGACCGCACGATCCACCTCTGTCACCGACGGGTGGGCGCGAATTGGTGTGGTCTGTGTCCTACAAGCCTCATGAACCAGCGCTTCGATGCGGGTCGTGCGCGTGCGCCAGAGGCAGCGTGAGCGCGAACTGGCTGCCTCGACCGCGGCCCTCGCTGGTCGCCACGACAGTGCCACCGTGCGCTTCAACCCATTGCTTGGCCACGGTGAGCCCGACTCCGACGCCGATCGAGTCGAAGACCCTGGCCAACTCTTCTTCGGTGATCCCGATGCCGCTGTCTGACACCGTGATCACTACGGCTTCGCCAGCGACCTTGACCGAGAGCCCGATCTCGCCGCCGTCGGGCGAGCAGCGGGATGCGTTGTCGAGCAGCTTGCTGACGACCTGCCCAAGGCGCACCGGGTCGCCCTGTACTTCGAGCACGTCAGATGTCGCCTGGACGCGCAACTGCTGTCCGCGCGCATCCATGCCAGCCCGGCACGAATCGATTGCGGTCTCGATGAAACCCGTGACTTCGATCCGCGGGCATTCGAGGTTCAGCTCCGTGGTGCCGCCAAGCGATGCATCGAGCAGGTCGCTGACCCACTGCGACATCTGCGCGGCCTGCCGCTCGATGATGGCCTGCGCGCGGGGCAGCAGCGGCTCGTCGGTGCGCGCACGTCCCACCTGCGCCGCCGCAATCCGGATCGGTGCCATCGGGTTGCGCAATTCTTTCGCGATCGTGCGCGCGAACTCCGTCTGTCGACGCTGTGCGCTTTGTGCGTCGGTCTGCAATTGCCGGGCTTCGAGCACGGCCAAAACCAGTTGTTCGTTCGCCTCTTGCAACTGGGCCTGGCGGTTGCCGTGATCGGGGTGGTGGGGCGGCTGCGGATGAGGCGCCTCGAGCGGGGGCTGCGCGCCGGCTGCCGACACATGGGGATTGCGTTTGCCCGAATGCGCGTCGGCCTGGAAAACGCTTCGGCCCAGGCCATGCCTTTTGGCGTGGTACATCGCGGCGTCCGCTCGTTCTATCAGCGTGAGGGCATCGTCGCCGTCGTCGGGGTAGATGCTGATGCCGATGCTCGCCGTCATGCGAAGCGCGTGATCGCCGATTTGGCTTGGGGCGCTGATGAGGGCGATCATCTTGTCGGCCACCAAAATCGCGTCCGATCCGTGAGACACCTCGGTCAGCAAGACCAGGAACTCATCACCCCCGTAGCGGCAAACCGTGTCTGCGGCCCGCACCGACGACGCAAGGCAACTCGCCAGCCGCTTGAGCGCCTCGTCGCCAACGGCGTGACCGAGCGTGTCGTTGATGTGCTTGAAGTTGTCCAGGTCGACGAACAGCAGCCCCAGGCGCGCGCCGTGCCGTCGTGCGATGGCAATCGCGCTGGTGAGCCGATCGAGCAGCAGCACGCGATTTGGCAAATGCGTCAATGCATCGAGGCCGGCCGACTTCGATGCTTCATCCAGCGCCTGTGTGGCCGTTTCGACGTCGCGCTGGTTGCGCAGCGCGGCAACCACCAGCTCTTCATTCGCTTCCAGAAGTTGCGCGACTTCGCTGCTGCCCTGATGCTGCTCTGCCGCGACGACATCCTGCAGCAGGCGGACCAGCACGGCGCGCATCGCCACAACCTGCCCATTCAAGCGGGCCAGTTCGCGAGTGGCGTTCGTCACCGCGCGGTCGCTCGGCTCAGGTGATGGGTTCGCGTCAAACATCTGTTGCGGCGGCTGGAGCCGCGTCTCGAGCGCCTCGTTTTGTGGGCCGGCCGCCGAGCAAGCCTTCGTGGCCAGACAGTATTTCGCCGATTCGGATGCCAGACTCGTCGATGGTGAACTCGCGCAGTTCGTCCGAATGCGCGCTGGCCCGCACCTTGACCACCGCGATCACGCGCCGCAGCCTGCTCTCGACCTCGATATAGCGCTGCACGATGATGGCATCCGTCAGGAAAGCGGTGCCGTAGGGGCTGAAGCGCAGGTCGGTGTAGCGGTCTTCCAACTCGGATGTCAAGAGCACGGTGACGTCGGCGATCGCCAGCGCCGTGACCAGTCTGGCCAGCGATTCTCTGAAGTCGCTGCGGAAGGTCGGCGCCAGGGCGAGCTCGAAACCCGACAGCGAATCGATGACGACGCGAGTGGCGTTGAGCCGGCGGATTTCGTTGATGAGCAACTGCACGATCTCGTCGATCGAGAGATCAGGGGCCGCGCTGTCGACCAGGCCGACCCGGCCGCTTTCGATCAGGTCGGCCACCAGCGGGTTGCGTGATCGGTTGGGGCGCTGCTCGAAGGCGGCGATCACACCGGTTTCGCCGCAGCGCGCACCCTCGGCCAGGAACGCCGCCGCCAGCAAGCTCTTGCCCGATCCGGACGGGCCCGCCACCAGCAGCGAGTAGCCCTGCGGCAGCCCGCCGCCCAGCATCTTGTCCAGCCGCGGCACACCCATCAGCAGGCGCGGGCCGAGCGGTCTTGCGTCCATGTCCGGGGCCGCGATGATCAAGGAGCGGGCCGGTGCGAACACCTTGACGCCTTCAGCGCCGATGCGAAAAGTGTGCAGTCCGGGCAGCGTTGCCTGGCCGCGCATCTTCACGATTTCCAGCTTGCGTACGACCGAGTTGCGCTCCACGCTTTGCCGCATCCAGATCAAGCCGTCGGACACTGTGAACACCGGGTTGGCGTCGGTCTCGGTGAAGTACTCGCCGATGAGGAAGGTGGTGGCTTGCCAACTCGTCATCAGCATGCCGAGTTGCTGCACGAACTGCTGCAGGCTGTTGTGCGGGTTGTCGTCGGTCTGGCTCGCCTGCACGACGGAGCGGAACGAGTCGACGAAAACGAGCCCCGGCGCATAGGTGGTCACCTCTTCGACGATGCGCCGCAGCACCCGGTCGAGGTCGCCCGACATCGCGTCTTCCGACAAGTTGATGAATCGAATTGAACGGTTGATCGACTCGTTTTCGAAGAAACCGAACTGCTGCTGGTAGCGCAGCATTTTCAACGGTGGTTCGCCCAGCACCGTGAAATAGAGCGCCGGCCGCGCGGGGGTCGCCAGCGAAAACATGATCTGGTGCGCCAGCGTGGTCTTGCCCGAGCCGGGCTGTCCGGCGATCAGGTTGAACGAGAACTCGGGCAGCCCCCCGCCCAGCACCTCGTCCATGCCCGGCACGCCGGTGGGCAGGCAGTTGATCGTCACTTTGGTAGTCATTTCGTATTCTCCTCAACCGCCGGGCCGCTCAAAAAGTTGATCCACACAGAACGCAACAAGCGCTCGGTGAGCGAGGGGCCGACCAGGTTGGACAGCAGTTCGTAGAAAGTTTGCAGCACTTCGCCTCCGGCCGCAGCGGCCTCGGCACTGCTCTGCTGCGCCAGCACGGATTTCAGAGGCGCGACATCCAGGGTCGTCTGCACACTTTCAAGCATCGCGGCGAGGCAGGGGTGATCCTGACGATTCAGATGCAGGCTGCGCTTGAACAACGCTGCGACGCCACGCGACCCGATGATGGGGGTCAGCGCCGCATCGATCTGGTGCCAGGCCGCAGCGGTGGCATCGGCAATTTGCGAAGCGGTTGCGGTGGCACCGGCTCGGTGGGCCAGAAACGCTGCAATCTGATGGCCCTCTTTGCTTTGCATGGACATGGGTTGCGAACTGTTGATGGCTGCAAAAACATGGTACGCGCTGGCGCCGTTCGACACATGGACGGGTCAGAAAATTGACGAATTTATTGCGCGCCCTATGTCTGCTGCCGCACAGACAGGTTAATTTAGACGCATCTATTTTGGCCGATTGGCAAGGTGGTTCGCGAGAGATGCCTTCAGCCATGCCAGGCGCGCGTGCGTTTTACCCCCTTGCTCAGATATGAATCAGGCCCTTCAGCAGGGGCGCAGTAAAGCTCCTTGCATGCCGTCCACCTCTTGGGGTGAACGTGTTGTTCTGACGAGCGCTCAGGCCCGGGTTGATGACACGGGCTTGGCCTTGGCTGCCTTCTTGGCGGCAGCGGGCGCTTGCGATGCCGCAGGGGTCGCCACTGGTTCTGCTTTCGCTTGCTTCAAATCGTGAAAGTGCACCGTCGGCAGCATCACGGGACCGGCAGGCATGCGCGAAGTCAACGTCAGCAATTGCTCGCGGATGGCCGACCACAGCAGCGCAGCGCCGTTGACGGTCACCAGGTCAGTAGGCGGCCCCAGCTTCTCTGCACCCTTGGGCAAAAGGATCACGCCGGCCGTCTCGATGTCGATCAGGTAGGGCGAGAACTTGCGGTCAGTTTCGTCGGCCGAGGGTTGGTTGTCGATCACCAGCCGCAGCGAGACCACGTATATCGGCCCCCGCTCATGCGCCATGTCGACCTCACCCAAGCCAACTTCGGTGGTGATGCTCACGCCGTCAAAGACGAACACCGTCGTCATCGGGTTGGACGGCTCCGCTAGAGCGTGCTTCGGGTCAATCTCGACGTGCACGCTCTTGAACGTCAGTTGCAGTAGCTGAATCGGGCTCGGCATCATGATGCGATTGCCTCGCGCTCCATCCGGCCTTCGTTGCTTGCCTCTGTTTTTGCAGGTGTTGCGCTTTCGGGCAACGTCAGGGTCTGCCGCGTAGCGACCAAGTGAGCTGATAACACCTTCGTCACGAGGCTCCCGAGCTTCGCGGCGCTGCCGAAGGACACATAGCGCTCTTGATGCTTTGTGCCGGCCTGGGCTGCGTCGTACACCTTGGCCAGCGGCCGAACCTTGACCCGCTGCTCATCCTCGCAGCGTTCTTTCCACAACGGCAGGTCAACGTCTGCCTTGTCAGCCAGCCACTTCAGAAGGGCAGGCTTTTCGATGGCGGCTTCCAGTAGACGTGTGGTGCTGTCGTCCGGGAAGGTGGCCTCGTTCTCGTAGCGCGAGAACGCGATCTTGCCCTTGCCAAAAATCTTCGCTGCAGC
>JAYVCL010000384.1:0-9296 GCA_043749975.1 Burkholderiales bacterium
ATGTTGCACTGGATCATTTCATCGAGTCTTCGCTTGCGCACCGTGATGATCGCGCTGGCCGCGGTGATGCTGGTGGTCGGCGTCTGGCGCATGCGCAACATGCCGCTCGACGTGGTGCCGGAATTCTCGCCCCTGTCGCTCGAAGTGCAGACCGAGGCGCTCGGCTTGTCGACCTCCGAGGTCGAGTCGTTGATCACCGTGCCGCTGGAGGCCGACTTGCTCAACGGCGTGCCGTGGCTGCAGTCGATCGAGTCCGAGTCGATCACCGGGCTGTCATCGATCGAAATGTTCTTCGCACCCGGCACCAACCTGATGCACGCGCGCCAGATGGTGCAAGAGCGCCTCACCCAGGCCCATGCGCTGCCCAATGTGTCGATGCCGCCGGTGCTGCTGCAGCCGGTGTCGTCGGCCAGCCGCATCATGAACATCGGCCTGACCTCGAAGACGGTTTCACCGATCGAGATGTCGGTGCAGGCGCGCTGGAACATCGTGCCGCGGCTGGTCGGTGTGCCCGGCGTGGCCAACGTATCGGTGTGGGGCCAGCGCAACCGGCAGGTGCAGGTGCAGGTCGATCCCGCCAAGCTGCGCGCCAAGGGCGTGACGCTGGAGCAGATCGTCAAGACCGCCGGCGAAGCCGTCTGGGCCTCACCGCTGACCTACCTGACTTCGTCGACGCCGGGTGCCGGCGGGTTCATCGACACGCCGAACCAGCGCCTGGGCGTGCGCCACATCTCGCCCACGTCGTCGCCCGAGACCTTCGCCAAGGTGCCGGTGGCAGGCACCTCGGTGCCGTTGCAAGACGTGGCCACCGTGGTCGAGGACAGCCAGCCGCTGATCGGTAGCGCGCTCTTCAAAGACGGCCCGGGCCTGATGCTGGTGGTCGAGAAATTCCCCGGCGCCAACACCTTGGAGGTGACCCGCGCGGTCGAGGCGGCGTTGCGCGAACTCAGCCCGGGCATGAAGGGCATCGAGGTCGACGCCTCGATCTACCGGCCCGCGAGCTTCATCGAGCGCGCCACCAAGAACCTCGCCACCGGGCTCATCGCCGCCTATGTGTTGGTGGTGCTGGCGCTGGGCGCGCTGCTGGGCAGTTGGCGCGCGGCGCTGGTGGCCGCCGTGGTCATCCCGTCGTCGGTGCTGGCGGCCGGGTGGGTGTTCCATTTGCGCGGCGAGAACATCGACATGATGATCATTGCCGGCCTGATGCTGGCGGTGGCGGTGATCGTGGACGACGCGATCCTGGACGTGGACAACATCGCGCGTCGGCTGCGCCAGGCGCGAACCGACGGCGCCGGCCACTCATCGCTGGACGTCATCACGCGGGCGGCCATCGAGGTGCGCGGGCCGATGCTGTTCGCCACCGCCGTCATCTTGCTGGCGGTGCTGCCGGTGCTGTTCATGCAGGGGCTTTCGGCTGCGTTCTTCCGGCCGCTGATCTGGTCCTACATCCTGGCGGTGCTCGCATCGCTGGCGATCGCCCTGGTGTTGACGCCGGCACTCAGCCTGCTGCTGCTGGCCAATGCCCCCTTGCCCGAGCGCAGCAGCTCGCCGCTGATGGGCAGGCTGCAAGCCGGCTCCGCGCGAATGGGCAGCAGCGTGCTGAGCAGCCCGGTGGCCGCGCTGGCTCTGGCTGCGCTGGGCGTGGTGGTCGGGACGCTGGTGTGGGTCAACTCGGAGCACTCGCTGATTCCGAGCTTCAAGGAGACCGATGTGGTCATCGAGATCCAGGCAGCGTCGGGTTCGTCGCTGCCGGCGATGAACCGGGTGACCGCGTCGGTGATGAAAGACCTGCGCGCCGTCAAGGGGGTGCGCAACGTGGCCGCCCATGTCGGACGCGCCGTGCTCTCGCATGAAGTCTCGGATGTCAATGCGGCCGAGATCTGGGTCAGCATCGATCCTCAGGCCGACTACGACGACACGCTGGAGGCTTTGCAAAAGACGGCCGAGGCCTACCCCGGCATCCGGGCCGAGGTCAACACCTTCCTCTCGAAGCGCATGCGCGAGACCCTGACCGGCGGCGACGAGACCGTCAGCGTGCGGGTCTACGGTCACGACCAGGAAATCATCCGCGGCAAGGCCGAGGAAATTCGTGAGCTGATGTCCAAGATCGACGGCATCAAGAACCCGCAGATCGAGGTGCAGGCCGAGAAAACGACGATCGAGGTCAAGGTCGATCTCGCCAAGGCCAGCGCCTACGGTTTGAAACCGGGCGATGTGCGCCGTGCCGCCTCGTCACTGGTCTCGGGCATCACGGTGGGGGCGCTGTTCCAGGACCAGAAGGTGTTCGATGTGGTGGTGCTCGGCAGCCCGGGCATCCGCGCCAACCTCAACGACATGCGCAACCTGATGATCGACACGGAATCGAAGGGCCAGGTGCGTCTGGCCGATGTGGCCGATGTGCGCACCATCGCGTCGCCCGGCGTGATCCGCCGCCAGGGCGTGTCGCGGCGCATCGACATCGACGCCCAAGTCAAAGACAAAGACGTGGGCAGCGTGTCGCGCGAGGTCGCGCGCCGAATCAAGGACGTGGCCTTCCCGTTCGAATACCACGCCCAGGTGCGCGGCGAACACTTCGCGCAGCGTGCCGCACTCGGCCCGCTGTACAGCTACATGGCGGCTGCGGCGTTGCTCGGCTTCCTGATTCTGCAAGCCGCGCTGGGCGGCTGGAGGCTGGCGCTGCTGGCCATCGCCGGCGTGCCGGTGGCGCTGCTCGGCTGCTTCGTGGCCGTCGTCCTCGCCGGCGGCGACTTCACGCTCGGCTCGGCGCTGGGCTTCGTCACGGTGCTCGGCCTGGCGGTGCGCAACGGCATCGCCCTGGTGCGCCACTTCCAGGCGCTGGAGTTGCAAGGCGAACCCTTCGGCGCCGCCCTGGTGCAGCGCGGCGTGCGCGAGCGCTCTGCGGCCATCGTGGCCAGCGCGCTGACCATCGCCGCGCTGATGCTGCCCTTCGTCGTGCTGGGCGACGTGGCGGGCCTGGAGATCGTGCATGCGACAGCCGTCGTCGTGCTCGGCGGTCTCGTCACCACCCTGCTACTGACCCTCGTTTGCGTGCCTGCGCTCTACCTGCGTTTCGGCGCGCGCACCGCGCAAGACACGCTGGGCTTGCTGTCGCAGCGGCCCGAGCAGTTTGCATCCACCCCCGTTTGAATGGAAACCGTCATGTGCACTTCAAATCGAATCAACTCGTTGGCGTTGGCCGTTTCCGTGGCGGCTGGGCTGTCGCTCGGGTCGTCGCTGGCGCTGGCCGCCACGGCGGCCGTCAAGAAGGATGCTTCCTCGCATGTCGAGGCGATCAACGGCTCCAAGCTGATGCGGGTCACCCTGACGCAGAAGGCGGTCGACCGGCTCGACATCAAGACCGGCGTGGTCGCGGTCGATGCGGCCGGGATCATGACCGCGCCCTACGCCGCCGTGCTGTACGACATGAAGGGCAACACCTGGGTCTACACCAACCCCGAGCCGCTGGCCTATGTGCGCCATGCCGTCGTAGTCGAGTCGATCAAGGGCGACCGCGCGACCTTGAAACAAGGCCCGGCGGTGGGCACGTCGGTGGTCGTCAGCGGGGCGTCCGAGTTGTATGGCGCCGAAAACGGCGTCGGGCACTAGTCGGCACCCAGCCATCAAGAGGGTCGAATCATGATGCGATGGATTATTGGCACCAGCTTGCGCTTTCGCTTCCTGGTGATGGCGCTCGGCGCAAGCCTCGTGTACTTCGGCTTCTTGCGCTTGCGCGAACTGCCGGTCGATGTGTTTCCCGAGTTCGCACCTGCGAAGGTCGAGATCCAGACGATCGCGCTCGGGCTGTCTCCGGCCGAGGTCGAATCGCTGGTGACCTTGCCGCTCGAGAACGCGCTGGCCGGCGTTCCCGGCGTGGCCGATTTGCGCTCGAAGTCGGTGCCGCAACTGTCGTCGGTGGTGGTCCAGTTCAAGCCCGGTGTCGATGAGTTGAGGACGCGCCAACTGGTCAACGAACGGGTCGCCATCGCCACGCCGAACCTGCCGCGCTGGGCCGCCCCGCCGTTCATGATGCCGCCGCTGTCGTCGACCAGCCGGGTCATGAAGATCGGCATCACATCGGCCAGCCGCTCGGTGATGGACCTGTCGATGCTCGCCTACTGGACGATCCGCGCGCGCCTGTTGGGTGTGCCCGGCGTGGCCAACGTGGCGATCTGGGGCGAGCAGTTGAAGATGGTGCAGGTCGAAGTCGACCCGGAACGCCTGGCCGAGGTCGATGTGACGCTCGACCAGGTGTCCGAGGCGGTGTCCGACGCGCTGGACGTGGGTTTGCTGCGCTACTCGGGCGGAGCCCACATCGGCACCGGCGGCTTCATCGAAACGCCGAACCAGCGAATGGAGGTGCTGCACACCTCGGCCGGGCAGACGCCCGAAACCCTTTCGCAGGTGCCGATCGCCATCAAGAATGGCAAGCCGCTGCTGCTGGGCGAGGTGTCCAAGATCGTCTTCGGGCCGCAGGGGATGATCGGCGACGCGGTCATCAACGACGGCCCCGGGCTGATGCTGATCATCGAGAAGTTTCCGTGGGGCAACACGCTCGAGGTCACCCGCGGCGTCGAAGCCGCGCTCGACGCGATGAAGCCCGGCCTGCCCGGCGTCGAGATCGACACCAAGATCTTCCGGCCCGCCACCTACATCGAAGACTCGATCAAGAACCTGTCCAGCGCGCTGTGGATCGGTTGCTTGCTGGTGGTGCTGGTGATGATCGCGTTTCTGTATGAGTGGCGTGCCGCACTGATCGCCACGGTGGCCATTCCGCTGTCGCTGCTGTCGGCCGGGTTGATGCTCTACGCGAGCGGTGCGGCGATGAACACGATGGTGCTGGCCGGCTTCGTGATCGCCATCGGCGCGGTTGTCGACGACGCCATCATCGGCATCGAGAACATCATGCGGCGGCTGCGCCAGGAGCGCGCGGCAAACAGCCACCGTTCGGTCGCGCGGGTGATCCTCGAGGCCTCGCTCGAAGTGCGCGCGCCGATCGTCTTCGCCACGCTGATCGTGGTCGTCGCGGTGGTGCCCGTGCTCTTCATGGAGGGCCTGTCGGGGGCTTTCTTCAAGCCGCTGGTGCTGGCGTACCTGCTGGCGATCCTGGCGTCGATGGTGGTGGCCGTCACGGTGACGCCGGCCCTCGGCCTGATCCTGTTGCGCAACGCCCCGCTCGAAGGCCGCGGCTCACCGCTGGTCGCGTGGCTCTCGCGAGGCTATTCCGCAATGCTGTCCAAGGCCACGCGCAGCCCGCGCCCGGCCTACGCGGCGGTGGCGGCGGTCACGATCCTCGGCGCTGCCATGTGGCCGCTGCTCGGGCATTCGCTGCTGCCCGATTTCAAGGAACGCGACTTCCTGATGCACTGGGTCACCAACCCCGGCACCTCGCACCCGGAGATGGTGCGAATCACCACCCGCGCCAGCAAGGAGTTGCGGGCCATCCCGGGCGTGCGCAACTTCGGCGCCCACATCGGCCAGGCCTTTGCCGCCGATGAAGTGGTGGGCGTCAACTTCGGCGAGAACTGGATCAGCATCGATCCGAAGGCGGATTACGCCAAGTCGGTTGCGGCCGTCGACGAGATGGTCCAGGGCTACCCCGGGCTGTACCGCGATTTGCAGACCTACCTGAAGGAACGGATCCGCGAGGTGCTGACCGGCTCGGGCGAGGCCATCGTGGTGCGCATCTTCGGCCCCGACCTGGAAGTGCTTCGAAGCAAAGCCGAGGAAATACGCGTTGCGATGTCGGGCGTCGACGGCATCGTCAACCTGCACAAGGAGTTGATGGTCGAGGTGCCCGAGGTGCAGGTCGAACTCAGGCTCGACGCGGCGCAAAAATACGGCCTCAAGCCGGGCGATGTGCGGCGTGCCTCGGGAACCCTGATGGCCGGCGAGGAGGTCGGCGACATCTTCAACGGCGGGCGCACCTACGACGTGCAGGTGTGGACTTCGCCCGAGTGGCGCCACAGCCTGACCTCGCTGCAGCGCATGCTGATCGATACGCCCACCGGGGATCGGGTGCGGCTCGGCGAGGTGGCCGACATCGCCATCAAGCCGAGCCCGAATGTGATCCGTCGCGAGGGTGGCTCGCGCCGCATGGACGTGCAGGCCAACGTGGCCAAGCGCGACCTGGAGTCGGTGGCGAAGGACGTGCAGGGCCGGCTCGACAAGATCGACTTCCCGATCGGCTACCGCGCCGTGCTGCAAGGCGAATACGTTGAGCTGAAGGCCGCGCGAGAGCGGATTCTGCTGTTCACCGGGCTCGCGCTGGTGACGATTTTTGTGCTGCTGCAACTGACCTTTCGCAGTTGGCGTCTGGCCACGATGGCCTTCCTGACCTTGCCGTTCGCGTTGGTGGGCGGCGTGCTGGCGGCGTACGTGGCAGGCAAAGTGATCTCGCTGGGCTCGCTGGTCGGCTTCCTCACGGTGCTCGGCATTGCAGCGCGCAACGGCATCATGATGGTCTGCCACTTCCAGCATCTGGAGCTGGAAGAGGGCGAGCCGTTCGGTCTGGCCCTGGTGCTGCGCGGTGCCCGCGAGCGGCTGTCGCCGATCCTGATGACCGCAGGCGCTGCAGGTCTGGCGATTTTGCCGCTGGTGATCTACGGCAACCTGCCCGGCCACGAAATCGAGTACCCGATGGCGGTGGTGATTTTGGGCGGCCTGGTCACGTCGACCTTGCTGAACCTGTTCATCGTGCCGGCGCTGTACCTGCGTTTTGGTGCCGGCACGGCGCGAGCGGCGGAGCGTGCGGTGGAATTCAAACCGGCAGCGGCGTGAACTCATGCAACGCGACATAAACACCACTGGGAGGCCCATGACACGAACCCTCATCGCGGCAGCGCTCATGGCAGGCGCACTGCACGGCCTCGCCTGCGCAGACGAAAAGTTCGAGAGCGTCAAGGTGTTTCTCGAACGCAACGTGCAGGACAAGGATTCGGAGATCAAGTTCGACGCCATCGGCGGCACGGGTGGGTTGACGAGCCTGAAGGTCGTGGCACCCGATGGCCGCACCGTGATCGACTTCAAGACACCCGACTCCAAGCTCGGCATGCGCCACCTCACGCTCGAATCCCCCGAACCCAAGAACGACGGCAGTGTGCAGGCCGACTTTCCGGCCGGTGCCTACACCTTCACCGGTGCCAGCGCGAGCGGCGCACGGCTCGAAGGCAAGGCCATGCTCAGCCACACCTTCCCCGACCCGACGGCCCTGCTTCGCCCGCGAGCCGATGCCAAGAACGTGCCCGTCAACGGGCTGCAGATCGGTTGGCAATCGGCCAAGGGCCTGAGCGCGCACGTGGTCGTGATCGTGCATGAAGCCTCGGGCCGCGAGATCAAGGCCAACCTGCCGGGCAACGCCACCGGGTTCAGCGTGCCGGCCGGCTTTTTGCAGCCCGATACGGAGTACAAACTGGAAATCGGCACGGTGGCGAAAGACGGCAACTCGTCGTTCATTGAAACCGCATTCACCACCGCGAAAAAGTAGCAACGGCACAACGAACGGAGCACACACCACCATGAAGAAGCAAGCCCACGAAATTCGACCTGCGAGCGCCCGGGCCTGCCTGACGTTCTGCAGCGCGCTCGTCATTGGCTGCGCCCAGCCGGCATTTGCCGGCACGACGGATGCCAAAGCCAAGCCGGCTGAGGCTGCCAAGATCACCGAGGAACAAGCCTCGGCCATTGCGCTGAAGGCCATTCCCGGCAAGGTCACCAGCGTCAAGATCGAGAAGAAGCTCGGCAAGAACGTCTACGTGGTCGAAATCATGTCGCAGACCCAGGGAGAGAAAGATGTCTTCGTCGACCTGGTGTCGGGCAAGGTCATCGGCACCGACTGAGTCGGATTCGTTCGGAGGACATAAAGGCCATGCAAGCAACCAAGCTCACTGCACTGGTTCGCGCCGCGCTGATTCTGTCGGCGCTGCTCGTCGCCGCGCCAGGCGCGCCTGCGCAGCCGGCCGCACCGCCGGGCAAGGAAGAGTTCGGGCTGTCGCCGCGGCAATTGGTGCAGTCGGTCGAGAAAGTCGAAGCGGAGATCGCCCGCTGCATGCGCGGCCAGGGCTTCGAGTACATCGCCGTCGATTTCGACACCGTGCGCAAGGGCATGAGCGCCGACAAAAAACTGCCAGGCATGAGCGAAGGCGACTTTGTGGACAAGTACGGCTTCGGCGTGTCGACCCTGTACACCGGCCTGGCACCGCAACTGCAAACCGGCTACAGCCCGGGCAAAATCGGGCTCGGCGAGCGCAACGTTTCGATCTACAAAAGCCTCTCGGCGGCGAGCCAGGTGGCCTACACCCGCGCCTTGTTCGGCCAGCACGCCGATGCGACCTTCGCCATCGCGTTGGAGCGCGAGAACTTTGCCCGCACCGGCGGCTGCACGCGCAAGGGCGTCGAGCAGGCGTTCGCGCCCGACCAGTTGACCGCGACCTACTACAACCCGAAAGATGCGCTGATCAACAAAGACCCGCGCATGAAAACGGCGCTGCGCCAGTACGGCGAGCAGATGCGCAAGCTGGGCTTCGACTATGCGCACCCGGACGAGGTCGAGGCCGATGTGCGCAAGCGGCTCGAAGCGCTGACACAGGGCGAATCGATTCCGGCCGACAAGTTGTCGCCCGAACAGGTCAAGGCCCTGAAGGCCTTGCAAGACTACGAGCGTCGCGTCGCGAAAAAGAACCACGAACTGACCGAGAAATTGTTCGATCCAGTCGAGGAACAGATTGCGAAAGAAATGTTCGCGCGAGCTGTCAAGTGAAGGTTTTTAGAGCGTAGAAAATGGCCTCCCGACGCATCAAGATGTTGTCGGCCGTGCTTCTGGCAGTGGCGGCCGCCGCAGCCCTGGCTTTGGTGGCGGGGTCGCGGATCGAGTCGCCGGCCGACGCTGCCGCGCGAACCGCGCCACCGGTGCCATCGCCGATCCTGGTGCCGGTCGAAAAACGCGTGCTCGGTTCGAGCGTCGTCACGCGCGGCACGGCGCGCTTTGGTGTGCCGCAGCCGGTGTCGATCTCGCCGTCGACCTTGAAGCCGTCCGCCGGCCTAATCACCCTGTTGCCGGTGCGCAATGCCCCGGTGGCCGAAGGCGGCGTGCTGCTGTCGGCCTCGGGCCGCCCGGTGTTCGTGCTGCAGGGCGAAGCCCCGGCCTACCGCGACCTGGTGCCCGGCCTGAGCGGTGAAGACGTGCGCCAGCTCGAGCAGGCGCTGGCCCGCTTGCACTTCGATCCGGGCCCGGTCGACGGCCACTACGACCAACAAACCGGTGCGGCGGTGGCGCGCTGGTACAAGTCCAAGGGCTGGGA
>JAYVCL010000385.1:0-10790 GCA_043749975.1 Burkholderiales bacterium
ATGGCTTGCGCCGCGTGCGAGCTGGTCGCGAGCAGTGGCACCCACAAGCCATCCAGCGCTTCCTCATCGGCACCCTCGACCAATTGCAAGCCGAAGTGCGCACCCATGCCTGCACGCAACACCTTCGGCGACCACAGCGCCGCCGTGCCCTTGATGGCGATCACTTGCGTGAAGCCGAATGCGGCCGCGCTGCGCAGCACCGCGCCTACATTGCCGGCGTCTTGCAAGCGGTCGAGCACCACGCTGGATGCGCCGGGGTTCAACGCTGCTGAGCCAGTCCAGGGCACCACCAGACCCAGCGGCGGCGGTGACTCGAGCGCGCCGATGCTTTTCATCAGCGACAGCGGAACGACGATCACCGATTCGGCTTGCGCGGCCAGCGCACGAAGCTCGGGACGATGCCAGGCCTCTTCGGTGATCACCGCTTGGGCAGCGAGGCCGCCACGGCTTAGAAACGCACTGCACAGGTGATCGCCCGCCAACCACACCACCCCTTGCTTGCGGTAGCCGGCAGGGTCTCCCGTCACCTTGCGCAGCCGCACAAGCAAAGGGTTGTCGTGCGAGGTGACGGCTTTCACCACGGGCACGGGCACGGCCACCTCAACGCTCCAGCGCGTCGCGCACGGGGCCGAAGCTGCGACGGTGGTGCGCGCAGGCCCCGTGTTCGCGCAGGGCCGCGAGGTGCACGGCGGTGGGGTAGCCTTTGTGAGCGTCGAAGCCGTACTGCGGGTGTTGCTCGTGCAGGGCCAGGCACAGCATGTCGCGATGCACCTTGGCCAGGATCGACGCGGCGGCGATGGCGCGCACCGTCGCGTCGCCTCTGACGATGGCCTGTGCCGGCACGCTGAGCAGCGGCAAGCGGTTGCCGTCGACCAGCACCTGGTGGGGTTTGAGCCGCAGGCCCTCGACAGCGCGGCGCATCGCCAGCAAGGTGGCTTGCAAAATGTTCAGCGTGTCGATTTCTTCGACGCTGGCCAGCGCGATGCTGCAGCACAGGGCTTTGGCGCGGATCTCGTCGAACAGCCGCTCGCGGGTGCGCGGGCCCAACTGCTTGGAATCGTTCAGGCCCTTGATGGGCCGCAGGTCGTTCAGCATCACGGCCGCTGCCACCACCGGCCCGGCCAGCGGCCCGCGGCCGGCCTCGTCGACACCGGCAATCAGGCCCAGGCCGCTCCAGCCGCGTCCGAGTTGCCTACGCACCGAGAATTTTTTCGATGGCATGGGTGGCCGCCTGCGCAGTGTTTTGTCGGAGGCTGCGGTGCAGCGCGTCGAAGCGCAGCGCCAGCGCCTGGCTTGCGCGCGGGTCGTCCAGCCAGGCCAAGGCGGCGCTGGCCAGGCGCTGCGGCGTGGCCTCGTCTTGCAGCAGTTCGGGCACGGCAAAGTCGTTTAACAGGATGTTCGGCAGGCCGACCCAGGGCTGGTACTTCATGCGCTTCATCATCTGCCAACTCAGCCATTGCATGCTGTAGGTGATGACCATGGGGCGCTTGAACAGCGCGGCTTCCAAGGTGGCGGTGCCGCTGGCCACCAGAGCCACATCGCAGGCCGCCAGCGCGTCGTGCGAGTGGCCATCGAGCAGGGTCATGGGCACGTCTGCAGCCAACTGCTGGCGCAGTGGTTCGACGAGTGCGCGCAGGCCCGGCACCAGCGGCAACAGAAAGCGCAAGTGAGGGCGCTGCCGGTGCATCTCGGCGGCAGCAGCCAGCAAGCCAGGCGCGATGTAGGCGATCTCGGAGCGGCGGCTGCCAGGTAGCAAGGCCACCACCACGGCGTCGTGCGACAGGCCCAACGCGGCGCGGCTGGCGGCGCGAGGAACCTCCAGCGCAATGGCGTCGGCCAGCGGGTGGCCGACGAAGGTGGCCGCCACGCCGTGCGCCTCGTACAAGGCCGGCTCGAACGGAAACAGGCACAACACGTGGTCGACGGAATGGCGTATGCGTTCGACACGTTTGCCGCGCCAGGCCCAGATCGACGGGCCGACGAAGTGGATCGACTTGACGCCTTGTGCTTTCAGCGTGGCTTCGAGGTCGAGGTTGAAGTCGGGCGCATCGACGCCGATGAAGGCATCGGGCTTGTCTTGCAGCAAGCGCGCCGCGAGTTGCTTGCGGATGCCGACGATCTCACGGTAGTGTTTGAGCACCTCGACATAGCCGCGCACCGCCAGCTTGTCGTGCGGCCACCAGGCTTGAAATCCGCGCGCTGTCATCTTCGGGCCGCCGATGCCGAACGACGCCATGTCGGGCCAGCGCGTCTTCATGCCGTCGAGCAACAGACCCGCCAGCAGGTCGCCGGAGGCTTCGCCCGCGACCATCGCGAAGCGGGGTGACGCCGAAGCCATGGCCGGAAGTCAGCGCACGATGCCGCGTTCGGCCCGGGCCAGAAAGGCCGCCATCAGCGAGATGTCGTCGGCCGCCTCGGGCATGGTCGAAACCAGGGCTTGAATGGCGACCCGGGCTTCTTCCAGCGGATGGCCCTGCCGGTACAGCAAACGGTGCATTTGCTTGACGGCGGCCACGCGCTCGCCCGAGAAGCCGCGCCGTTTCAGGCCTTCGAGGTTGAAGCCGCGCGCCTGCGCCGGATTGCCCGACACCATGCCGAACGGGGGCAGGTCTTGCAGCAGGATGGTGCCCATGCTGGTCATCGCGTGCGCGCCGATTTTGACGAACTGATGCACCGCCGTGTAGGCCCCCAGGATGACCCAGTCGCCGACTTCCACGTGGCCGGCGATTTGCGCGTTGTTGGCGAAGATGGTTTTGTCGCCCACCTGGCAGTCGTGCGCCAAATGGGTGTAGGCCATCATCCAGTTGTCGTTGCCCAGCCGGGTCACGCCACCGGCCTGCACCGTGCCCAGGTTGAAGGTGCAGAACTCGCGAATGGTGTTGCCGTTGCCGATGTTCAGCTCGGTCGGTTCACCGGCGTATTTCTTGTCTTGCGGCACGCCGCCGAGTGAGCAGAACTGAAAGATGCGGTTGTCGCGGCCGATGGTGGTGTGGCCGTCGATCACGCAGTGCGGGCCGACCTGCGTGCCTTCGCCCAGCTTCACATGCGCGCCGATGATGCTGTAGGGGCCGACGCTGACCGACTCGCCCAGCTCGGCACCCGGCGCGATGACGGCGGTGGAATGAATGTTCGACACGGTAGACGAATGGGAGTCAGTCGATGCTGCGCATGGTGCACATCAACTCGGCTTCAACCGCCAACTCTTCGCCCACCAGTCCGCGCGCCTTGAACTTGAAAATGCCCGAACGCATGCGGTCCAGCGTGACATCCAGGATCAATTGGTCGCCGGGTTCGACCGGCCGCTTGAAGCGCGCGCCGTCGATGCCGACGAAGTAGTACACGGTGTTGTCATCCAGCGTGGTGCCCAGCGTTTCGAACGCCAGCAACGCCGCAGCCTGCGCCAGCGCCTCGATCATCAACACGCCGGGCATCACCGGGCGATGCGGGAAATGGCCAGTGAAAAACGGCTCGTTGATCGTCACGTTTTTCAGCGCGACGATGCGTTTGCCCTTCTCTATTTCGAGCACCCGATCGACCAACAAAAACGGGTAGCGGTGCGGCAGCTTGCGCAGAATCTGGTGGATGTCCATCGTCATGGTGTCTTCTTTTCAATGGCTCGCACACGGTCTCGCAAGGAGTGCAGTTGGCGCAGTGTGGCGGCGTTTTTCTCCCAGGCTGAATTGTCGTCGATGGGGAACACGCCGCTGTACTGGCCCGGCTTCAAGATCGAGCGCATGACGACCGAGGCGGCCGAGATGTGCACATGGTCGGCCAGGGTCAGGTGGCCCAGCACCACCGCGCCGCCGCCCACGGTGCAATGCGCGCCGATCACCGCACTGCCGGCCACGCCAGCGCAACCGGCCAGCGCGCTGTGCGCGCCGATGCGCACGTTGTGGCCGATCTGCACCAGGTTGTCGAGCTTGACGCCGTCTTCGATCACGGTGTCTTCCAGGGCCCCGCGGTCGATGCAGGTGTTGGCGCCGATCTCCACGTCGTTGCCGATGCGCACGCTGCCCAATTGCTCGATCTTTTCCCAGCGCCCTTGGTTGGGCGCGAAGCCGAAGCCGTCGGCCCCGATCACCGCGCCGCTGTGCACGATGCCGCGCTCACCGATGCTGCATCCGGCCCCCAGCGTGACGCGCGCGGCCAGGCGCGTGCCTCGGCCCACATGCGCCTGCGCACCGATGAAACACTGCGCCCCGATGGCTGCTGCGTCGGCCACCGTCGCGCCGGCCTCGATCACCGCCAAGGGGCCGATGCTGACGCCGCTGCCGAGCACCGCTGAGGCGTGAACGATGGCGCTGGCGTGCACGCCAGCGACGAGCGCTGGGCGGTTTTGTGCCACCCACCACTGGGTTAGCCGGGCGAAGTACAAATAGGGGTCGTCTGCCACGATAACCGCGCCGCGAGCGGCCGCCGCGTCTCGCAGTGCGGGTGAAACGATCACGCAGCCGGCCTGCGTTTTCGCCAGTTGCGGCTGATACCGCGGATGGGACAAAAATGAAATCGTGGCGGGCGTGGCACCCTCCAGCGAGCCGATCCGGGTGATGCGAATGGCGGCGTCGCCAACCAGTTCGCCGCCGAGTGCTGCGGCGATGTCGCCCAAACGGAACTCAGTCACCGCCTTGCCGGGGAATGCAACGGCGGCCTTACTTGGCACCTTGGGCGTTCAGGGCCTTGATGACCTTGTCGGTGATGTCGACCTTGGGGCCGGCGAACACCGCTTCTTGCAAAATGATGTCGTACTTTTCGGTCTCGAAAATCTGCTTGATGACCTTGTTGGCCCGCTCGACGACCGAGGACAACTCTTCGTTCTTGCGCTGGTTCAGGTCTTCTTGAAATTCGCGCCGCTTGCGTTGAACTTCGCGGTCTTGTTCGACCAGCTCACGTTGTCGGCGTCCGCGATCGGCCTCGGTCATCGTGGGCGCGTCTTTCTCGAGCTTGTCGGCCGCGCCTTTGAGGCGGGCGGCCAGGTCGTTCAGCTCTTTGTCGCGCTTGCTGAACTCGGCCTCGAGCTTTGTTTGCGCCGCCTTGGCGGGCACCGCGTCGCGCAGCACACGGTCGCTGTTGACATAGCCGATCTTCAGTTCCTGCGCCTGTGCGCTCAGGGCGGCGGCCCCGAGAAACGCGGCAGCAACAGTCGTTTTGACAAAAGAGCTTTTCATTAGAACGCGGTCCCGATCTGGAAATGAAGACGCTGGATTCTATCTTCTGGCTTCTTGCGAATGGGTGTGCCGTAGCTGAGCTGGAGCGGGCCCACCGGCGAGATCCAGGTCATGCCAACCCCGGCCGACGCGCGGATGGTGGCAGCCGAGATTTTCTCGAATTCGCCCCACACGTTGCCGGCGTCGAGGTAGGTGAAAAGACGCAGCGTTCGGTCGTTGCCGGTGCCAGGCACGGGCAGGTACAACTGGGTCTGCAGGTTGATGCGCCGGTTGCCACCGATGTAGGCACCCGTCACGTCGACCGGGCCGAGCGAACCCTGGTCGAAAGCGCGCACCGTGCCCAGGCCGCCACCGTAGAAGTTCTTGAAGATCGGGTAGGGCCGGCCGCTCAGGCCCTTGCCCCAGCCCACCTCGGCATTGACGCCGAAGGTGAAGCGTCGCGTGATCGGGAAGTACTGCTGGAACTGCGCGTTGGCGCGCAAGTACCGGGTGTCGCCTGCAATGCCCCAGTCAAGGTTCAGACGCTGGTAGCGGCCCTCGGTGGGCACCAGCGCACTGTCGCGGCCATCGCGCGTCCAGCCAACGGTCAGAGGAACAGACGAGCTTTTCGAGCCGAACTGTTCACGGTAGAGAAAGTAGTTGTTTGGCAGCGCTGTGTCGCCGCGAATTTCGGTGCGCTCGAAGCCGATGCCGAAGAACACCGTGTCGAATTCGCTGAACGGCACTCCGAAACGAACCGACGCGCCTGGCGTGACGAGCTCGTACTGCTCGCCCTGGCTGTTCAGCGGCTTGGTGGTGCGGTAGTAAATGTCGAATGCACGAGAGATGCCGTCGATGGTGAAGTACGGGTCGACCGTGCTCAGCACCAGGGTGCGGCTGGATCTGCTGGTGTTCAGTTCGATGCCCAGGTAGTTGCCTGACCCGAATACGTTTTCCTGCCGGATCGACGCGGTGAGCGACAGCTTGTCGGCGCTCGAGAAGCCCGCCCCGAGCAGCAGGTTGCCGGTGGGTTTTTCTTTGATGGTGACGAGCAGATCGACCTGGTCGGGCGTGCCCGGCACCTCGTTCGTCTCGACACCGACTTCGCTGAAATAGCCCAGGCGGTCGACCCGATCACGCGACAGCTTGATCTTGCGACCGTCGTACCACGACGACTCGAACTGCCTGAACTCGCGCCGGATTACCTCGTCGCGGCTGCGGCTGTTGCCCGCCACATTGATGCGCCGAACATAAACGCGACGCGCCGGATCGGCAGCCAAGGTCAACACCACCTGCCCGTTGACACGGTCGATTTCGGTGCGCGGGTCGATGCGGGCAAAAGCGTAGCCGAAGGTGCCGAAACGTTCCACGAAACTGCGCGTCGTTTGGGCAACCGCTTCGGCGCGATAGGGTTCGCCCGGCTTGATGGTGACCAGGGTCTTGAAGTCTTCTTCCTTGCCGAGGTACTCGCCTTCGAGCCTGACTGCGGTGACGGTGTAGGGCTGGCCTTCTTTGACGGTGATCGTGACGGTGATGTCTTGCTTGTCGGGCGAGATCGCCACCTGCGTCGACTCGACGTTGAATTCGAGGTAACCGCGGTTCAGGTAGTACGCGCGCAGTGTCTCCAGATCGGCGTTCAGCTTGGTGCGCGAATAACGGTCGGCCTTGGTGTAGAAATTGAGCCAGCCACCGTCGTTGAGGTCGAACAGGCCTTTCAGCGTGCTCTCCGAAAAGGCGTTGTTGCCGATGATGCGCAGTTCACTGATCCGTGCGACCGAGCCTTCGGTCACCGTGAAGGTCACGTTGACGCGGTTGCGCTCTTGCGGCGTCACGGTCGTGACGACTTCGGCACCGTACAAACTGCGCGTCAGGTACTGGCGCTTGAGTTCTTGTTCGGCGCGGTCGGCCAGGGCCTTGTCGAAGGGCTGTCCTTCACCGATGCCGAAGTCTTTCAGCGACTTGGTCAAGGTGTCTTTGTCGAATTCTTTGAGGCCTGCGAAGTCGATGCTGGCGATGACCGAACGCTCGTCCACGATGACCACCACCACCCCGTTGTCGATCTCGATGCGAACATCTTTGAAAAGACCCGTGGCGAACAACGCACGCAGCGCTGCCGAACCTTTTTCGTCGTTGTAGGTGTCGCCGATGCGAAACGGCAGCGAGGCAAACACGGTGCCCGCATCGGTGCGTTGCAGCCCTTCGACGCGGATGTCCTTCAGCGTGAATGGGTCAACTGCCCACGCAGCGCCCGACTGCAAGGCAGCAGCCAGGGCGAGGGACAAAACGGAGGGACGAAACGAGATCAGACGTGGAGGGAATCGCATGCGGTGAGGTGCGGTAGGGTCAGTGCAGGCCCAGGAGTCGGGCCACATCGTTGTAGAGAGCGAGTGAGGTCATCGTCAACAGGATGGCCACGCCACCGCGTTGCAGGCGTGCCGTCCACGCATCGGAGACGGGCTTTCCGGTCACTGCTTCAAAAAGATAATACATCAGGTGTCCACCGTCGAGCATGGGCAGCGGCAGCAGATTGAGCACGCCCAGACTCACGCTCACGACGGCCAGAAAACCAAGGTAATACGCCAGCCCGAGGCGAGCCGACTGGCCTGCGTAATCGGCGATCGTGAGCGGCCCGCTGAGGTTTTTCAGCGAGGCTTCGCCGATCACCATCTTGCCGAACATCGTCAGCGTCAACACCGACATGTCCCAGGTGCGGGTGGCGGCTTGCGCCAGCCCGTCGACCAGGCCGTACCTCACGGTGACCATCTGCGGTGCTTGTCCGATGTAGGCCTCGATACGGCCCACGCGCAGCGCGCCTTCGGCCACCGCGACCGGCTGCACCAGGATGTCGAGTGTCTGCCCGCTGCGTTCGACGCGCCACGCCATCGGCTTGACACCGGCGCCGGTGCCCGCGCTGGCACGAATGAGTTCACGCAATTGGCCGGCATCCGCGATGGGCGCACCGTCGACGTTGAGCACCCGGTCACCGGCACGCAGCCCGGCTCGCGCACCGGCTCCGCCAATCTTCACTTCGCCCATCACAGGTTCGCTGAAGGGTGCGCCCACGCCGACGCTTTGCATCAGCTTCGCATCGACCTCGCGCGATTGGAGTGTGTCCAGTGCCAGCACCACGCGGCGCGCGTTGCGACCATCGGCAGCCGAGACTTCGAGGTTCAATTTCTCACCGTGCATCACCGCCTGGGTGATCTGCCAGCGCAGGTCGGTCATCGAGCGCAGCGCCTGCCAGTCGATGCCGTCGCGCGACACCGCGCGCGCCAGGTCGCCGGAGCGAAGCCCGGCGCGTTCAGCCACGCTGCCGGGCACGGGTGCGCTGAGCAGCGCCTTGGGCTCGTCCATGCCGACCCAATGCGCCCCGGCATACAGCAAGACGGCCAGCAGGAGGTTGGCGATCGGCCCGGCCGCCACGATGGCCGAGCGCTGCCACAGCGGCTTGCGGTTGAACGCCGAGTCGAGGTCTGCGGCAGGCACGCTGCCTTCTCGCTCATCGAGCATGCGCACGTAGCCACCCAGCGGCAGCGCGGAGACAACGAACTCGGTGCTGTCCGGCGTGGCTTGGCGACGCCAGATCACGCGACCGAAACCGACCGAAAAGCGCAACACCTTGACGCCGCAAGCCACCGCCACGCGGTAGTGCCCGTACTCGTGAACGACGATCAGGACGGCGAGCGTGAAGACAAACGCCAGCAGGGTGGAAATCATGGCTGGAGCTGCCTCATGTGTTGCATTGCATTGCGTCGCGCGCGTTCATCGAGCGCGATCAGCGCATCGACCGAATCGGCGTCGCCGGCTGCGACCCGCACCGATTCGAGCGTGCGTTCATTCAGGTGGTGAATCTGGTCGAAGCGGATCGCCCCGTTCAGAAAGCCGGCCACTGCCACTTCGTTGGCTGCATTGAGCACCGCGGTGCTGCCCGGTGCAGCGGCCAGGGTCTGCCAGGCCAGCTTCAAGCCCGGAAACAGCGCATGGTCGGGTGGCGAAAAGCTGAGCCCTGCCAAGTTGGTGAAGTCGAGCTGGCTGGCACCCGATTCGATGCGCTCGGGGAACGACAAACCGTAAGCGATCGGCACCCGCATGTCCGGCGTGCCGAGTTGCGCCAGGACCGAGTTGTCGCGGCACACCACCATCGAGTGGATGATGCTTTGCGGATGGATGACGACGCGGATCTGCTCGGGCGCCAGATCGAACAGCCAGCGCGCTTCGATGACCTCGAGCGCCTTGTTCATCATGGTGGCCGAGTCGACCGAGATCTTGCGGCCCATCACCCAATTGGGGTGGGCACAGGCCTCGTCGGGCGACACGCTGCGCAGCGTGGCCGGATCGCAGGTGCGAAAAGGTCCGCCCGAAGCGGTCAACACGATGTGGTCGATGCGCGAAGCCCAGACCGTGCGATCTTCCGGCAGGCACTGGAAAATCGCCGAGTGTTCGCTGTCGATCGGCAACAGCGTGGCACCGCCCGCGCGCACCGCCTGCATGAACAGCGCGCCACCCACCACCAAGGCTTCCTTGTTCGCCAACAGCAAACGCTTGCCCGCGCGCGCTGCGGCCAGACACGGCGGCAAACCCGCTGCGCCCACGATGGCAGCCATCACCATGTCCACGTCGGCATGGGCTGCCAGATCGCACAGCGCAGCCGGGCCGGCCAAGACTTCGGTGTTCGAGCCGGCATCACGCAGTCGCGCTTGCAAGGCGTTCGCCTGGCTTGCCGTCGGCATTACCGCGAACCGCGGTTGCCATCGCAGGCATTGCGCCAGCAGCTCGTCGCTGCGGCTGTGCGCCGTCAACGCGAAGACTTCGAAACGTTCGGGGTGGCGCGACAGCACGTCGAGCGTGCTCGTGCCGACCGAGCCGGTGGAGCCGAGGATGCAGATGCGCTGTCGGCGCGATGACCGCGTGTTCATCTCAAATCGAGACCATGGCCAGCGCCAGCGGGAAAACGGGCAGCAAGGCATCGATCCGGTCGAGCACACCGCCGTGTCCGGGCAACAGGGCGCTGCTGTCCTTGGCACCCGCGCTGCGCTTGACCAGCGACTCGACCAGGTCGCCGACCACGCTCATCGCGGCGAGGAAGACGACCACGAGTGCGAAACCAGACCAGCCTAACGTGGAACACAGGTGGCTGTACAGGCTGGCCGAGTCGATGTTCAACCAGTGGTCGAGCCCCAACATCCAGAACAAGCCCAGGCCGAGCGCGCCGGCCATGCCAAACCAAACGCCTTCCCAGCTCTTGCCGGGGCTGATCGACAAGGCCAGCTTGCGTCTGCCGAAAGCGCGCCCGCCGAAGTAGGCCACGATGTCGGCCGCCCACACCAGACAGAAAATCGACAGGATGAAATTGATGCCGATGCTGCGGGCGCTGGCCAGCGCCAACCACGCCGTCCACAGCGCCAGCAAGCCCAGCACCCAACGTGCAGCGCGCGGCAGCAGGTGCCAGCCGGCGGGCCCGGACTTGAGCGCCCACACGCCCCCGAGGACCCAGATCAAGGTGGCCGCCCACCACACCGAGGGCGGAGCTTGCCGTGTCCAGCCCGCCACCAAGGCGGCACCGCAAGCGGCTGCCAGCAATGCACCGAACGCCAAAGACAGCACCGGGCCAGCTTCATTCAGACGCCCCCACTCCCAGCCGGCGGC
>JAYVCL010000386.1:0-5177 GCA_043749975.1 Burkholderiales bacterium
CAAGCACGACGACGGCAACGATCAAGCTTTGCATTTCAGCCGCCCAGCCACAGCGTGGTTCGGTAAGTGATGAAGGCGGCCACGTAGGCCAGCACGAACAGGTACACGGCCATGATCAGCGGGTAGCGCCACGAGTTGGTTTCGCGCTTGACGACCACCAGGGTCGAGATGCACTGCGGCGCGAACACGTACCACGCCAGCAGCGAATAGGCCGTGGCCAGCGACCAGCCCTGCGCGATCACCGGCGACAGGTTGTCGGCGACCGCGTTGCCCGCCGCCGACATCGAATACACCGTGCCCAGCGCGCCCACCGCCACCTCGCGCGCCGCCAGCCCGGGCACCAGGGCGATGGAGATTTGCCAGTTGAAGCCGATCGGTGCGAACACATGTTGCAGCGCCTGGCCCAGCATGCCGGCCAGGCTGTACTGGATCGCCGGACCGACGGCACCGATGGGCGGCGACGGGTAGGTCGACAAAAACCACAGCACCACCATCAACGAAAAGATGATGGTGCCCACGCGGCGCATGAAGATGCGCGCCCGCTCCCACAGCCCGAGCACGAGGTTGCGCAGGCCGGGCATGCGGTAGGGCGGCAGCTCGAGCATCAGCGGCTGGTAGCGGCTTTTCATCCAGACCTTCTTGAAGACCCAGGCCACGCCCATTGCCGACACCACACCTGCCAGGTACAGGCCGAACAGCGTCAGCCCGCGCAGGTTGAATCCGCCCAGGTTGCGGTTCGGCACGAAGGCACCGATCAGCAGCGCATACACCGGCAGCCGCGCCGAGCAGGTCATCAGCGGCGCGACCATGATGGTGGCCAGGCGGTCTTTCCAGTTGGCGATGGTGCGCGTGGCCATGATGCCGGGAATGGCACATGCAAAGCTCGACAGCAGCGGGATGAAGGCCCGGCCCGACAGGCCCACGGTGCCCATCAGGTTGTCGAGCAAAAACGCGGCGCGCGGCAGGTAGCCCGAGTCTTCGAGCAGCAGGATGAAGAAGAACAGGATCAAGATCTGCGGCAGGAACACGATCACGCTGCCCGCACCGGCAATCACGCCGTCGACCAGCAAGCTGCGCAGCGGGCCGTCGGTCATGTGCGCGGTGGTCCATTCCCCTGCAAAGGCCATCACCGACCTGATCGCGTCCATCGGCACGTTGGCCCACGAGAACACCGCCTGAAAAATCAAAAAGAGCACCGCGGCCAGAATCACCAAGCCCCACACCGGGTGCATCACCACCGCGTCGATGCGGTGATGGAAGCGCTGGAACAGCGCCGCTTTGGGCACCGTCAGCGCCAGGATCCGGCGCACCTCGGCCTGCAGCTCGGCCAGCGTCGGCGGGGTCAGCACGACGCCGTCGTCGCGCTGGGCGCGTTCGCCCGCAGCGAGTTCATGTTTGAGCTGGTGCTCCAACTGCAGCATCAACTGCGCATGCCCGTCGTGCTTGACGGCCACCGTCTCGACCACGGGGCAACCCAACTCGGCGGCCAGGCGCGGCACATCGATGGCCAGGCCTTGCGAATGCGCCACGTCGGCCATGTTCAGCGCCACGATCATCGGGCGGCCCAGGCGTTTGAGTTCGAGCACCAGGCGCAGGTTCATGCGCAAATTGGTGGCGTCGACCACTGCCACGATGGCGTCGGGTGCGGCTTCGCCGTGGCGGCGGCCCTCGATGACTTCAAGCGTGACCTGTTCATCGGGCGAAGCCGGGGTCAGGCTGTAGGCGCCGGGCAGGTCGACCACCGAGACGCTTTGCCCATTGCGCAAATGCGCCGTGCCCACCTTGCGCTCGACGGTCACGCCGGCGTAGTTGGCGACCTTCTGGCGCGCGCCGGTCAGCAGGTTGAACAGGGCCGTCTTGCCGCAGTTCGGGTTGCCCACCAGCGCCACGCTCCAAGCCGCAGCGTGGGGATACAGGATCGCGGGTGCGCTGGTCATGGGACGGTCAGGGACGGTCAGGCGCCGCTCAGACGGGCTGCACTTCGATGCACTGTGCCTCGACCAAACGCAAGGCGAACAGGGTTTGACCGATCAACACCGCCAGCGGCTCACGCCCCCCCGGGCCGCGCCGCAGCAACTGCACAGGCTCGCCGGGAATGAAGCCGAGTTCACCCAGGCGGTGCAGTGCCACCCCGTCGATGTCGTTCGACGCAGCGCACAGCCGTTCGACCGTGGCGTGGGCACCGTTGGGCAGTTGAGTCAAAAGCATGGGGCGGCAAAACCAGAGTGGAGCGCACAAAAATACATCTGCAAATGCGATTCTCTCTCATTTCGGTCTCGATTTGGAAATGTCCTTGTTTGTGCCTGTGCCGGCGCTTGCGCTTGTGTTCTTTGCGGCACGCCCGGTCGGGAACAACTCAGCCGCGCCGCCGGTGGCTGGCGATCAGCGCCGCCATGCAGGCCCCGACGGCGGCATGCGCCCAACCCAGGGCGGGGCGGATGGTCTCGGGCGCGAAGTAGTACAGCCCGTAGCCGGTGAGTGCGAGCGCAGCGCCGATCGCGCACAGCATGACGCCCGAGTTGCGCTGCCCGGCCCAGCGGTGGCGACCCGTCAATCGCCACCCTTGCGGCACATGAGCGCCGGCCAGCAGGCCCAGCACGAACAGCCCCGCAAACGCCGCCAGCCCATGCAGGCGAATGAGCCACGCTTCAGACGGGTGGGGCAACTCACCGGCACCCGCACCGAGGCTGTAGTGCACGGCCAGCCACGCGATGCCGGTGAGCAGCAGCACGGTGCCCGTGGCGTACAGGGCGATCCGTTGCCAAGGGGCAAGACGGTGGGCGTGGCGCGTCATGGCTCACTGTTGGGCGTAGTCGAAGGCGCGCCATTGTGCCCGCAGCGCCGGGCACATCCGGTCGGCGGCGGCCGGGCACAGCAGCGCAACTTTGGTCAGCGCGTCGGCCACCGCTGCACTCGGTGCCTGCACGACCATCGAATGGGATGAGCGCACCGCGCGGCGGCTGCGTGGGTTGACGTGCGGGCTGTCTGCGTTGTTGATGTTGTCTGCGTTGCAAGACGTTGCGAGCGCGGCGTCGGTCAAGCTGGCAATCGTTTTCAGGCCGGCAGCAAAGCGCAACCGAACCGGCTGCGCATGGGGGCCGAAAGCGCGCATGTCGCCGCCTGCGTTGACCAGTCCCGACGCGATGCCCGATGCCTGCAAGCGCAGCACCGCGCAGTCCACCGCGTAGCCCTTGGCGATGCCGCCCAGGTCGACCCACACCGGCGACAGCACGCGCAGACGGTTGTCGCCCAGCAATTCGATGCCCTCAGCCAGGCTGGATGCGATGGGGGTTTGCGCAGCATCTGGCATCGGCAGCAGGCGGTTCGCCACCAGGGTGGGTGCGACGGCGGCATTGAAGACGCCGCCGCTGCGCACTTCCATCTCCAGCGCCAGGCGCAGCACCTGCCAGGTGTGCGCGCCGACGGCCAGCACGGCTCCAGCCGGTGCGCGCGCGAGCCTGCGCACATCGCTGCCCGGTTCATGAAAGCTCATCAATCGGTGCACCTCGGCCACGTCGGCAAAGGCAAGCTCGGTGGCGCGCAGAAAGGCGGCTTCGCCGGGCGCGGCAATGCTGATCTCGACCAGGGTGCCGAGCAGCGGCTTGGCGCGTCGTTTCAGCATCAAAGCGGCATCAAAGTTTGCCGCTGGCTTTCAGCGTGCTCACCACCGCCACGATGCGGCGCACGCCGTCGGTGATGTGGGTGGTGCTGAGGGTCGCACCACTGATGTTGGCGATGTCTTCACCCACGCGGAGCTTGGCGTCTGCGCCTTTGCCGACGAACTGCTTGCGCCAGGCGGGCAGCCGAATTTCGTAGCCGTGGCTTTCGCGGTAGCTCAGGATCTCGATGTTGCGGACCTTGCCGTCAGTGCCGATGCCCACCGCGTAGTCGATCAGCTCGTACTTGCCGATCACGCCGTCGAACACCACCACGCCCAGCGGCGCATCGCCGTTCAGAGCCAGCATCACACGCCATGCGGCAGAGCGCGCGGGCAGGCCCGCCGCCTGCGCCACCGCGCGCATCTCATCCGGCGTGAGCTGCAGCGTGCTGTCGGTGAACGCCGTCGCTTCCGGAAAACAGCGCCGCGCCGCTTCTTCGGCTGTCGCGTATTGCGTGGCAGCAGCCCCCATGCTGGCCGCAGCCAAGGCTGCCCCAGACACCCATTGCATCGTGTTCATCGCAGCCTTCAGAACGAGAAGCCCAGGCCCAGGTTGAAGCGGTCTGAATCCTTCGCGACCTTGTATCGCTGCACGTCGGCTTTGACCACGACACTGGGCGTGAGGTTGAAGTTGGCACCGACCGTGGTCAGACCTTCGGTCTTGTAGCCCGCTGCGGCGATGCCGTCGAAACCACGTCCGGTGTTGACGATTTCATAGCGCGCGAATGGCGATATCGCGTAGTCGCCCGACAGCCTGAACCTGTAGGCCGCCTGCGCATAGAAGCCGTCGAACTGGTTCGGCACCAGGTACGGCGCACCTGCGAACGTGGCGTTCAATCCACCCGCGCCGGTGATGCTGCCGCGGGCGTAGAGAGCGCTCAAATCCCATGCCCCGGGTGTCCATTTGGCATGCAGATCCCACAAGGTGTAGCGCGCGTTCGGTGTGGCAAAACCCGCCGTGCCGTGGCCCAGTTTGCCGCTCATCACGCCGCCGCCCAGGCGCAGCCCGGGAATGCCGCGCCAATCGGCTGCGCCGAACAGGGTCAGGTCTTTCGCCTTGGCCAATTGGCCTTCCTGGTGCACCACGCGCAGCGGCGATTGCACCGCATCGGCGTTCAGCGGATCCCACTTGCTCAGGTCGGGCCCGGACGACAGGCCGGCGCTCCACGAGACGCCGTTGTCGTGCTCGCCGAAGACTTGCAACCCCACCTCGCGCAGCGTCGACGGGATGATCGCGGTCTCGACCAACGGGCGCTCGACGCCGAAGAAAGTGTGCGGCTCGTGGTTCTGGTTCACCAGGCCGATAGGCATCAGGAACAAGCCGGCACGGGCGCCGTAGGTGTCGTTGAGCCGGTGTTCGACATACACCTGCTCAACGGCCACTTCGCCGCGGTCGGTCGCCGAGACCACGGCGTTCTCGACTTCCAGTTCCGCCACCACCTTGGTCTTCTCGTCGAAGCGGTGCTGGTGGCCGATCACGAAGCGGGTGATGTTGGCCTGCGTGGCCGAGCTGTCGCGG
>JAYVCL010000387.1:0-2863 GCA_043749975.1 Burkholderiales bacterium
GGTGGTGAAGCCGATCTGGTTGTTGATGACGATGTGCACCGAACCGCCGGTAAAGTAGCCGCGCGTCTGTGCCAGCGCCAGCGTTTCCATCACCACGCCTTGGCCCGCGAACGCCGCGTCGCCGTGCACGATGATGGGCAGCACCGAATCGCCCTTGGTGTCGCCGCGACGGTCCAGCCGCGCCTTGACCGAACCTTCGACCACCGGGTTCACGATCTCCAGGTGCGAGGGGTTGAACGCCAGGCTCAGGTGCACCGGGCCCGCCGGCGTGGTCACGTCGCTGGAAAAGCCCTGGTGGTATTTGACATCGCCAGACGGCAGGCTCTCGGGGGCGGTGTGGTCGAACTCCGAGAAAAGATCGCCGGGCGACTTGCGCAGGGTGTTGACGAGCACGTTCAGCCGGCCCCGATGCGCCATGCCGATGACGATTTCCTGTACGCCCTTGACGCCGCCGCGCTGCACCAGTTCGTCCATCGAAGCGATGAAACTTTCGCTGCCTTCGAGCGAAAAACGCTTTTGCCCGACGTACTTGGTGTGCAGGTAGCGCTCGAGACCTTCAGCGGCCGTCAGGCGCTCGAGGATGTGCGTCTTTTCAGCCGCACTGAAATTGGGTTTCGAGCGAATCGTCTCCAGCCGCTGCTGCCACCAGCGCTTCTCGGCCGGCTCGGTCATGTGCATGTACTCGGCACCGATGGAGCCGCAGTAGGTTTCACGCAAAGCCTGCACGATCTGCCGCAGCGTCATGTTTTCTGCGGTCGAGAAGTAGGTGTTGCTGGCGCTGAAAGCAATGTCCATGTCGGACTCGCTCAGGTCGTAGAACGCCGGCTCCAGCTCAGGGATTTTCGGCCGCTCTTGCCGCTTCAACGGGTCCAGGTCGGCCCAGCGTGAACCCAGAAAGCGGTAAGCCGCAATCAAGGACTGAACGTGCACCTGTTTGCGGGCAATCGCCAAGTCGGAGCCGCTGGCTTTGTTGCCGAAGGCGTTCGCCTTGGCACGTTGCGCGAAGGACTCGACAACCGGCGCATGCGCCACGTCGCGGTCGGTCGAGCCGTCTCCGGCGGGTACGTTTTGCAAGGCGTCGAAGTAGGCGCGCCAGTGGTCGTCGACCGAGCCGGGGTTGTCGAGATAAGACTCGTACATTTCCTCGACGTACGGAGCATTGCCCCCGAACAGGTGCGAGTTGGACCTGTATTCCTGCATCATTTCGCTCACCTCTTGCGCTGGTTTCCAGCACGACAGTGGGTTAAAAACCTTCCGCGACCCGGTTCTACCGGTGGGCGGACAAGCGACCCGCCTTCGCTGTTGCCAGAAAAGGGGACGGGAAGGACCTGAAAAGAGACCGCGCAGACTGTAACACCCGGCCTGATCGGCCCGCTGTTCTGACGATGCGGTTTGCCGCACTCGAGCACCCTGCAAGCATCCGAGTTTTACCCATGCACCAGACGATTCGAATCCACGCCGCCGCGCCGCACAAGCCGGCACTGGGCCAAGCCTGCAACGGCTGCGGCGTGTGCTGTGCGGCCGAGCCGTGCCCGGTGGGCGTGCTGGTGTCGCGACGCCGAAGCGGCTCGTGCAAGGCCTTGCTGTGGAACCCGGCGGGTCAGCGCTATGTGTGCGGCTTGCTCAGCGAGCCGAGCCGCTTTGTCGGTGTTCGCTGGGGTTGGGCCACACGGTTGATGTCGGCGTTGGCACGCCGATTCATCTCGGCCGGTAGCGGCTGCGACTCGGACGCCGAGCTGTTGCGCTGATCGCTGGATTCAAGCCAAAGCGAGCCGTGCCCTGGCTTGCTGGTATTCGGCGCGCAGGCGGGCAATCAAGTCGCGCGCAGGCAGCACTTGCTTGACGGCACCGATGCCCTGGCCGCAGCCCCAGATGTCTTTCCAGGCTTTCTTGGCGTCACCGCCGAAGTTCATGGCGCTCGGATCGCTTTCAGGCAGCTTGTCGGGATCGAGCCCGGCACTGCGCACCGAGCCCTTCAGGTAGTTGCCATGCACACCGGTGAACAGGTTGCTGTAGACGATGTCGTCGCTCGAACTGGCGACGATCATCTGCTTGTAGCCCTCGACGGCGCGCGCTTCTTCGGTCGCAATGAAAGCCGAGCCGATGTACGCAAAATCAGCGCCCATGGCCAGCGCTGACAGCACCGCGCTGCCGGTGGCGATCGAGCCGCTCAGAGCCACCGGGCCGTCGAACCATTCGCGGATTTCCTGGATCAGGGCGAACGGACTCTTCACCCCGGCGTGGCCGCCCGCCCCCGCCGCCACCGCGACCAAGCCGTCGGCACCCTTCTCGATCGCCTTCTTCGCAAAGAAGTTGTTGATGATGTCGTGCAGCACCACGCCGCCCCAGGCGTGAACCGCGTCGTTGACATCGGTGCGCGCGCCCAGCGAGGTGATGATGATGGGCACCTTGTACTTGGCGCATACGGCCATGTCGTGGTCGAGCCGGTCGTTGCTCTTGTGCACGATCTGGTTGATCGCGAACGGCGCGGCGGGTTTGTCGGGATGCGCTTTGTCGTAAGCCACCAAGGTCTCGGTGATCTCGGCCAACCAGTCGTCGAGCTGCTCGGCGGGCCGCGCGTTCAACGAGGGCATGGCACCGATCACGCCGGCCTTGCATTGCTCGATCACCAGTTTGGGGTTGCTGATGATGAAAAGAGGTGAGCCGATGATGGGCAGCGGCAGATTCCTCAGAACGGCGGGCAACGGCACAGGCAACTCCAGAGCAGTGGGTTTCAGCAAGACGACGGCAAGGGAAAAATCAACCTAGAAACCGCAGTTGGACGCGCCCGAGCGGGCCGCGATGGGGTGCGCTGGCAAGGCGCGACGATGCGGCGGGCTCATGCCCGCAAGGAGGAGCAACG
>JAYVCL010000388.1:0-2993 GCA_043749975.1 Burkholderiales bacterium
TCGTCGTCGAGGAGAAGCGTCAGGTCATCGAGTACCAGCTGAAGGAAGAGCTCTATGGCTGGCGGGCCGATGTGCGGCCCAACGTGCTGGGCAAGTTCGACGAAACCCCTGACGACCAGAGCAGCGGCGAGTGGAGCCAGCCCAACCCGGGCGGCAACTGGCTGCTGCGCGCGCAGGCCGACCTGACCCCCGCGATCATCGCCAAGGCGATCGCCAAGCGGCTGAAGAAGCTCGGCGTCGATGCCGACACAGCCGCGCGCATGGACGCACGCATTGCGCTGATCGAGGCCAAGGAGCGCAGCATGACGGTGCTCAATGTCGACGGCGTCACCGCCACCGACGCGGCGGGCGACAGGACGCCATTTTTCTGCAGCGGCTGCCCGCACAACACCAGCACCCGCGTGCCCGAAGGCTCGCGCGCGGTGGCCGGCATCGGCTGTCACTTCATGGCGGTGTGGATGGACCGCAGCACCGTGACCTTCAGCCAGATGGGCGGCGAAGGCGTGTCGTGGACCGGGCAAGCGCCGTTCACGACCGACAAGCACGTGTTCGCCAACCTCGGCGACGGCACCTATTTCCATTCGGGCCTGCTGGCCGTGCGCCAAAGCATTGCCTCGGGCGTCAACATCACCTACAAAATCCTCTTCAACGACGCGGTGGCCATGACCGGCGGCCAGCCGGTGGACGGCACCCTGCGCGTGCCCGAGATGACGCGCGAACTGGAAGCCGAAGGCGCGAAGAAGATCGTGGTGGTGACCGACGAGCCCGAGAAGTACGCCGGCGTCACCAACCTGGCCCCCGGAGTGAGCGTGCACCACCGCGACGAGTTGGACGCGATCCAGAAGCAACTGCGCGAGATCGAAGGCTGCACCGTCATCGTCTACGACCAGACCTGCGCCACCGAGAAACGCCGCCGCCGCAAGCGCGGCACCCTGGTCGAGCCTTCCAGGCGCGTCGTCATCAACGAGTTGGTGTGCGAGGGTTGTGGCGACTGTTCGGTGCAGAGCAATTGCCTGAGCGTGGAACCGATCGAGACCGAGTTCGGCCGCAAGCGCCGCATCAATCAAAACACCTGCAACAAGGACTACTCCTGCGTGAAGGGCTTCTGCCCCAGCTTCGTCACCGTCGAGGGCGGCCAGATGAGGAGCGCGAAGAAGGGCGCGGGCGCCACCTCAACACGTCCCGACCCGTTCACCCTGCCTGCCATCGCGCAACCGAGCTTGCCGCTGGCCGAAGCACCCTGGGGCATCGTGGTGGCGGGCGTGGGTGGCACCGGCGTCATCACCATCGGCCAACTGCTGGGCATGGCGGCGCACCTGGAGGGCAAGGGCATCGTCACGCAAGACGCCGGCGGCCTGGCGCAAAAGGGCGGCGGCACCTGGAGCCACATCCAGATCGCGAACCGCATGGACGCCATCCTGACCACCAAGGTGGGCACGGCCGAGGCCGACCTGGTGATCGGCTGCGACCCCATCGTGACCGCCAACAAGGCCACCGTGGCCGTTATGCGGCAGGGCCGCACCTACGTGGCGCTGAACACCCACGGCACGCCGACCGCCGCGTTCGTCAGCGACCCGAACTGGCAGTTTCCGGCTGCCAACTGCGACGCCGCCATTGCTGCGGCCGTGGGCGCGGAGCATGTCGGCCGCGTGGATGCCGACCTGCTGGCGCTGCAACTGGTGGGCGATTCTTTGTACACCAACCCATTGATGCTGGGCTACGCGTGGCAGCAGGGCCGAGTGCCGCTGGGCCACGCGGCGCTGATGCGCGCCATCGAACTGAACAACGTGCAGGTCGACAACAACAAGCTGGCTTTCGAGTGGGGCCGCCGCGCCGCGCACGACCTGCCCGCGGTGCTGGCCTTGCTGCAACCGGGGCAGGTGATCTCGTTCGTCAAGAAGACCGGGCTGACCGAAATGATCGCCACACGCGTCGAATTCCTGACCGGCTACCAGAACGCTGCCTATGCGGCGCACTACCGGGCCTTCGTCGCCAAAGTGCAAGCCGCCGAGAGTACGCTGGGCAACACCCGCCTGACCGAAGCCGTGGCCCGCTACTTGTTCAAGCTGATGGCCTACAAGGACGAGTACGAAGTGGCGCGGCTGCACACCGACAAGACGTTCCTGAACAAGGTGGCCGCGCAGTTCGAAGGCGACTACAAACTGCACTACCACCTGGCCCCGCCGCTGATCGCGAAGAAGAACGACAAGGGCGAACTCGTCAAGCAGGCGTTCGGCCCCTGGGTGCTGAGCGCCTTCGGCGTGCTGGCCAAATTGCGCGGCCTGCGCGGCGGTGCGTTCGACATTTTTGGCCGCACCGAAGAACGCAAGATGGAACGCGCCTTGATCGGCGAGTACCGCGTCTGCGTCGAAGAACTGCTGGCTTCGCTGAGCGCCTCGAACCACGCGCTGGCGCTTGAGATCGCGCGCATCCCCGAAGACATTCGCGGCTACGGCCACGTGAAGGAGCGGCACCTGAAAGTGGCACGGCCCAAGTGGGCGGGGTTGATGGCGCAGTGGCGAGCCGGCGGGCAGCGCAAGGCGGCTTGATTCGAGTGGTCTCACCGATGAAGCCGGACCGTGAAGACGGCCCTGTTGACGCCACTACATTTCGTATATACATTGACAGATGGAGTTCGCTTGGTCCGAAACGAAGCGTGCGGCGAACCTCAAAGCCCATGGGCTTGACTTCGTGGATTCGCCTCGCGTTTTCGAGGCTGCGACCTACACCTTCGAAGACGACAGGTTCTCCTACGGCGAACAGCGCTTCATCACACTCGGGCTTCTCGCAGGAATTCCAGTTTCAATCGTTCACACGGAAACCGACCATGAAATCCGCATCATCTCTTTGCGCAAAGCCACGGCGCGCGAAGCCAGCATCTTCTTCAATGAAATCCAGTAGTGTCCGGTTAAAAGTCGAACAAGATCAATTGGTTAGCGGTGGGCGGCAGTTCGGATTGGGATCGATCTGGCTGCAAGGCGCATGAAACCTCG
>JAYVCL010000389.1:0-10523 GCA_043749975.1 Burkholderiales bacterium
ATGAGCCGGCGAACCTGACAAAAACTGTCCTCGCTGGGGCCAATTTTCGCTTCGACGCCCCAAGCCCGACAGACTCCTAGATACGCCGGGCCGGCCAACTGCCCGCGCCCACCGCCGCGCTCATCAGCCAGAACAGCGAGCCGGCACCGATCGCGCCACCCAATACACCGAACAGAAGCGGCATCATGGCGCTTGAGGCATTGATCGTCATCGAGCGCAACGCAATGGCTTCACCGTGACGGTGCCGCGGTGTGAGCTGGTGCAAGGTGGTCATGATCATCGGCTGCACCGAACCCAGCGCCAGCCCCAACAGCACCGCGCACGACGCCATCGGCCATGCCGAGCTCATCCACGGATAGACGACGAAGACGGTGGCCGTCATCAGCATCGCGCCGGCCAGCACCTGGCCCTCGCGCAGGCTCGGCAAGCGGGGCAGCAGCAGCGGAATGGCCAGCCGCACCGCCGCCACCGCCGCAGCGAAAGCACCCAGGATGAAACCGATGGACGATGCGCTGAAGCCACGCTCGTGGCCGAGGATGGGCACCACGAAGGCGTGCAAGTCCCAGCTCGACGACAGCAGCCAGTTCACCATCAGCAAACGGCGCAGACCCGGCGTCGCGAGCAGATCCCACGAGGTGTTCGAACGTGCCTGGGCCGGTTCGGTTTTCGGTGGCTCCAGCGGCACCCGCCGAGCCCACCACAGGCCCAGCATCGGCAGCAGCATGAGCGCGATGAAGGCGCCGCGAAAGCCGGTGAAGTCGATCATCACGCCCGCCACCACCGGCCCGATCATGTTCGAGAACGCCGGTGCCAGTCCGAGCCAACTGAACACGCGCGTCAGCTCGGCGCTGCTGCCCGATGTCATGCGCCCGGCCGTGCGCTGAATCGCGATGAGCCCGAAGTTCGCCCCAACGCCGCACAAGGTGGCGGCCAGACACAGCACCGGAAACTGAAGCGCTGTGAGCCAGGTCGACGCCACCGCCAGCAGGCCGCCGGCGGTCGTTAACGCCACCGCAATTCGCATCGGAAAGTGATAGCCATGGCGGTCGGCCAGCCGCCCGGCGCGCAGCGACAGCAGCACCGGTGCGGCAGCGAACAGCCCCAGCAAAATGCCCACCGCCCACTGCGCATGGCCGCTGCGCAAGGCCAGCAGCGGCGCGGCCACGCGCACACCCGTCATGCACGAATGCAAACAAACCTGGCCAACGATCAAGGCCAGCAAGGGCCGCGAGAACTGCGCCACCGTCAGGCGCTTTCCTCATCAGCCAAGTCGGCCTCGGCACCCGGCAGCAGCGCTTGCGTGCGCACCTCGCTCAAGCCTTCGACCGACTTGAGCCGCCGCGTCATCACGTTGCTGCGCGTTTGCGCCGCGTCGATGGCGCTGCTGGCCTCGTCGAGCTTTTTCTTGGTCTTGGCCAGCACATCGCCGAATTTGCCGAACTCGGTTTTCACCGCACCCAGCACCTCCCACACTTCGGCGCTGCGCTTCTCGAGCGCCAAGGTGCGAAAGCCCATCTGCAGGCTGTTCAGCGTGGCCAGCAAGGTGGTCGGCCCGGCCAGGGTGACATGGTGTTCGCGCTGCAGCGCCTCCATCAAACCCGGCCGGCGAAGCGCCTCGGCGTACAGGCCTTCGGTGGGCACGAACAGGATCGCGAAGTCGGTGGTGTAGGGCGCGGCAATGTACTTGGCCCGAATCGTCCTGGCCTCGGCACGCAGGCGTTGCTCGATGGCCTTGCCTGCCGCTTCGGCCGCAGGCGCATCGGCGCGCTCTTGCGCGTCGAGCAAACGCTCATAGTCTTCGCGCGGAAACTTGGCGTCGATCGGCAGCCACAGCGGCAGCCCGTCGTCGCGCCGGCCCGGCAGCTTGACGGCGAACTCGACCCGCGCACCACTGCCCGGCACGGTCTCGACGTTGACGCCGTACTGCTCGGGCGTGAACACCTGTTCCAGCAAGCCGGCCAGTTGCACCTCGCCGAACACGCCGCGTGATTTCACGTTGGTCAGCACGCGGTTCAGCGAGCCCACGTCCTTCGCTAGCACCTGCATTTCACCCAGGCCGCGGTGCACCTGTTCGAGTCGCTCGGCCACCTGCTTGAAGCTTTCGCCCAGCCGCGCCTCCAGCGTGGCGTGCAACTTTTCGTCGACCGTGGCGCGCATTTGTTCGAGCTTTTGCTCGTTGCCTTGTTGCAGCGTGGTGAGCCGCTGTTCGACGCTGGTCTTGACCTCGCCCAAGCGCCGCTCGTTGGCTTCAGACAGCGCGCGCAGTTGCTCGACCACGCTGTCGGAAAAACGCTTCAGGGCCATGTCTTGCGCCTCGCGCGAGGCCTGGGCCTGCGCGGTTTGCGCGCTCACAGCCGACTGGAGCGACTGCGCCACCGCCGACTGCATGCTGGCGAGCTGGGTGCGAAAGCTGTCGATCTGCTCGTTTTGCGTGCGCGCCACGTCGCCTTGCTGGTTCAGCAGCGTTTGCTGAAAAGTGCCCAGCGCCGTGCCGATCTCGACCCGCGTGCCTTGGCCGCTGCGGCCCACTTCGTCGCGCAGCTCGCGTTCAAGGCGCTCGGAGCCGGCTTGAAACGCGGCCTTCAAATCATCGCTGGCACGCTGCGCTCCGGGGTGGCGGCGCAGGCCGAACCACAGAATCAGCACGCCGTTGACCAGCGTGACAACGAGCGCAAATATCAGTGTGATCCAGAGCGTGAAATCCATCGCGGGTCACTGTGCGCGCAAAGGCGCTGGTGCAATCCAGCGCTCGACAACAGCAAACACGCCTTGCACCCCCAGCGCGAGCAGCGCCGCAGGCAGTGCGCCCGCCAGCATGGTCTGCGTGTCGTTCACCGCCAGCCCCGAGACGATGCGTTCGCCAAAGCCGCCGGCCCCCACGAACGCCGCCAGCGTTGCCGTGCCCACGTTGATGACGGCCGCCGTCTTCACGCCCGCCAGCATCACCGGCGCAGCCAGCGGAAGCTGCACATGCCGCAAGCTCTGCCAGCCCGTCAAACCCAATGAAAGCGCGGCTTGCGCCTGCCCCGGCGGGACGCCCTGCAAGCCGGTGCAGGTGTTGCGCACGATGGGCAGCAAGGCGTAGATGAACAACGCCAGCAAAGCCGGCACCAGCCCGATGCCGCCGATCAGCGCGATCAAAAAGCTCAACAGCGCCAGCGACGGCACGGTTTGCAACACCCCCACCACCCCGAGCACCCAGGCCTCGGCACGCGGCCAATGCCAAGCCGCCAGGCCGAGCGGAACGCCGACGAGGATGGCCATCGCCAGCGAGCCGAACACCAACAGCAAATGCTCGGCGGCGAGCTTGCCGAAGTCGGGCGCGAACAAGCGCTGCATGAAGGTTTGGCGCGCTGCCGGCGCAGCCGACGCCGACACCGCTGGCGTGCCCGCCAGAAAGCGCTTGGCCACGTCGGCAAAGCTCAGGCCCTGAAGCTCGACCTGCCCGTTCATCGCGATCATCGCGGCCTCGTCGATGCGCCCTTCCAGGCCACGCAAAGGCGCAGGGTCGAAACCCGCACGCATCAGCAGCACCGCGTCGTACTTCGGGAAGAAGCCCAGGTCGTCTTGCAACACGCGCAGCTTGTAGCTGGCGACTTTGGCGTCGGTGGAATAGATGTCGATCAGGTCGACTTTTTTACCGGCGATGGCCTCGTAGGCAAGCCCGTGGTCGAGCCCCGACGGTGGCGCGAACGGCAGTTTGTAGGCGGCCTTCAGCGCCGGCCAACCGTCGGCACGCGCCAGGAATTCATGCGACAGGCCGAGCCGCAAATCGGCTGCGTCGCCGCGCAGCAGGTCAGACACTTTGGTGATGCCCCGTTGCTGCGCGGTGGCCTCCAGCATGGCCAGCGCGTAGGTGTCGTTGAAGCCCAGCGGCACGCCTGCCTTGAGCCCGCGCGGTGCCAGCCAGGTGTTCAATTCGGCCAGAGTCGGGTTGCCTTCACGCTTGAGCAGTTCGCGCACGATGGTGCCGGTGTATTCGGGGTACACATCGACCGCGCCGGACATCAGCGCCTGCTCCAGGATGCCGGTGTTGCCCAGGCCCTGCCGATGCTCGGCGGCCACGCCCTGCCCTCGCAGGGTCTGGGTGACTATCTCGCCGAGGATGTACGACTCGGTGAAACGCTTGGAGCCGACGGCGGCCTTGTCGGTGGCGGTGGCGGCAGCAAACACCGACGCGCCCCACAGCAGCAGGCAAGCCGCCATCAAGCCTCGCGACGCAGGCAGGGTCACGACTTCAGCACCTCGGGGTTGATCGGTGTCGGCGGCTTGCCCGCAAGCGGGCCGAAGCCGAGCGCGGCGATCAGGTTGTCGGCCGCCAGATGCGCCATCGCACGCCGCGTGGCGACGCTGGCGCTGGCAATGTGCGGAGTCAACACCACGTTGGCGAGCTTCAACAAGTCGGGATGAACGGCAGGCTCGCCCTCGAACACATCGAGCCCGGCCGCAGCGATCTGGCGCTGGCTCAATGCATGAGCGAGTGCCGCATCGTCGACGATACCACCGCGCGCGATGTTGGTCAGCGTAGCGGTCGGCTTCATCAACGCCAGCTCAGCCGCGCCGATGGCGTGGTGCGAGGCGGGCGAATACGGCAGCACCAGCACCAAGTGGTCGGCCTGGCGCAACAACTCTGGCTTGCTGACATGCGCGGCCTTGCATTCGGCTTCCAGCGCGGCGTCGAGCCGGGAGCGGTTGTGATAGATCACCTTCATGCCGAAGCCGTGCGCACCGCGCCGCGCGATCGCCTGCCCGATGCGGCCCATGCCAAGGATGCCGAGCGTCGCGCCGTGGATGTCGCCGCCGGTAAACATGTCGAACGACCATTGGGTCCAGTCGCCACGGCGCAGAAAACGCTCGCTTTCGGTGATGCGGCGGGCCGTCGCCATCATCAACGCGAAGCCGAAGTCGGCCGTGGTTTCGGTCAGCACGTCGGGCGTGTTGGTGCACAGCACGCCGCGTGCGGTGCAGGCCGGCAGGTCGAAGTTGTTGTAGCCCACGGCCATGTTGGCGACCACGCGCAACTGCGGGTTGGCGGCCAGCAGCTCGGCGTCGATGCGCTCGCTGCCGGTGGTGAACGCACCCACCTTGCCGCGCAGCTTCAGCGTCAATTCGGCACCGCTGAACACCCGGTCGGTCGGGTTGTCTTCGACCTCGAAATGCTCACGCAGACGTTCCACCACCTCGGGGAAGACGGCGCGGGCCACCAGCACGGCAGGTTTCATCAATGTCTCCAGACTCTCGAGGTCATTTCACCACCGCTGCGTTGTCGTGGGCGGGCGTCGAATCGGTCGCATCCGGGCGCGGCGCATTCGGTTGTGAATCAGGGTGCCAGCCCAGCGTGAACAAGAGGACGGCGAAGCCGATCAGGTAGCCCACCGCCACATGCCAGCCGCCCTTGAGCCAACTGCCCACCGAGCGGGCCTGCGGGAACATGCTGGCCAGCGCCACGCCGGCCGATGAACCGAACCAGATCATCGAGCCGCCGAAGCCCACGGCGTAGGCCAGAAAGCCCCAGTCGAAGCCACCCTGGCGCAGCGCCAGCGCGGTCAGCGGGATGTTGTCGAACACGGCCGAGACGAAGCCCAGGCCGAGCGCACTCTGCCATGACGCCGCAGGCAGCCGGTCGACCGGCATCATCGAGGCGCACAACACCAGCGACAACAAAAAGACGCTGCCGCGGGTGGCGTCGGGCAGCAGGCTCCAGTCGGGCCTGCGCCATTCAACGGTCGCCAGGATCGCGATCCAAACGGCCATGCCGATGACGGGCCATTGGGTCAGCACCGCAGGATGGCGCAGGTTGAAATACACGTTGGCCCCTATGGCCGACAGCAAAATGATGCCGACGATGACCAGCCGCGACCATTCGATGCGCACGCCCGCCGGCGCGTCTTTGGTGATGGGCTGCAGCGCGTGTTGCTGGCGGGCCGCGATGACGCCGAAGAACAGCAGCGCGGGCACGGCAGCCACATAGGCTTCGAACACCTGGCCGGGTGCCACGCCGGCGATCCACATCATGGTGGTGGTGGTGTCGCCGACCACGCTGCCGGCACCGCCCGCGTTCGATGCTGCCACGATGGCGGCCAGATAGCCCACGTGCAGCTTGCCCTTGAACAGCGTCGTGGCCATGGTGCCGCCGATGATCGCGGCGGCGATGTTGTCCAGGAAACTGGAGATCACGAACACCAGCAGCAGCATCACGAAGCCGCCTTTCCAGTCGTCGGGCAGGTAGCGCGGCAGCACGGCAGGCACCTGGCTTTGCTCGAAGTGCTTGGCCAGCAGCGCAAAGCCCAGCAGCAAGCCGAACAGGTTGGCAAGCGTCACCCATTCGTGGCGCAGGTGCATGGCCAAACCGGCCAAGCCCGGCGCGCCGAGGAAGCCCGTGAAGGCGAGCTTGTACAGCGTGATGACCAGCAGCCCGCTGACCGCCACCCTCAGCGTGTGCCGGTGGAACAGCGCCACGCCGAGCAAGGTGAGTGCGAAAAGGATGAAGTCGACCGGGATGCCGGCCAGCGCAGGAGCGGTTGCCGGCATGGGGCTCGGTCAATCGAGAAAGCTGACGAAGCCGGCCACCGGCTCGCGCTCGGTCACCAGCGTGTTCGCAATGTCCTGCGTGTCGGCCACGCCGAGCGACATGCCGCACACCAGCATCTCGTTGGGCGGTGCGCCGATGTGCTCGAGGATGATGCGGTGGTACTGGTTGAACGCCGCCTGCGGGCAGGTGTGCAAGCCCCGGCCACGCGCGGCGATCATCACGCTTTGCATGAACATGCCGTAGTCGAGCCAACTGCCGCGCTGCATCACGCGGTCGATGGTGAACATCAGCCCCACCGGCGCATCGAAGAAGCGGTAGTTGCGGCCATGCTGTGCGTGCATGCGTGCTTTGTCGGCCTTGCCGATGCCCAGCAGGCTGTACAAGTCCCAGCCGATCTTGCGGCGCCGGTCGATGTAGGGCGACTGCCACTCGGTGGGGTAGTAGGCGTACTCCTCTTTGTGGGTTGCATTCACGCCAGGGTCGTCGTGTGCCGCGTTGATCTTGCTCGACAGTGCGGCCTTGGAAGCGCCCGTCAGCACATACACCTTCCAGGGCTGGGTGTTGGTGCCCGACGGCGCGCGCGCCGCGACCCGCAGGATGTCTTCGATGACGGCGCGCGGCACCGGCGTTGGCAGAAACGCGCGCACCGAGGCGCGTGAGGTGATGGCGGCGTCGACCGCTGCGCTGAGTTCAAGTGGTTCGATCACGATAGTCCTTGCAAGGCATGAGACAGGTTCAGGGGAATGGCGGCCGGTCGCCGGGTGGCGCGGTCGACGTACACGTGCACGAAGTGGCCGCGCGCAGCGGTCAGCGGCTGGCCTTGCGCGAAAACGCCGATCTCGTAGCGCACGCTGGACGAACCGGTGTGCGCCACGCGCAAGCCGGCGTCCACCTTGTGCGGAAATTCGATCGGCTCGAAATAGTCGCAGTGCGACTCGACCACCAGGCCGATCACCTCGCCATGTTGAATATCGAGCGCACCGGCACCGATCAGGTACTCGTTCACCACGCTGTCGAACAAGCTGTAGTACACGACGTTGTTCAGATGGCCATAAGCGTCGTTGTCCATCCAGCGGGTGCTGAAGGTGGAGAAGTGCCGATAGGCGTCTCGGGGTTCGGGTTGTGTGCGCGGGGTCATCGGCTCGTATTGTTTCATCGGTCTTCAGCGCCGGTAGCGAGGCGGATTCCAGCGCTCGCCGCTGAGCATGGCTTCGCGCAGCGTGGCCAGGTGCACCGCCACGGTGTCGTCGATCAACCGGCCATAGCCACCGGCCATCGAAATGGCCACCGGAATGCGCCGCTTGAACGCTGCGCCGAGCACGCGCCGGTCACGCTCGGCCAGAGCGGCGGCCGATACCTTGAGCCGGCCCAGGCGGTCGCCCTCGTGCGGGTCGGCACCGGCCAGGTAGAACAACAAGCCGGGCGGCGCGTCGGCGTGCTGCGCCCACAACTGCGCCAGCGCCGCGTCAAGCGCGGCGAGGTAGGTGGGGTCGTCGCAACCATCGGGCAGGTTGACGTCGAGGTCGCTCTCTTCCTTTCGAAACGGAAAGTTCTTCTCGCCGTGCATCGACAAGGTGAACACCGTCGGGTCGTCGCGAAAAATCGCTGCCGTGCCATTGCCCTGGTGCACGTCGAGGTCGATCACGGCCACCCGCAGCAGTCGCCGATGGGCGCGGTGGCATTCGGCCTGCATCAGCCGCGCGGCCACCGCCACGTCGTTGAACACGCAGTAGCCACCGCCCCTGTCGGCATACGCGTGGTGGGTGCCGCCGGCCAGGTTGGCCGCCACGCCTTCGATCAGGGCGGCACGTGCCGCACCGATAGTCGCCCCGACCGAGCGTCGGGCTCGCTCGGCCATGCGCGGGCTCCAGGGGAAGCCGATTTCGCGTTGGTGGGTGGCACTGAGCAAGCCTTCGGTCACCTGGGTGACGTACATCGGGCTGTGGGCCAGCGCCAGTTCGCCGTCGCTGGCCGCCACGGCCTGCTTCAGTTCGACCTGTGGAAGTTCGGCCTCCACCCGCTCTCGGAGCAGTCGGTACTTGCTCATCGGAAAGCGGTGCCCCTCGGGCAGCGGCAAGACGAAGTGGTCGGAGTGGAAAGCCTGCATCGCGCCAGATTGTGCCGATTCGCAGGCAGCATTAGAAAAAGCGCACTAATTTGCTGCGCTGCACCAAAAACAGCTTGCTTTGTCACACGAGCCTCGTACAATTCGCTTCATGGTGCAGTGCAGCAAAGTCTGCGCCTAGAAGCCAAAGACTCAACCCACTGGAGAATGAACATGATGACCACTGAACAAATGATGACCGCTCACAAATCCAACGTCGAAATCCTTATCGGTCTGACCGGCAAGGCGTTCGAAGGCGTCGAAAAACTCGTCGAACTGAACCTGCAAGTGGCAAAAGCTGCCATGAGCGAAGTGGCTGACACAGCCAAGGCTGCGCTGTCGGTCAAAGACGCACAAGAACTGCTGGCCCTGCAAGCTGGCTTGCTGCAACCGGTTGCCGAAAAAGCTGCCGCCTACAGTCGCCACCTGTACGACATCGCCACCTCGACCAGCGCCGAAGTCAGCAAAGTGGCTGAAGCCACCACCGCCGATGCGCAGAAGCAGTTCATGTCGCTGGTCGACACGGCTGTCAAGAATGCGCCTGCCGGCTCTGAAAACGTGGTTGCCCTGGTGAAGTCGGCTGTGGCCGCTGCCAACAACGCGTTCGACGGCGTTCAGAAGGCCACCAAGCAAGCCACCGACGTGGCCGAAGCCAACTTCCAGGCCATTTCGGCCACGGCAGTCAAGGCATCGCAAGCAGCCAAAGTCGCCAAGCGCTGAAGCCTGGCCTCGGCGGGTAAATTTAGGTTGCCGAGGTGAACTTCGGGCCCAGTTGCCCGTCCTACAGGAGGTGCAAGCGATGCTTGTAGTCTCCTTGAAGGTTGTCTCCTCGGTACCGGTTGAATTTTCTCCTCGAAGGTACCTTTCGGCCCGGTGGCAACACCGGGCCGTTTTCTTTTGCCGGGCGCGCCATGGGCCGCTACTTCGTCCCTGCAGCGATGCGCGACCGCAGCTCCGCCAGCGCGGCCAGCGCCGCGTCGCGACCGGCCTGGATCGAGCGCTTGCGCGACGCGAAATCGGCGCTGGACACGCCGGGCAGCCTGGGCGTGAGCACCACGTCGGCCTCGCGCAGCTCGAACTGGTTGATGCTGCGTCCCATGATGGCGAAGGTCTGCAGCAGCATGCGCACCGGATCGCCGGTGGCGTTGCCGTCGGGCACCGACGTGATGTCCACCGCGATCACCAGCTCGGCACCCATCTCGCGCGCAAACCTCACCGGCACGGGCGACACCAGGCCCCCGTCCACATATTCTCGAGCACCGATGCGCACCGGCTGGAACACCGCCGGCACGGCGCTCGATGCGCGCACCGCCACCCCTGGGTCGCCGCGCTGGAAAAGGATCGGCTGACCGTTGTCGAGGTCGGTCGCCACGATGCCCAGCGGCAGGCGCATCTGCTCGATGGATCGGCCGCTGGTGTTGTCGCGCACGTACTTGGCCAGCGCCTCGCCGCGAATCAGACCCCGGCCAGGAAACGCCCAGTCGGTGATGGTCGACTCGTCCATGCCGTCGGCCAGTTGCGCCAACGCGCGCCCGTTCTTGCCCGAGGCGTACAGCGCTGCCACCACACTGCCGGCCGAAGTGCCGACCACCAGGTCGGGCTGGATGCCGGCTTCTTCCAGCACCTGGATCACGCCGATGTGCGCAAAGCCGCGCGCCGCGCCACTGCCCAGGGCCAAGCCGATGCGTGGCGGGCGCGGCGCTGGTTTGGCGCTGTCTTGGTGAGCCGCTACTACCGGCGGCGTGGCGGGTGGCGGCGGAGCTTGCGGCGGCGTCTGGCAGGCGGCCAGAAACACCAGCATCAGCCCCGCCCCGGGCCAGCGATGGGGTCGACATGCGAGTGTGAACATCTGGAATTCTAAGAGCCAGCGGAAGGCCAGCGACGCTC
>JAYVCL010000390.1:0-8172 GCA_043749975.1 Burkholderiales bacterium
CTCGGTCGCCTTGGTGGTGATGTCGGAGCCATCGGTCGGGACAAGAATGCGCTTGAACATGGTCAACTCCTGTGGGCTGCGAAGCAGGTGTGATTCGCAGCAGCCTCCAGTGTTCCCGCAGACAGGGTCGTCCGCATTGACGCACGTCAATCGCCGTGGCTCTGCCAGCGCCTTCAACGCAGGCGGGTCAACCCACCGCCTTCATCGACGGCATTTCAGCCCTGCGCCAGGGGCCGCGCCGGGTCGGCCGACCATTCGCTCCACGACCCGGGGTACAGCAGCGATCCCGCCAGCCCCGCCACCTCCATGGCCAGCAGGTTGTGACAGGCGGTGACGCCTGAGCCGCACTGGTGAACCACCTCGGTGGCTTGCGCCCGACCCAGCAGGGCGGCAAATTCGGCTCGCAACACCTCGGCCGTCTTGAAATGGCCGCTGGCGTCGAGGTTGTCTTTGAAAAATCGGTTGCGCGCGCCGGGAATGTGCCCGGCCTGCGCGTCCAGCGGCTCCACCTCGCCGCGAAAGCGTTCCGCAGTGCGCGCATCGAGCAAGGGCAGCGTGCCCAGCCGAGCCATCACCTGATCGGCATCCACACTGCCCGCCAAGGCCTTGCCTGCAGGGAAGGCCGGTGCTGCCGACAGCGGCTGCGCCGTCGTGTGCAAGGCACCGCCTGCAGCTTGCCAGGCGGCCAGGCCACCGTCGAGCACCGCCACGGGCGCGTGGCCCAGCCAGCGCAGCATCCACCACAGCCGCGCCGCATACATGCCGCCTTGCTGGTCATAGGTGACCACCTGGGTGGCAGGCGTGATCCCCAGCCGCCCGACCGTGACTGAGAAGACATCGCAAAGCGGCAGCGGGTGGCGGCCGTTGCGACCGGTCTTGGCGGCGCACAGGTCGCGGTCGAGATGCACGTAGCGCGCACCTGGAAGATGGCCTTGCGCATGGCTGCGTTCGCCGGCCTGCACATCGGCCAGGTCGAAGCTGGCGTCGAGGACCACCGTTTCGGCGGTGCTGTCCAGCAGGGCACGCAGTTGCGGGGCGGTGATCAGTGTGGTGTGCATGGTGTGGACAGTGCTCAAGACTCGGTGGCGGTGGTGGCTTCGGCGGCGGTGCCTTGGCGCAGCATGGTGGCGGCCAGGCCGGCAGCCACGATCAGCCCCATGCCGGCCAGCGCCATCCAGGTGATGCGGTCATCGAACAGCAGCACGCCGTAGATGAAGGAATAGACGATACCGAGATACGCCAGGCTGGCATTCACCAAGGGCCGGCCATGGCTGTAGGCGCGGGTCATCATCCATTGGGCGGTGGTGGCCAGCACGCCCACCGCCAGCAGCAGGGCCGCGCCGCGCAGGGTGTGTGCATGCCAGCCGGTCCACAGCGTGGTCAGCGCCCCGGCCACCACGCCACCGATCGAAAAGTAGAACACGATGCGCAAGGCAGGCTCACCCGCCCGCGCCAGCCCCGTCACCTGCAAATAGGCGGTGGCCGCCACGATGCCCGACAGCAGACCCATCAGGCCATGCCACAACTGCTGTTCTTCGATGGTGGGGCGCAGGATCAGCGCCACGCCGGCAAAGCCCAGCAGCACGGTGGCGACCAGTCGCCCGTCGATACGGGCCGTGCCCAGCATCACCGCACCGCCGATCAGAAACAGCGCCATCCACACCGACGACATGTAGTTCAAGGTCATCGCCGTGGCCAGCGGCAGCTTGCCGATGGCATAGAACCAAAGGCACAGCGCGATAACACCCGACAGGCTGCGCCAGAAGTGCATGCCGGGCACCTGGGTCTTGAGCGACGCGCCGTGCCAGCGGGTGATGCCGATCATCACCGCCGCCCCGATGAGCCCACGGTAGAAGACGATTTCACCGGTGGCATATTGAACCGAGGCGAGCTTCACGCACACGCCCATGGTGGCGAACAAGAACGACGCGCACACCATCAACCAGGCCGAAGAAACGGAAGCCCCCGCGTCGCTCTGCACGTGGCCGACGCGGGCGGTCATCCCATCGCCAGCCGGTACCAAATGTGAAACTGCTCCATGCCGTCTTCCATCGGGCTTTGATAGGGGCCCGATTCATGGTCACCGCGTGCATGCAACGCGGCGCGGCCCTGGTCCATGCGCAGCGCAATCTCGTCGTCTTCAACGCAGGTTTCCAGATACGCGGCCTGCTGCGTGTCCATGTATTCGCGCTCGAAGGCGTGAATTTCCTCGGGGTAGTAGAACTCGACCACGTTGGTGGTTTTCTGGGGCCCGCGCGGGTACAGCGTCGACACCACCAGCACGTTCGGGTACCACTCGATCATCACGCCGGGGTAGTAGGTCAGCCAGATGGCCCCGTGCGCAGGCGGCGTGCCGTTTTGGTAGCGCAGCACTTCGTCGTGCCACTTTCGGTACACGTCGGAGCCGGCCTTGCCCAGCGCCTCGCCAGCCGCACTGGCCACGCCCACGGTCTGCACCGAATAGTCGCGGCCCATTTCCCAGCGCAGGTTGCTCGCGTCGACGAAGTTGCCCAGGCCCGGGTGAAACGGGCCGACGTGGTAGTCCTCGAGGTAGACCTCGATGAAGGTCTTCCAGTTGTAGTTGCACTCGTGCATGTGCACGCGGTCGAGCACATGGCCTTTGAAGTCGAGCTCGCCGCGCGGGCCGAGCGCGGCCATGTCGGCTGCAATGTCGCGCCCGTTGTCTTCGAACACCAGGCCGTTCCAGGCGCGTGTCTTGTAGTTGTTCAAATGCAGGCACGGCGACTCGGCAAAGTGCGGCGCGCCCACCAACTGGCCCTTCAGGTCGTACGTCCAGCGGTGCAACGGGCACACGATGTGGCTTTGCGTGTTGCCGCGGCCATGCAGCATCAGCGCCTGGCGGTGCCGGCACACGTTCGAGATCACTTCCACGCTGTTCGACGTGCGCACCAGGGCGCGGCCGTCGCCTTCTTGCGGCAGGGTGTAGAAGTCGCCCGGCTCGGGCACCGCCAACTGGTGGCCCAGATAGCGCGGACCGTGGCGAAAGATGGTGTCCATCTCGCGCTGAAACAGGGCTGGGTCGAAATAGGCGGATGCCTGCAAAGGCAGCTCGCCGCGCCCGACGAGTTCCGGCGGGACGTTCAGATCGGACATGATCCCGCAAGTCTCCAAGGCCACGGCCAAAACCACTGCGCCTCGGCCCGTGGAACTGGCCGGAGGCGAACCGCCATGGATGGCGGGAGAGGGCGCAGATTGTAGCTGCGCGGGGCAGGCCGGCGGGGCTGAAAGCCGGCTCAAAGCGCAGCCCGTGGTACGCCCCGAAGCGCACTCGGTCGCGTCCCTGTTTCGCAGCGCCGGGCTGGCAGTTGCGGCTGACTACAATCGACGCTGCAAAAACATGGCGAAATCACCTGCTGCCCCTGTGCCCGTTGCGGCGCCTGCCACCTACGAAGACGCTCTGGCCGAACTGGAGCGGCTGGTCGCGGCGATGGAGGGCGGGCAGCTTGCGCTCGACAAACTGCTTGAAAACTACCGCCGCGGCGCCGAGCTGCTGAACTTTTGCCGGGCCCGGCTCGAAGCCGTCGAGCAGCAAGTGAAGGTGCTCGAAGACGGGCAACTCAAGCCCTGGGCCGCCACATGACGGGCGTCGATTTCAACGCCTGGGCGGCTGCTGAACTGGACGCGGTCGAGTCATGCCTCGACGCCTGGGTGCCCTCTGACGCACCCGCCGGTGTCGGGCTGGCCATGCGCTACGGTGTGCTCGACGGCGGCAAGCGGCTGCGCCCGCTGCTGGTGCTGGCCGCAGCACAAGCCGTGGCCGGCCAGCGCGAGGCGGCCTTGCGCGCAGCCTGCGCGGTGGAGCTGATCCACGCCTATTCGCTGGTGCACGACGACATGCCCTGCATGGACAACGACGTGCTGCGCCGCGGCAAGCCCACCGTGCATGTGCAGTTCGGCGAAGCCCAGGCCATGCTGGCCGGCGACGCAATGCAGGCGCTGGCGTTCGAGGTGCTCACCCCCGCCGATGGCGTGGTGCCGCCGCTGTTGCAGGCGCGCCTGTGCTCGCTTTTGTCGCGTGCCGCAGGCCACGCCGGCATGGCCGGTGGGCAGGCCATCGACCTGGCCAGCATCGGCAAACCGCTGGACGAACACGCGCTGCGCGACATGCACCGGCGCAAGACCGGTGCCTTGCTGCAGGCCAGCGTGCTGATGGGCGCGGCCTGCGGCGCCACCAGTCCGGCGGCGTGGCAGGCTCTGTCCGAGTACGGCGCTGCGTTGGGCCTGGCGTTTCAAGTGGTCGACGACGTGCTGGACGTGACGCAAGAATCCGAGACGCTGGGCAAGACCGCCGGCAAAGACGTTCACCGCAACAAGCCCACCTACGTCAGCGTGCTGGGCCTGACGGCGGCCATGCAACATGCATGGGAACTGCGCGACAAGGCGCATGCCGCCTTGGCCCACTCCGGCCTGGCCGACGTGACGTGGTTGTGCACCCTGGCAGACAAAGTGGTAGAGCGAGACAGTTGACGATGAACCAATCCCTGCTGAAGACGATTCACAGCCCGGCCGACTTGCGCAGGCTGCCCCGGCATGACCTCGAGCAACTCGCGGTGGAGCTGCGCGAATGCGTGCTGCAAAGCGTGGCGCAATCGCACATCGGCGGCCACCTGGGCTCCAACCTGGGCACGGTGGAACTGACGATCGCGCTGCACTATGTGTTCAACACGCCGAGCGATCGCCTGGTGTGGGACGTGGGCCACCAGACCTACCCGCACAAGATACTCACCGGCCGCCGCGAACGCATGTCCACCCTGCGGACGCTGGGCGGCCTGGGCGGCTTCCCGCGGCGCGATGAAAGCGAGTACGACACCTTCGGCACCGCCCATTCGTCGACCTCCATTTCGGCCGCGCTCGGCATGGCGCTGGGCGCGAAGCTGCGCGGTGAAAACCGCAAGGCGGTGGCCATCATCGGCGACGGCGCGATGAGCGCCGGCATGGCCTTCGAGGCCTTGAACAACGCCGGGGTTTCGGGTGCCAACATGCTGGTCGTGCTGAACGACAACGACATGTCGATCTCGCCGCCGGTGGGTGCGTTGAACCGCTACCTGGCGCGCCTGATGAGCGGCAAGTTCTACTCGACCGCGCGCGACACCGCCAAGAACGTGCTCAAAAACGCGCCGCCGTTGTTCGAGCTGGCGCGCCGCTTCGAGGAGCATGCCAAGGGCATGGTCGTGCCCGGCACCATCTTCGAGGAATTCGGCTTCAACTACGTCGGCCCGATCGACGGGCACGACCTGGATTCGCTGATTCCGACGCTGGAGAATCTGCGCGACCTGAAAGGCCCGCAGTTCCTGCACGTGGTCACCAAGAAAGGCTTCGGCTACAAGCTGGCCGAGGCCGACCCGGTGGCCTATCACGCCGCATCGGGCACCTTCGACCCGGCCATGGGCATCAAGAAGGCCGCGCCAGGCAAGCCCACGTTCACGCAGGTGTTCGGCCAATGGCTGTGCGACATGGCCGCCAAGGACGAGCGGCTGGTCGGCATCACGCCCGCCATGCGCGAGGGCTCGGGAATGGTCGAGTTCGAGCGGCGTTTTCCGAAACGCTATTTCGATGTCGGCATTGCCGAACAGCATGCCGTCACCTTTGCGGCCGGCCTGGCCTGCGAAGGCCTGAAGCCGGTGGTGGCGATCTACTCCACTTTCTTGCAGCGTGGCTACGACCAGTTGATCCACGACGTGGCGATTCAGAACCTGCCGGTGGTGTTTGCGCTCGACCGCGCCGGCCTCGTGGGGGCCGACGGTGCCACCCACGCAGGGGCCTACGACATCGCCTACCTGCGCTGCATTCCCAACATGAACGTGATGACGCCGTCGGACGAAAACGAGTGCCGGCAACTGCTGTACACCGCGTTCAAGCAAAACCACCCCACGGCCGTGCGCTACCCGCGTGGCCGCGGCGCAGGGGTTGAAGTTCAGACCGAGATGACCGAGATCGCACTGGGCACCGGCGAGTTGCGCCGCGAGGCCGGCAAGCCGCTGGGCCAGGGCGGCAAGCGCATCGCCATCCTCGCCTTCGGAACCTTGCTGCACCCCGCGCTGGCGGCAGCCGAACGGCTGGATGCGAGCGTCGCCAACATGCGTTTCGTGAAGCCGCTCGATGTCGCCTTGGTGACTGAAATGGCGCGCACGCACGATGCCATCGTGACGGTCGAAGAAGGCTGCACGATGGGCGGTGCCGGCAGTGCGGTGCTGGAGGCATTGCAAGCCGCGGGTATCCAGATCCCGGTGCTGGTGCTGGGGTTGCCGGACGAGTTTGTCGAGCATGGCGACCCGCTCAAGCTGCTTCAGTTGTGCGGGCTCGACGCGGCGGGCATCGAGCAGTCGATCCTCAAGCGCTTCGGTGCCCGGCCTGCCCTGGTGCGTCCCGCAGTCAACCATTGACGCCGGCTGAACGCCGCGTTCATGTCCCTTGCGCCTGGATGCAGCTCGATTGGTGAGATGCTCGCGTTTGGCGCAAAAGCTTCGGCCCGAGCAGCATCGAGCTGCCAGGCCGCGAGAGATTTCCATGAATCAAATGACCGATCTGAAGAGTTCACTGCACATCCCCGACACGCAAAGCGAGCGTGACGAACGCCACTTGGTGATCCAGCGCGTGGGCGTGAAAGACGTTCGCTACCCGCTGCAATTGCGCATCGGCAAGGCGGTCACGTCGACCGTGGCGCAGTGGGATCTCGACGTGGCCTTGCCGGCCGAACAAAAGGGCACCCACATGTCGCGCTTCGTCGCGTGGCTGGATGCGCTGGACGCGCCGATGGATGCCGCCGCGCTGCGCTCGGGCCTGGTTCGCATGCTGGCTGCGCTGCACGCCACCGAGGGCCGCATCGAGGCCCGGTTTCCGTTTTTCATCCGCAAGCGCGCACCCGTCTCGGGCGTGGAAAGCCTGCTCGAATACCAAGGCAAGTGGATTGCCGAATCGCGTGGCGGCGAGATCTGCATCCACGCCGAAGTGGTGGTCCCGGTCAAGTCGCTGTGCCCGTGCTCGAAAGAGATTTCAGACTACGGCGCGCACAACCAGCGCTCCCACGTGACGATCCAGGTCGAGTTGCTGCAAGAGATTTCGTGGCTCGAACTGGTTCGGTTCGCCGAAGACTCGGCGTCGAGTGAAATCTGGCCCATGCTCAAACGAGCCGATGAAAAATGGGTGACAGAGCGAGCCTACGAGAACCCGAAGTTCGTCGAAGACATGGTGCGCGACGTCGCGTTGCGGCTCAACGCCGACCCCCGCATCGGGCGCTACAGCGTGGACATCGAAAACTTCGAGTCCATCCACGCGCACAGCGCGTACGCGCGGATCGAGCGGGCATAAAAGCGGTACGGCTCAGACACGAAGTGCCGGGTTGGCTGATGCCGCTGCTGTAACGGCTCGCCTCGATGGGAAACACTGAAGTTGCTCATCGCGGGTTTGACGCCGCGCGGGTTGAACCAGGCGCGACTTTTCATGCAGCGACCGCATGCGATTTTGGCGAGCCTTGTGACGTGCCAATGCGCCATGTTGGTCCCGGCGTCGAGTCTCAATCCACGTGCGGCCCGTGAGGGCCGCGCGACCGGCGACGAGAAGCGCATGGTCGTGATCCTCGACGAGGCCGAGTATGACGCCTGGCTCAACTGTTCTATTCATCGCATGCGGGATTTCCTGCTCCCGTTCCCCGCTGAGCGTCTCCAGGCTGATGCTTGGCCGAAGCACTGATTCGACGGTCGACCTGGACCGCCCGTTCCGTAAACGCTGGATACGCAAACGCTGGATAGTTGACCCACATGCGCATACGCATTACCATACGCATATCAACCTCAACGACAGGTGGCCTACATGAAAACCGAACGCGTGACCTTGTTGACCTCGCCTGACTTCAAGGCGTTTCTGAGTGCCGAAGCACTGAGCGAAGGCGTCAGTGTGGCCGAGTTGGTGCGGTCCAGGTGCGAACGACGGCCAACTGACGAAGATGCGATTCTTGCGGGGCTGACCCACGAGCTCAAGAAAGCGGTTCTCGAAGCGAAGAAGTCGCTCAAGAGCGGCTTGGATGAGGCGCAGGTAGTGCTCGCGGAGATTCATGCCAAACGCGGCGCGGTCGTCGCCCCCGCAACGCTGGTGCCGCGCGGGCGCAAGGTTGCAGGGGCAAGCGCATGAGTGTGTTCGGCGAGGCGATCGGCG
>JAYVCL010000391.1:0-3163 GCA_043749975.1 Burkholderiales bacterium
CTTCGGATTTTCGTCAACGCCGAGCTTGAGGAGCTCGAACAAGGCCTGAATGCATCGCTCGAACTGCTGCTGCCCGGAGCTCGCCTGGTGGTGATCAGTTTTCATTCGCTCGAAGACCGCATCGTCAAGACCTTCATCGCGCGCGAAAGCAAACCCGCCTTCGATCGGCGCGCGCCTTTCGCGGCGCCGCAACCCACGCGCTTCGAGTCTTTGGGCCGCGTCAAACCCGGCGAGACCGAGCTGCGCGCCAACCCGCGTTCGCGTTCGGCCGTGATGCGCGTGGCGCAGCGCACCGATCACGTGGTGGCAGCCCCGATGCGCCGGGGGCTGTCATGACCCGGCTGAACCTGCTGCTGCTGATCGTGTTGCTGGTCAGCAGCGTCTACCTGGTGCGTGTGTCGTACGACGCGCGCCGCCTGTTCACCGAACTCGACCGGGCGCAAACCGAAGAGCGCCGGCTGGACACCGAGCACGAGCGGCTGCAGGCCGAGCGGCAATCGCAGGCCACGCCGCTGCGGGTCGAAAAGACCGCCCGCGACAAGCTCGCCATGCGCACCGCCACGCCGACGATCACGCAGTACGTGACCTACGATCGAGCGGCTTCGGCGGCGGCTTCGGGAGTGGCGCAATGAAGGGGTTCAAGCGCAAACCCGTTGCCGGCGCGGCGCTGAACGTGCGCAGCCTCAGCTACTCCAGCAGCCCGCTGCTGGCGGCCAAGACACCGGCGTGGCGCTCGAAGTTTCTGGTCGCCCTGGTGGGCCTGAGTTTTTGCGTGCTGCTGGGCCGCGCGGTGTACGTGCAGATCATCGACAGCGCGTTCTTTTTGCGCCAGGGCGAGATTCGCTATGCGCGCTCGCTGGTGCTCCCGGCCAGCCGTGGCCGCATCGTCGACCGCAACGGCTTGATCCTCGCGACCAGCGTGCCGGTGCCGTCGCTGTGGGCGAGCCCCAAAGACCTCGAGCTCGACGCCGGCAAGCGCCGTCAACTGGCCCGGCTGTTGGGCATGACGTCGAAGGAGCTGACCGAGCGCCTCGATGACAACCCGAACTTCGTGTGGCTGCGCCGTCAGGTGGACGAGCAGGTGGCCAAAGACGTGCTCGCGCTGGGCGTGCCGGGCGTGCTCCAGTTGCGCGAGTACAAGCGCAAGTACCCCGAGGGTGAAGCGGCGGCGCACCTGGTGGGCTTCACGAACGTGGAAGACCGCGGGCAGGAAGGCATCGAGCTGGCGTTCCAGAACGACCTCGCCGGCCGTGGCGGCACGCGCCGCGTCATCAAGGACCGGCTGGGCCACGTGGTCGAAGACATCGGCGACAGCACGGCCCCGGTGGATGGCCGCGACATCGAGCTGTCGATCGACTCGAAGGCGCAGTTTTTTGCCTACCAGCGCATCCGCGACGCGGTGGCCGAGCACAAGGCCAAAGCCGGCAGCGTGGTGGTGCTGGACGTGCAGACCGGCGAAGTGCTGGCGCTGGCCAACTACCCCAGCTTCGCGCCCGCCGAGCGCCGCAATCTGGGCAGCGGACAGTTGCGCAACCGCGCGCTGACCGACACCTTCGAGCCCGGCTCGACGATCAAGCCCTTCATCGCTGCGCTGGCGATGCAAACCGGCCGCGTCACGCCCAGCACCGTGATCCAGACCGCGCCGGGCCGCATGAGCATCGGCGGCTCGACCATCAGCGACGCGCACCCGCACGGCGCGCTCACGGTGGCCGAGGTGATCCAGAAGTCGAGCAACGTCGGCACCGTGAAAATGGCCATGCAGATGCAGCCGCGTGAGATGCACGAGCTGTTCACGCAGGTGGGTTTTGGCCAGAAGCCGCAGATCAGTTTCCCCGGTGCGGTGACGGGCCGGCTGCGTCCGTACAAGACCTGGCGCCCGATCGAGCAGGCCACCATGAGTTATGGCTACGGCCTGTCGGTCAGCCTGTTCCAGTTGGCGCGCGCCTACAGCGTGTTCGCGCACGACGGCGAGCTGTTGCCGGCCTCGCTGGTGAAGATCGGCGAGCAGCCGCCAGCCGGCATGCGCGTGATGTCGGCCAAGACGGCGCAGGACGTTCGCGTGATGCTCAACATGGTGACCGGCGAGGGCGGCACCGCACCCAAGGCGCAGGCGATGGGCTATTCGGTGGGCGGCAAGACCGGCACCGCCTACAAGCAAGAGGGCAAGGGCTACTCGGACAAAAAATACCGCGCCTGGTTCGTCGGCATGGCACCCATTCACAACCCGCGCATCGTGGTCGCGGTGATGGTCGATGAGCCCAGCAACGGCAAGTACTACGGCGGTGATGTGGCCGCGCCGGTGTTCAGCGAAGTGGTGCAGCAAACCCTGCGCACCCTGGGCATTCAGCCCGACCTCGACGTGCGCCCGCAAATCATCGCGCGCCAGTTGCCTGCCGAAGTGGAGAGCTTCTGATGGCGCTGACGCGACTGGCCTCGGTGGACGCTGCGCTCGGCTGGCTGCGCGCGCACGACGTGCGTGGCTTGGCGACCGACAGCCGCCGGGTGTGTGCGGGCGATGCCTTCATCGCCTGGCCGGGTCATGCGCAAGACGGGCGGCAGCATGTGCCCGCCGCGCTGGCAGCGGGTGCGGTGGCGTGCCTGGTCGAGGCCGATGGCTGCGAGGCATTTGGCCTCGACGCCGACAAGGTCGCCGCGATGACCGGCTTGAAAGCCGCCACCGGCCCCATCGCCAGCGGCTTCTTCGGCAACTCGAGTGAGCGCCTGAGCGTGCTGGCCGTCACCGGCACCAATGGCAAGACCTCCACCGCGTGGTGGACGGCGCAGGCCCTCACCGCGCTGGGCCGGCGCTGCGCCGTGGTGGGCACGCTCGGCGTGGGCCAGCCGCCGCTGGGTGAACAGGTAGCCGAGATCGAATTCACCGGCCTGACCACGCCCGACCCGGTCACCCTGCACCGCGCGTTGAAGCGCTTTGCCGATGCGGGTTTTGCGGCCTGCGCGATCGAGGCGTCGTCGATCGGCATCGACGAACACCGGCTCGCCGGCACGCACATCGACGTGGCGGTGTTCACCAACCTCAGCCAAGACCACCTCGACTACCACGCCGACATGCAGGCTTACGGCGAGTCCAAGGCGCGGCTGTTCGCGTGGCCTGGATTGAAGGCGGCGGTGCTGAACCTGGACGACGCTTTCGGTGCCCGGCTGG
>JAYVCL010000392.1:0-2503 GCA_043749975.1 Burkholderiales bacterium
GGTGGACAGCTCCAACGCCACCGGCAACGGGGTCTGTGTGAGCGTGGCAAGCTTCGAGAAATGTGTCCGCTGGGGCAACCGCGCGCCGGTGGAACTGGAACGCATCGCCCAGCGCGCCTTCGCCGAGGCCCAGCATTTGGCCGCCGAGCGTTGAACGCTCCCGGTGCCGGCGCCGGCGCCATTCTTTCCCCCGGCCCTGCTCCCGCTTGATTGGCGCGCCAGCAGGCTGCTGCGGGCGTTGCTCAGAAAGGTGCCACCTTTTCCTGATTCATAGGATCGCCACCGGTGCGCCGTCCTTGCGCCCTGCGTGCGCCGCCAGTTCAACTTCAGCGCGGGCTGCGCCGCCGCCACCGCAGCAGCGCGCCTGGGCCCAGACCCAGACCCAGACCGCTACGAGCAGCTCGACGAGCGCACGGTGCGCGTGCGCGGCAGCACGTTCAGGCCGACACCGGTCTACCAGGTCAAGCTCGAAGGCGCGGCCATCGTCGGCCAGCGCAGCTTCTTCATCGGCGGCATTCGCGATCCGATCCTGGGCGGCCAGATCGACACTTTTCTGCAAGGCGTGAAGACCCGCGTCGCGGCTGCTTATCCCGAGCTGCAGTCGGGCGCTGCGCAGCTGATCTTTCACATCTACGGCAAGAACGGTGTCATGGGCGAAATGGAGCCCGAGAAGGACTTCGTGCCGCTCGAAGTGGGCATCCTCGGCGAGGTCACTGCCGCGACGCAGGAGCTGGCGCACGCCATTTGCAGTGGCGCCCACATTGGCGTGCTGCACATGCCCTATGCCCTATGCCCATCAGATGGCGACGGCCGGCAACTTTGCCATCCCGCTCAACCCGCCCGAGAACGACATCGGGCCGGTGTGCCGCTTCTCGATCTACCAACTGATGGAAGTTGACTCGCCGCTGGAACTGCTTCCGTCGCGCGTGATGGAGATCGGCGAATGAACAACGCCAGCAACACCACGTTGAAGAACCTGGCCAAGGTCATCCGCAGCAAGAACTCTGGCCCGTTCGAGTTGACCTTCGACGTGATCTTCGCCGACCCTGCCGTTTATGAACACGTCAAGGCCAGTGGCGTGCTGACCCGAACCGAATCCTCCTTCGAGAACGAGCAGTTCGAGGAACTTCGGCGAGCATCCTCGCCAGGGGGAGAACCTGCAGCCGATCATGGTCCGCTGGATCCCCGAATCCGAAGGAATACTGTCCCACTGGGAACTCGTGTGGGGCGAGCGCAGGCTCCGCGCATGCCGCGAGGCTGGCCTGCGTGTGCGCGTGATCGCGGCCAAGGCTGACTCATTGGCTGACGACTACCTTGATCGCATTCGCGAAAACAGAGGTCGCGCCGACCTTTCGCCTTGGGAATTTTGTCAGCAGGTGAGCCATGCACTTGATATGTCACCTGGCATGAAAAAATCGTGCTCGCCGCCAAGATCGGCTGCAATGTTTCCACGATCAGCCGAGCCCACGATATGGCCCTCTTGCCAGATGTCGTGGTGCGGGCATTCCAGTCGCCCAACGACCTTCGGTACGAGGACGTCAAGCCGCAGCGAGACGCCGCCGACGACATAGCCGCGCTTGGTGGCAAAGTTCATCAGCCCGCGCAGCGTGCTCAGCACGTCAATCGTGCGCTGGCGCACTGGCTTGCCGGCCTTGCGTGCGCTGCCGAGCTGCTTGTCCTCGATCAGTTCGGCGAAGACCTCGGCCACGGTGGGCTGCGCCTTGGCGGCCTTGCGGGCGAAGCGGGCGGCGATCACCGGGTGGTCGGCCTCGCCCTTCTTGGCGGCTTCGTGCGCCTTCTGGTGCGCCAGCATTTCCTCGTTGGCTTTGCCCAGCCCAACGGCGGGCTACGCGCCCAGCGACAACCACCGCCGCTCACCTTCAACCTGGGCGCGGTACTGCCAGTGCTTGGCCGCAGTGCCATCGGCATTGCGCCGTCCGTGCAGGTATAGGCCAGGCGCCACCAGCACGCGCTGCTCGGCGATGCCGTCAGGCAGCTTGAACGCTGCCAGCTTGGCGTCTGTCCACCGCGTTGCCCGCTTGCTCTCGCTCGTCGCCATGCCGCCCCCGATGTCCGACCGTCCGCTCAGCAGTCTGGATACCGTTTCGGATACCACTTGCCGTCTCTGGATACCATTTCGGATACCGCTCTAACCGGACATAAGCGGTAGGTCAAGGACGATTCCGGACGAATTCACCTGGGTAGATGATCCTATATCGGACTTCTGAGCGCCTCTCCGGATACCACGCGGACCGCCTTGTAAGCGGTAGGTCATCCGTTCGATTCGGATAGTCGGCACCATCAGCCCGGGCTGAGCATCTTCACCCGCACGGGTGGCCCGGCCCAGCCCTGAGAGCGCAGATGGGCCTCCAGGGCAGGCACCATCTGCCGTAATTTGGCCGACACCGCGCCGTTGCTGGCCAGCAAGGTCCAGCCGGCCTCGTCGATCGGGCCGGCCTTGACCGAGGCGCGCATCGCCGGCGGCAACAGCGGCAGCACTGCG